>NZ_RBHX01000001.1:2450843-2757198 GCF_003626735.1 Microbacterium sp. CGR2 | reverse complement strand
GCGCGTACAGCTCACGAGCCGCCTGAGCCTTCCGAGACCCGATGCGCTGTCCGTCCTCGCTAAACACATGAACGTTGGCGAGATACGGCGCTGACGCCTCCACGACGACGAACAACCACGGCGGGCGTTCTCCGGTGATCAGCTCGTAGATGTGCGAGTACCAGCCAAACTGGATCTCGTATCCGAGGGTGAATGCCTGGCGGGCGAAACCAGACTCTGACGCATCCCCGGCCGTGGTCTTGAGGTCGGCAATCCTCTTGCTGAGGTAGTCGAGTCGCCCACGCATCGGGACGCCGGTTGCGGGATCGGTTGCGAACATCGAAACCTCCGGCTGCCCGCCTTCGAACAGCGCTCGAGCGGTCCCATTGGACAGCACCGATTCGGCCATCAGGTTCACCACTCGGGCAGTGACCCGCTTGACCGGGATCAGTCCCTTCGACCGGGCATCCGCTTCGAACGCTTTCGCGGCCTTCGTGGAGATCGCACCGTTCGATGCGAGTACGTTGTCGAGTTCGGCGCCGTCGTACTCGAACCGCTCCGGCCCGTTCCCATCCGGGTAGACGGCGATGTCGGCACCGACACCCAACACCTTGGCGTGCACGGCTGAACCGAGATCGAACGCATCCCTCGGTTCTTCCGGGTGCGTGACGTAGTGGTGGTAGTGGGCCGGAGACTTGAGGATCTTCTTCGCCCCAGTGCTGCTCAACCCGGGCTGGCGGTGATACCGCTGCTCCTCGAGGCCGTGCACGAGACCCTGATAGTCGCTCATGCGGTCACTTCCATGTGGTTGTTTTGGCTATCTCCATCGTTGTGGAGCACCATCAAATTCGGACCACTTCCGGGCACAAAGGCAATCGCCACCATCTGATGAATCATGTGGTGTTTGGTGACCCCGTCCCTGCATAGGTCGACTCGGTGGTACCCACCTTGAATTCGCTCTGAACGAAGAATTCTGCTCCGAACCAGCCGCGTCCCATCTCGGGGGCCGGCGACTAGCCGTTCGAGTGATCGAACACGTCCTACGTCGCTAATCTCGTAGCAGCCCTCGTAGCCTTCGACGGCCTGCCACCGCTCCGTTGCGTTCATCAGCACTCTCCTTGTTCGATGCGGACCTTGGTGAGTTCCTGGAGTGCTGCCGCTTCCTTCGCTTCCACGTACCGGTAGTGCATCTCGGCGGCGGCTTTCTCTTCCTGTGCGAGCTGCAATCTGTGTTCGAGCTCAGTGATCGAGGTCATCTCTTGATCTCCCGTAGCAGGATTCGCACGTGCAGTGCGTGACTTCCCGGGGCAGATGTTTGCACCGGGTGGATTGGTTGTGTGGTGGCATCATCGGGTCGACGGTTGCGCACCGGATGCAGGGGATGACGCCGGTTGGGGGTTCGTGTTCGTCCCACTGTTCGGCGTACTCTTTCCAGTCGCGATCAGTCATCGGCGGGTATCGGTTCGGTGCACTCGTCGCACTCCGACTCGCGGCCTTCGATGCGATCAACGAATCGCGACCCCCTGCTGTCCGGTTCCGAGTAGTGATCGTGGTGTCCCGGTTCGTCCCCGCACGGGTAGGGCTTGATGATCATCGGATCGACTCCGTGCTGCACGGCGCGCTCATAGACGATCTCGCCCGACTCGTCCGAGAGCATGGACTCGGCCCACTCCCACGCCTCCTGACCGACGAGATCCTGTGCGAGCGCATCGGCAAGTAGGGCGACATGACGGGCACCGATCATCCGGTCGACGCGGTCGCCTGCTGTCGATCGCGGCTCCACCGTGAACCATGACGTGCCGCTGATCTCCAGACCGAGGGCACGTGCGTAGAGATAGGGAACCTCGACCTCCAGGGGTCGGATCGTTCCCTCTTCGTGCGGGTACAGCTCATGCGCATAACGGCGCTTCGTCCTGCGATCGGTCATGTCAAATCCTTCGTTTCGTCGTTGATTGAGTGAGGGTCGGGTCGATCAACGGCCCAACGGTGCGGGTCGTGTGCCATCGATAGCGGCCTGGCCGGACGTGATGATTGCCTCGTACTCGGCATCGAGCTCGGCGCTCACGAGTGCACCTTCTTCCCGCACAACGCCTTCAACTCGCGGTCGGATTGCACGGTCCCGTTGTCGAGGATCTGAGTCGTGCCGTCGTTGTACGTCACCTGCCACCAGTCGTTTCTCTTATCGCCGGCGTGACCGTTGTTCTGCAGGTATACGCAAGCGATCGGGATACGCGGTGTGGTGGATGCTGCGGCGAGTGGTGTTGCGATGGCGGCTGCGATCACAGGGACCGACCATGCGGCACCCAACACGACCGTTCTGCGCGAGACGGGGGCGGTCACGACTGCTGTCCAAGTCGTTTCGCCCGCGTTGCGAACACGGCGGCAAGGCCATCGCGCACGCGATATCCAACCCGGCCCGCCATGTCTGCGGCCTCCCAGGCGCTGCGAAATTCCAAGAGCTCCAACGGGTAAGCCTCAGACGAAAGCGCCTCCGAGATGGCCGCAGCTCTGACTTGAGCGTCATGCGCAGCCAGCCACCGGTCGTACTGCTCCTTGCGGCTTCCGGGGTGCGAGTTATGTCCTGCCCCAGTGATGAAGCGAACTTCGACTTCCATATCGGTCGGCGTGTACTCGTCCACAGGTTTCTCCGTTCGGGGTACGAGAAAAGGCCCAGACGGTTCGCCTGGGCCATGCGGTTTGAGAGTGGGGCCGGTGGAGTGAGGTCTCACACCGGCCCCTGGGGTCACTGGGAGTCACGGCAGATGACAAGTCCGTCAACGCCTCAACCGATGGCCCTGGCGAATGCGCCACGAGTCGTCGATCTTTGCCCCTTTGGACGCGTTGCAGCCTGCGCAGGCTAGAGCGCAGTTGTTCCAGGTGTGCGAGCCTCCGACGCTGACAGGAATGACGTGCTCCAGAGTTGCCAGGTCGCTTGACCAACCGTTCCCAGATGCGGCATCGGGGAAGGTCATCAAAACTCCGCAGTAGCAACACCGATCACCATCGAGCTCACGCAGCGAATCACGACTAATCCCCTCGTCCTTCGGAAGGCCTTCGATAGCCTCCTTCCGCCGCAAGTAGCGGTTTCGGTTGCTGTCCGGATGCAGCGCCGCATGCCGGCGGGCATACTCGCTCCCCTTGGCGGGATTCTTGGCTCGCCACTCGCGGCCGTGCTCACGGCGGCAGTCTCGGCACACCTTCCGCCTTCCCGACGGCGTGTCCTTTCGGGTTTGGAACTCGTCAAGAGGGAGCGCACGGGAACACTCTTGGCAGACGTAGGTGCCGTCATCGAGACGTTGAAACTCGCTGTCCCTCCGCGATGCGATAGGCACATCCGCCTGCACATCGCCTGTTCTCCTGAACCGGCTGAAATGAGAGTTACAAAGGCTCCGCTTACGGGCAGGGCGCTCGCAGGTTTCGACTGAACAGCTCACGTCCCCTCCTTCTCGCGGCTTGGTCATGACGCGCTCACTTCCAGCGCCACATTCCTCATGAGTGCGGCAGTGAGAACGTTGTGCACTGCGGTCTCGCCAGTCGGGTCTTTGTACGTGATGGCGCTTGGCATCGTGTACGTCTCAACCACGACCGGGAACCACGGCGCAGTGACGATGTGTCGGGCGTACTGCTTCGCCTGCCGAACCGAATGGCCCTGCTCGATGGCCAGGTTCTTCAGGAACGTCTCAGTGATTTCAGGCACGACAGTTACCTCTTTCGGCTTTACGTCGCCCGCGCCGAGGCACGGATACGACAGGTTTTCGGGTACGGCAATCGACGGTTAGATCAGCAGCGAGCCGATGGAGCCGGATCAGTTGACGGTGATCAGCCGGACAGAGTCGCCAGACGAGTCAGAACACGGCGGGCATGATCTCGATGATCATCTGACCAACTCCACATACCCCGGTCGACGTACGAGAGGTACAGATTTAGGGCCACGTTCGGGTCGACGCCGCGGAGCTGGCGGGTTTCGCGGAACTCAAGCAGGATCGGATTCGTCGGGTTCGTCTGCGGGTACAGGGTGGAAGCGAACTGAGTCATCGAACACTCCCATCCGCGAGCATCATCGGCCCTGGAACAACTCGAGAGCGGATCGTGGCGAAGTAGAGGATCGCGTCATCGAGCAGCGTCTCGGCGATCTCTTCCTGCTTCAGCGCAACCGGGTGCTTCGTCGACACCGACTCGTAGTGAGCAGCGTTCTCCAGGTGCCGAGCGGCAAGGTGGAGCTTGGTGGCAAGCTCGGTCAACTCAGACTTGGTCATGCGCTTCACGTCGCGGTTCTTGGCAGCTTCGAAACGTGCCTGGACGTCGCTCATCGCACTGCCTCCGTCTTGCATGCACGCGGGTAGTGATCGCGCCGAGTTCCAGAAGCAGTCACCGCAACCGGGTCAGACGCATCACGAGCCGCCCAATACCGACGAGACATCACGAACTCGTACACCGGCCATGCGATCCACAGGACGACGATCGCTGGGACCGCGAACCAGAGCGGGATGGTGTCAGGACTCATGGTCAGACCTCCGCATCGAATGCCACGGAACAAACACGGGCTGGGCGAGAATGTCAGCCGACTCCTCCGGGTCAATCACCGGGGGCATGTTCAACTCGAACGGGTCAGTCATGTGTGCGGCGTTCATGACGCCACATCCAATGCGACGAGCTTCCCGAGACGCACACGCAGACGCTCAAGACCACGAGCGGTGACACGAACCTGAGGCGCAGTCGGAACGAGTACGCCATCCGAGTTCAGACGGGGAGGCATCGCGCGCTCAGTCAGATAGCCGGCGTCGAGTGCAGACGCGTACGGCCTCCACCTCTTGCCCTCACCGCGGTAGATCCACCGAATGAACGCGAGAGCTTCAAACAGGCGCTGAGGGCCAGTATCGACACCGGCACGCTTGAGGATGTTCGCCGCATCAGCAACCGCATAGTCACCCTCGGCCGATGCAAGCTCATCCCAAGCGTCTGCTTTCGGCTGTGCGACCGCGAGAGCTGCCAGGGCTGTCTGAGCCGCCTGGATGATCTGCGTCGCCCCCTCGAGCGAGGTCGGGTCGAACGATGGCGTCGAGATTTCCTGCTTGCGGGTCTGCACCGCGAAGTACTGCTGCAGTGCCGCAATCTCCGGCTTACGAGCGTCTGAGTTTTGGAAGAGGATGTAACACCCGTAGCGGGTGAGTTCAACATCCTCGATCTCTCTGCGCGAGCCGGAGCCAATGGGGACCATTTTCGCGGTGCCGCGAAAATGGTCTGAGGCATCGAGTCCGGAAGTGTTCACGGACTCGATGGCGCGGTTGATCGCACCAGAAAATCGTTCCCAACGGTCATAGCCGGCGAACGACATCAGGTCACGGGCTGACCAGACTTCACCGTCCGTCAGAGTGACGATCTTGAGATCGTCCAGCCGTGCACTCAGGGCGAGGGCGTTCATGACGCTCTCCTCGCCTTTGCGCGGGAGGGCTGAGCCCATGCATCCTGCTGAGGCGGAGTGATTCTCGACGCCTCAAGAGTGCTGGTATCGCGGTCAGTGGCTTCATCGCCGAGTCTCGCGGACCTGTGCAGATCCTCGACCGTGATGCCCAGGAAGACTGCGGCTGCCTCGATCTCGTCGAGGGTGAAGGGCTTGTGACCGTTGAGTCTGCCCGAGACCGTGGGCCAGCTGAGATTCAGCGGCTCGCAGAGTTCGTAGAACTTCTTCTTACGTCTTTCCATCTCGGCCCTGACCGCGTTCGCGATCGAGACGGAGTAGGTGTCGGTGTTGGCTGGCATGACTCCATCATTGTTCGTGTTTACGAACAGCGCAAGTCTTTGATACAAATCCGTTCGTAATTGAGTACGCTTCTCACATGCCCAAGCAGCCAACAGTCGGGAAGGGAACCGCGAAATCTCGCGCCCTGAACCCCGACAAGCACACCGAGCACACACCCTTCGCGATGAGCATCACCGCCTACATTGATCACGTGCGTCAGGCATCCGGCCTGTCCATCCGTGGCGTCTCCAGGATCTCTGCCGGCCAGCGGGGGCTCACGTGGTGGGCCGACATCTTCAAGGGTGAGAAGATCCTCACGACCAACGACGTGCACTACATCGCAACCGAACTGATGGGGATCAGCCCATACGAGCTTGTAGCCAACGCGCGGCGGCTATCGTCCGGTCAACCCATCCCCGTTCAGACGTTCAATGTCGGTGGCATCACAGACGATGACTACACACAGCAGGCAACCGAGGACCAGCGCATCCCGACTCGCAAGGTGGCGAAACGGGGCGTACCCAAGGCTCGCCGGGCGTTCGAGGGGGAAGATGAAGGATCTACTGACGATGGCGGCAAGAGCGGGGCTTGAAGTCCACGCCATCGATATGCCGGAGGGCGACCTCGGGTACTACGCCGCTGACGAGCAGCGGATCTACTTCAACCTGATCTGCACACCAGATGAGCGCCGGGCGGTGATCGCTCATGAACTCGGCCATCATCACTACGGACACGCTTGCGGGGATCACCCCCCTAACGAACGTCAGGCGGATGCATACGCTGCAACACTGCTTGTCGCACCGGATCTGTATGCCGAGCTCGAGCAGATCAACAGCCATGCCGAGTGGATCGCAGAGGAGATGGGAGTGACGCCGGAGGTCATTCTCGACTATCGGACTTACTGCCTACAGCGTCTCGGGCGAGTCACGTACACGCGGGCACGCATGGGGGTTGGGCAGTGGTTGCATCGCGGCTTACTCGCGTAGGCGTGCCTACAATGCCCCATTGCGATCCCTGAATTTCCGCGTAGACTGTATTTACGGACACCCCAGACGGGGAGTACGCAACATCCGCGTGATTCTGCGGCAGAACAGGCATTCAGGGGTGCGGGAAGTAACAGTTTCGAGTCCCGTTACTCACCCCAGTGAGAAGAGGCCTGAACCGTGCGGTTCAGGCCTCTTCTGCGTCTCGGGTCGGCGCCTCTCGCGTCTAGACTGACGTGGTGTCGCTCGCGGTCTGGTTCTCTCTCTTGACCGCCTCGGTCGTCATCAGCTTCACGCCAGGAGCCGGCGCGATCAACACCATGTCGAACGCGCTCAACGAGGGGTGGCGCCGCTCGATCTGGGGCATCATCGGGCAACAGATCGCGCTCGTGGTCCACGTCGCCATCGTCGCGGCGGGTCTGGGCCTTCTCGTCTCGCGATCAGAGGTCCTCTTCAACGGCATCCGCTACGCCGGCGCCGCCTATCTGGTGTTCCTCGGCATCCGTCTGATCCTGACGAAACCGATCGTGGTCCTCGTCGACGATGACATCGCGTCGGCGCAGTCGCGAGAGGGGCGCTGGTCGATGATCCGACGCGGCTTCTGGGTCAATCTCCTGAATCCGAAGGCCATCGTCTTCTTCCTCGCGTTCATCCCCCAGTTCATCCGTCTCGATGAAGCACCCGTTCCTCAATACCTGACCTTGGTCGCCACCGTCATCGTGGTCGACGTCCTGGTCATGTGGGGCTTCTTCGCCACGGCCGCGCGTCCCTTCCGGCGTCTGACGAGGTCAGCGCGTGGCCAGCGGACCCTCAACGCCGTGTTCGGCACTCTCTTCATCGCCGTCGCAGCGCTGCTCGTCTTCATGCACTGATCGGCTTCGCGTACTGATCAAGCGCCAGCCCACCCGCCCGTATGCTTGGGGGCGATGGACATGGATGCCGCAGCCTTCGAGGCTCTCGTGATCGACGAGCTCGACGAACTGCCCGATGAGATGGTCGCGGGGCTCGAGAATGTCGTCTTCGTGGTCGAAGACCGTCCCGAGGACGGCAGCCTCGATCTCCTCGGCCTCTACGACGGGCTGGCGCTCACCGAGCGGACGCAGTACGGCATGGGCGAACTTCCCGATCGCATCGTCGTCTACCGCGAGCCCCATCTTGCGCTGTGCGCCTCCGAGCATGAGCTGCAGGACGAGATCCACACGACGCTCGTGCACGAGATCGCGCACTACTACGGCCTCGACGACAGCCAACTCCACGAGATGGGCTGGGCATGAGCCGACCGATCGCTGATCCACAGACCGTCGAGGGGACGGATCTGAGCGCAGCTCCGATGGAGCCTTGGCAGGTGGTGGTATGGAACGACCCCGTGAACCTGATGAGCTACGTCGTCCGGGTGTTCCGCACGTACTTCGGCTACTCTCTGGACCACGCGACGGCGCTGATGCTGTCCGTGCATCACGACGGACACGCCGTGGTCGCCACCGGGCCTCGCGAGACGATGGAGGTGCACGCACAGGCGATGCATGACTACGGACTCTGGGCGACCGTGCGGAGGGCGCCGTGAACAGCGAGCGCATCGTGGTTCTTCCGATGGCACTCATCGAGGGGATTCACCTTGCCCAGATCGTGGAGGACTTCCTCGACCTCGTCAAGGGCAGAGACGCCGCCGACCCCGCTGTCCGGCGACTGACTCCGAGCGCATATCCCGACGACCTTTCCGCTGCGGCATCGTTCGCCGACAGCACTCGCGACGATCTTCTCGACCGCCGGCTCGGCGATGCCGCGACGGTGCGTCAGGCGCTGGCACCCTTCGACGCGGACGCCGAGGCGCTGACCGAAGACGAGGCGCTGGCGTCGCGCGATCTGGCCATCGCCATCGACGACCTCGACGCCTGGCTCCGCACACTCACCGCAATCCGGCTCGTGATCGCCGAAAGGCTCGGAATCGCGTCCGAAGATGATGAGGCGGACGACGGCCGGCGTGACGTCTACGATTGGCTCGGCTATCGTCTCGAAGTCCTGATCCAGGCGGCGGACCACTTCGACGCACGACCGTGACCGCAAGCGGCTAGGGCACCTCGATCGTCCTGGTAGCAAGGGCCGCGGGAACGTCACGCCGTACGTGTGCCTCTTCCTGCGCGGCCCACCGATCCCAATGCGGGCGATAGGTGTCACCGTCCCGAGCCAGCGCACGCGCCTTGCGGGCCGGTTCCGTGGATTCGACCCACACCCGCACATCCGCGAGTGCGGCCGTCGCCGGGGTGAGGATGCCACTGCCCTCGAGAATGACTCCCAGAGAGGGATCGACGGCGTGACTCTCGGCGTCCGTCTGGCGCTCCCAGTCCCATCGACGCCAGGTGCCGATCTTCCCTCGGCCGTGCGGGCGAAGTATCCACTCCAGCGCCCGTTCAACCCCGCCGTCCAGCCCATCCCAGCCGGGGTAGAGGGAATCGAGCGCGATCAACTGCACGCGCCCCGCCAGCGGCCAGCGAGCAGCCAGAAGTCCGGCGAGCGATGTCTTGCCTGCACCGCTTCGTCCGTCGATCAACACGACCGGGTTCGCGGCCGAGACAGCGCGAACATCGCGCGCGATCAGCTCCGCGGCGCGCTCGAGAACCGTCGCGACCGGGTCATCACTTCTTGAGGGCACGGATGGTGCGGGTCAGCGCGCGTCCGGCGACCCAGATGAAAGGCACTGCCACAGCGAGCAGCGTGACGATGTTGGGCTCGAAACGGAGGCCTTCCTCGCGGCGGACGTACACGCCGACCGGGATGGACACGCCGCCACCGCCACCGCCCTCTGCGCCTTCACCACTTCCGCCACCGAAGCCGGAATACGTGAAAGACACCGGGGTGATGCTCACGCCGTCGACGTCCTGCGGCTCTCCATACGCGCTCTTCACGCCGAAGGACGCGACCTGCTTTCCGAGTTCCAGTGCAATGTTCGGCATGCCTCCACGCTAGTCGACCGGACACGCGCCGTGTGCGTTCAATCGGTCCCGTGGGCCTTCGGATGCTGCGCGGCGCCCCGGCCCTCGCCGCGACCGATGTGACGGGCGCGACTGATCGTGGCAGAACCGAACCGCGCCACTGCTTCGTCCATCGCCCCCTCGACCTTCCGCCAATGCTCGTCGTCATCCCAGAGCCCGAATCCCCCGCCGCCCGCCGGTCGCAGCTTCTCGGCGCGGACACCGACGAGACGCACCGGATCCCGCCGTTCGATCTGGTCGAACAGCGCCTGCGCGGCCTCACCGATCCGTTGGCCGACCGCGGTCGGTTCACTCAGGGTCTGCGAACGATTGATGGTGCGGAAGTCGTCGAACCGGACCTTGATCGCAATGGTGGCCGTCTCCCAGTCCGCGCGCCGCAGTCGCGCAGCGACCCGGTCGGAGAGCCGCAGCAGCTCTGCGCGGAGGAACGCACGATCGAGGACGTCCTGGTCGAAGGTCTCCTCGTGCCCGATGCTCTTCTCGACGCGCTCGGTGTCGACCGATCGCGGGTCTTCTCCTCGGGCCAACTGCGCGAGTCGTGCGCCGAGAGCAGGACCCACAGCCCTGTCGAGCGACTCCTGCGAGGATTCTCTGATGTCCGCCACCGTCCGGATACCGCGGGCCTCCAGAGACTCCGCGGCCTTCGGGCCGACGCCCCACATCGCTCGCACGGGTCGCGGCGCGAGGAAGTCGAGGGCGTCACTCGCCGCGACCACGAGCATCCCATCCGGCTTGGCGATGGTCGACGCGATCTTCGCGACATGCTTCGTCGCCGCGACGCCGACACTGCACGTGATCCCCACCTCGTCGAGCACCCTGGTGCGGATCAGCTCGGCGATCCGTGCAGGACTGCCCCAGAGCCGCCGGACCCCCTGGACATCGAGGAAGGCTTCGTCGACCGAGAGGGGCTCGACCAGCGGCGTGAACGACTCGAAGATCGCCATCACCTTCCGCGAAACCTCCTGGTAGCGCGAAAACTGCGGCGCCACCACACGCGCGGCGGGGCAGAGGCGGAGGGCTTGAGCGACGGGCATGGCGGCGTGCACGCCATATCGACGCGCCTCGTACGACGCACTGGACACGACAGAACGTCCGTCCGGAGCGCCGATGATCAGTGGTAGTCCGCGCAAGCTCGGATCGTCGAGCACCGCAACGGCCGCGTAGAAGGCGTCCATGTCGACGTGCAGGATACGCGTGCCGGTGTCGTCGGCGTTCGCGGCGGAGGTGATCCGCCCACTGCCGTCACCGCGTCCCATGTGACCATTCTCCCCCGGGCCTGGGGTGACAGGCCCGGGGACGCGCGCTACTGAGCGGCGCGCTCGAGAATGAGTTCACGGACACGGGCCGCGTCGGCTTGGCCCTTCATCGCCTTCATCACCGCGCCGATCACGGCTCCGGCAGCTTGCACCTTGCCGTCTTTGATCTTGGCGAGCACGTCAGGCTGGGATGCCAGCGCATCATCGATCGCCGAGATCAGTGCGCCGTCGTCGGATACGACCGCGAGGCCCCGCGCGTCGATGACCTCCTGCGGCGTGCCCTCCCCCGCGATGACGCCTTCCAGAACCTGGCGAGCCAGCTTGTCAGTGAGCGTTCCCGCGTCGACCAGGCGCTGCAGGGCGACGACGTTCTCCGGGGCGATCAGATCTGCCGCATCTCTCTCCTGCGCGTTCGCGAGGCGGGTGATCTCGCCTGTCCACCACTTGCGTGCAGTGGCCGGCGTGGCGCCCGCCGCGATCGTCGCCTCGACGGCATCCAGGAGGCCGCCGTTTCGCACATCCTGGAACTCGAGATCGGTGAAGCCCCATTCCGTCATCAGACGACGACGGCGCGCGACCGGCTGCTCAGGGAGCGCAGCGCGGAGCTCCTCGATCAGCTCCGCCGCCGGCTGCACCGGAAGCAGATCGGGTTCCGGGAAGTACCGGTAGTCATCGGCATCCGACTTCGGACGCCCCGGAGACGTGGTGCCGGTGTCTTCGTGCCAGTGCCGCGTCTCCTGCGTGATGGTGCCGCCGTCGGCGAGAATCTGCGCCTGACGTTGGATCTCGTACTTGACGGCGCGCTCCACCGAGCGCATCGAGTTGACGTTCTTGGTCTCCGTTCGCGTCCCGAGCTTCTCGTCGCCGCGCGGACGCAGCGAGATGTTGGCGTCGCACCGCAGATTGCCGCGCTCCAGGCGCGCCTCCGAGATCCCCAGTCCGCGAACGATGTCGCGGATCGCGGAGACATATGCCTTGGCGACTTCGGGCGCGCGGTGCTCGGTGCCGAAGATCACCTTGGTGACGATCTCGACCAGGGGAACACCCGCGCGGTTGTAGTCGACCAGCGAGTACTCCGCGCCCTGGATGCGTCCGGTCGCACCACCCATGTGGGTGAGCTTGCCGGCGTCTTCTTCCATGTGTGCGCGCTCGATGGGAATCGTCACGACCGTGCCGTCCTCGAGCTCGACGTCCACGGACCCTTCGTACGCGATCGGCTCGTCGTACTGGGAGATCTGGAAATTCTTGCCCAGGTCGGGGTAGAAGTAGTTCTTCCGGGCGAACCGGCTCGACTCGGCGATCGAGCATCCCAGCGCGAGACCGAGACTGATCGACGAGCGGATCGCCGTCTCGTTCACGACCGGAAGCGCCCCGGGAAGCCCGAGGTCGACCGGGGCGATGAGCGTGTTCGGCGCAGCCGCGTGATACGCCTCGTTGGCCGGGTTGGGCGCGTCGGAGAACATCTTGGTGTTGGTGTTGAGCTCGACGTGGACCTCGAAGCCGAGAACCGGCTCGTAGAGTTCGAGGGCCTTGTCGTAGTCCATGAGCTTGGCGGCGGCCATCAGCGGGTTCCTCCTGCGAGCTGCGGTGCACGGGTGAGGAGCGGCGCTCCCCAAGAGTCGACCAGCACCGTCTCCAGCGCGGCTCCGACCTTGTACAGACGAGCGTCTTCGCGCACGGGCGCCAGGAACTGGATGCCGACGGGCAGACCATCGTCGTCGGAAAGACCGCTCGGGATCGAGATCCCCGGGACACCGGCGAGGTTCGCGGGGATCGTGGTGACGTCGTTCAGATACATCTGCAGCGGGTCATCGACCTTCTCGCCGAGCTTGAACGCCGTGGTGGGGGCCGAAGGCGTGGCGATGACGTCGACATCCGCGAAGGCGGTGGCAAAGTCCTGCTGGATGAGCGTCCTGACCTTCTGCGCGCTGCCGTAGTAGGCGTCGTAATAACCCGCCGAGAGCGCGTAGGTGCCCAGGATGATGCGCCGCTTCACCTCGTCGCCGAAACCCGCGTCCCTGGTGGCCGACATGACGTCTTCCACCGTCGGGTTGCCGCTCGGGGTGACGCGCATGCCGAACCGCACCGAGTCGAACTTCGCGAGGTTGCTGGAAGCTTCCGCCGGGAGGATCAGGTAGTACGCGGCGACGCCGTATTCGAAGTGCGGTGCCGCGATCTCCACGATCTCGGCTCCCTGCGCCTCCATCATCGCCAGAGCGCTGCGGAACGACGCTGCGACCCCTGGCTGGAAGCCGCTGTCGGGGAGCTCTCGGATGACTCCGACCTTGAGGCCCTTCAGCACGTCTCCCCGAGCGCCTTCGCGGGCGGCATCGGCGAACGACGGCCACTCCTCGCGCAACGAGGTGGAATCCTTGGGATCGTGACCCCCGATCGCGTCGTGCAGCAGGCCCGCGTCGAGCACCGTCCGCGCGACCGGGCCGACCTGATCGAGGCTCGACGCGAGAGCGATCGCTCCGTAACGGCTCACGCCGCCATAGGTGGGCTTCACGCCGACCGTGCCGGTGACGTGCGCGGGCTGACGGATGGACCCTCCGGTGTCGGAGCCGAGTGCGAGCGGCGCTTCGAAGGCGGCGACCGCGGCGGCCGAACCACCGCCGGAACCACCGGGAATACGGTCGAGATCCCAGGGGTTGCGGGTCGGTCCGTACGCCGAGTGCTCGGTGGAGGAGCCCATCGCGAACTCGTCCATGTTGGTCTTGCCCAGCGGGATGAGCCCCGCCGCACGGGACCGTGCGACGACCGTCGCGTCGTAGGGGGAACGGTAGCCCTCGAGGATCCGCGACCCGCTGGTGGTGGGCTGATCGGTCGTCACCAGGACGTCCTTGATCGCGAGGGGCACGCCTGCGACCGGCCCGACCTGGTCACCCGCAGCGCGCTGGGCATCGACCGCCGCCGCCGCGTCCAGGGCATGTGCGTTGACGTGCAGGAATGCGTGCACGTCGCCGTCGACGAGCGCGATCCGATCGAGATGGGCCTGGGTCGCCTCGACACTCGAGATCTCACGCGTGGCGAGCTTCTCGGCGAGGTCCGCGGCGGTCAGGCGAATGATGTCGCTCACTGTTCTTCTCCCAGGATCGCGGTGACGCGGAAGCGGCCATCGGCGGCGTCCGGGGCGTTCTGCAACACCTGCTCATGTGTGAGCGTCTCCCCGACGGTGTCGGGTCGGAACACATTGCTCAGCGGGATCGGGTGGCTGGTCGCGACGACATCGTCGGTCGCGACCTCCGACACCTTCGCGATGTTGTCGACGATGGCGTCGAGCTGCCCGGTGAGCCGGGTCACCTCGTCGTCATCAAGCTGGATACGCGCGAGCACGCCGAGATGGCGCACGAGATCGGGGGTGATTTCAGACACGCCACCATTCTAGTTGGCGCGTCCGACGCTCCTTGCCGGGGCAGGCCGCCGCCCTATGCTGGGCTCGTGAGCACGTTCCTGCCCCCTCGCCCATGGGTCGCCAGCTACGCCGAAGGGGTTCCGGACGATCTCGCTCCGGTCGACGGCTCGCTGATCGACATCGTCGCCGCATCCGCCCGGGACTACCCGGACGCTCCCGCACTGCAGTTCTTCGGACGTGAGACGACCTACGCGCAACTGCAGGCGGCGATCGATCGCGCAGCTGCAGGCCTGCGCGACCTCGGGGTGCGTGCCGGAGACCGGGTCGCGATCGTCCTCCCGAACTGCCCGCAGCACATCATCGCGTTCTACGCCGTGCTGCGCCTCGGTGCCGTCGTCGTGGAGCACAACCCGCTGTACACCCCGCGCGAACTGCGCAAACAGTTCGAGGACCACGGCGCGAAGCATGCGATCGTGTGGAACAAGGTGGCGGCGACCGTTCAGGAGTTCCCCGCCGATCTCGCTGTGACGAGTCTGATCTCGGTCGACGTGACCCGGGCGATGCCTGTTCTGACACGTGTCGCGCTGCGCTTGCCCGTGGCCAAGGCGCGGGAATCACGAGCCGCCCTCACTGCGAAGGTGCGCGGCACCGTCAGCTGGGACGCTGTCGTATCCACGCCCGCCCTGGCCGCGTCGCACCCGAAGCCCACGACGGACGACCTGGCGATCATCCAGTACACGTCGGGGACCACCGGCAACCCGAAGGGCGCCTCCCTCTCACACCGGAACCTGCTCGCGAATGCCGCGCAGGCTCAGGCCTGGACGCCGTCGATCCAGCGAGGCGATGGCTGCGTCGTGTACGCCGTACTGCCGATGTTCCACGCCTACGGACTCACACTCTGCCTCACCTTCGCGATGTCGATCGGGGCGCGGCTGGTGTTGTTCCCGAAGTTCGATCCCGACCTCGTGCTCGACGTCGTGAAGAAGCACCCCGCCACGTTCCTGCCCCTCGTCCCGCCCATCGCGGACCGTCTCTTCACGGCGGCGAAGGAGAGAGGCGTGTCCCTGGAGGGAATCGAAGTCGCGATCTCCGGCGCGATGGCGCTCCCGCACGAGTTGGTCGTTCCGTTCGAGGAAGCGACCCGCGGTTACCTCGTCGAGGGTTACGGACTGAGCGAATGCTCCCCCGTGCTGATGGCGAACCCCGTCGCCGACAACAGGGTCCCCGGGACCGTCGGTCTTCCGCTGCCCGGCACGG
Source organism: Microbacterium sp. CGR2 (assembly GCF_003626735.1). NCBI lineage: Bacteria > Bacillati > Actinomycetota > Actinomycetes > Micrococcales > Microbacteriaceae > Microbacterium > Microbacterium sp. CGR2. The sequence goes on along the minus strand of NZ_RBHX01000001.1, from coordinate 2,741,638 downwards.
AATGCCGTGTCGTGGATCCGGAGAATCCGCAGGTCGACGTTCCGGCGGGGTCTGCGGGAGAGCTGCTGGTGCGCGGGCCCCAGGTCTTCTCGGGGTACTACGGAAAGCCGGAAGAGACAGAGGCGGTGTTCGTGGACGGCTGGTTCCGGACCGGCGACATCGTCACGATCGACGACGCCGGGTTCGTCCGCATCGTCGACCGCATCAAGGAGCTGATCATCACCGGCGGCTTCAACGTCGCGCCGACCGAGGTGGAGAACGCGCTGCGTCAACACCCCCATGTGAGCGATGCCGCTGTTGTCGGACTGGCAAGCGAACACTCCGGCGAGGAGGTCGTCGCGGCCGTCGTGATCGACGGCAGGGCCGACGTCGACGTCGAAGCGATCCGGGATTTCGTCCGGAGCATCCTCACCCCCTACAAAGTGCCCCGGCGGATCTTCGTGGTGGATGAATTGCCCAAGTCCCTCATCGGCAAGGTTCTCCGCCGGCAGGTGAAGGAGAAGCTGGTCGCACTCACCAGCGGCGCGTGAGGGCGCCCTCACAGGCGCGAATGCCGTCGGGGCGCTACCCTTGGGTAGTGACCCCTGAAGACGCAGTGCTGACCGACGCCCCCGAGGAATCTCCCGCGACCCCCGGATTCGAGGAGCTCGGCATCACCGGGCCCGTCCTCAAAGCCATCAAGGATCTGGGATATGAGACGCCCTCTCCCATCCAGGCCGCCACCATTCCGACGCTGCTCTCGGGCCGCGATGTCGTGGGCATGGCGCAGACCGGAACCGGTAAGACGGCAGCCTTCGCGCTCCCCGTGCTCGAGCGGCTCGACGTCTCGCAGAAGTCTCCGCAGGCTCTCGTGCTGGCCCCGACCCGCGAGCTCGCCCTGCAGGTGTGCGAAGCCTTCGAGTCGTACGCCTCGAAGATGAAGGGCGTGCATGTCCTCCCCGTCTACGGCGGTCAGGGTTATGGCGTGCAGCTTTCCGCCCTGCGTCGCGGAGTCCACGTGATCGTCGGCACGCCCGGGCGCATCATGGACCACCTGGCCAAGGGCACTCTCGATCTGTCGCAGCTGCAGTACCTCGTGCTCGACGAGGCGGACGAGATGTTGAAGATGGGCTTCGCCGAGGACGTGGAGCAGATCCTCGCGCAGACGCCTGCAGAGAAGCAGGTCGCGTTGTTCTCGGCGACCATGCCGCCCCAGATCCGCCGCCTCGCGCAGAAGTACCTGCGCGAGCCGGAAGAGATCAGCATCAAGTCGAAGACCGCGACGGGCACCAACATCACGCAGCGTTACCTCGTGGTGTCCTACGCGCAGAAAGTCGACGCGCTCACGCGCATCCTCGAGGTGGAGAACTTCGACGGCATGATCGTGTTCGTCCGCACGAAGAACGAGACCGAGACGCTGGCCGAGAAGCTGCGTGCGCGCGGGTACTCGGCAACGGCCATCAACGGCGACGTGGCACAGGTGCAGCGCGAACGCAGCGTGAACCAGCTGAAGGACGGAAAGCTCGACATCCTGGTCGCCACCGATGTCGCAGCTCGCGGACTCGACGTCGAGCGCATCAGCCACGTCATCAATTTCGACATCCCCACCGACACCGAGTCCTATGTTCACCGCATCGGACGCACGGGACGTGCCGGACGCACGGGTGATGCCATCAGCTTCATCACCCCTCGTGAGCGCTATCTGCTCAAGCACATCGAGAAGGCGACCCGTCAGCAGCCGACGCAGATGCAGCTTCCCAGCACCGAGGATGTGAACACGACCCGCCTGACACGGTTCGACGACGCGATCACCACCGCGCTATCGGAGACCGGCCGTATCGAGGCTTTCCGTGACATCGTCGCGCACTACGTCCGCCACCATGACGTTCCCGAGGGGGATGTGGCTGCCGCTCTGGCCGTCGTCGCGCAGGGTGACAAGCCGCTGCTGCTCGATCCCGCCAACGACCACGTCTCCAAAGCAGTCGAGGCCGACAACCGCCCGCCGCGGGAGCGCACAGCGCGAGACGCGCGCGAGCCTCGCACGGAGCGCCGCAGCCGAGGCGATTACACCGCATACCGCATCGAGGTCGGTCGTCGACACAAGGTCGAGCCGCGTCAGATCGTGGGGGCCCTCGCGAATGAGGGCGGACTGGGACGCGACGACTTCGGTGTGATCAACATCCGCCCCGATTTCTCGACGGTCGAGCTGCCCTCGAATCTGAATCCCACGGTTCTCGAGAAGCTGCGCGACACGCGCATCTCGGGGCGTCTGATCGAGATCAAGCCCGATCGCGGACCGGGTGCCCGCCGTAGCGGTCCCCGCGAGGGCGGCCGTGACGCCGGCGAGCGTTTCGAGCGTCGCGACGACAGGCCGGCGCGGAGCGACCGCGAGGAAAAGCCCTTCCGGAAGCCGCGCCACAAGAGCTGACCGTCCTACGGCTCGCTCGTCGAGTGCGTCCCGCGGACCTCTCCGCTACGCAGCTTGGTGAGCGAGCCGTGCGGCGATGTCGATCAGCTGATCCGGGTGCGCGAGAAGCGCCCGATGCTCCGGTTCGGCAATCAGGAACGCGAGCAGTCGGTGGGCGCCGGCGACCGTCGGCGCCCAATACCCGCCGACGTGATGACGACTCAGCGGCAGTGTTCTCGGCTCGCCGTCCACGGTCAGTGTGACGGCTCCGTCGTCGGGATCGACTCCGGGATCGGAAAGCATCGAAGCCGCCAGAGCACCGAGCACGATCGTGCTGACCAGACCGGGCAGCCGGAATCGCGTCATGGGTACGTCGAGGGTGATCTTCTCGACGGTCGACCATTGCAGGATTCCACGGTTCTCGGCGCCCTCGCGGATGAGAACGGCGTCGGGCGTCAACCTCAGATGGTGACGGCCGGGGTCACCGACAGCAAGCGCATCCGGGACGATGATCAGCGGTCCGTAGCGCTTCATGCGACAGCGTCTGGCCCCTCGGTGACGAGGATGTGGAACTGTGCCGCGTCGAGGATGCGGATTCCCAATTCTTCGGCCTTGCCCAGTTTGGAGCCCGCTCCGGGCCCTGCGGCGACGAAGTCGGTCTTCTTGGAAACGCTCGACGCGGCCTTGCCGCCCGCCTTGATGATGGCTTCCTGAGCACCGTCGCGAGTGTAGCCGTCGAGTGAACCGGTCGCGACCACCGTGAGACCTTCGAGCACTCCCCCCTCGTCCGTTGCGGCACCGGGTCCCGGGTGGCCGGGAGTGGCCCACTGCACCCCTGCCGCCGCCCACTGCCTCACGATCTCTTGGTGCCAGTCGACTTCGAACCACGCGATCAGGGAATCGGCGATGATCCCGCCGACTCCTTCCACCGACGCCAGTTCCTCTCTCGACGCCGTGCGGATCGCTTCGAGGGAGCCGAACCACTGCGCGAGCGCTCGAGCAGCGACCGGCCCGACATGCCGAATGTTCAGCGAGACGAGAAGACGCCACAGCTCCTTCTTCTTAGCCTTCTCCAATTCGGCAATCAGGGTCAGCGCCTGTGAGGACGGCTGGGGGCCCTCGGCGCCGGACTTCTTCTCCGCTGCGGTCGGATTGCGCCGGAACGGCGCTCGCGTCTTCACCAGTCCGTCGTCGTCTTCCTTGGGGAGTCCCGTCTCCGCATCGCGTACGACCAGTTCGATCGGGACGAGCTGCTCGAGCGTCAGAGCGAACAGACCTGCCTCGGTCTCCAGGGGAGGCACGGCGGGAGTCGTCGGCTGCGTCAGTGCCGCCGCCGTGACCTCGCCGAGCGCCTCGACATCGAGTGCACCACGCGATCCGATGTGTTCGACGCGACCGCGCACCTGCGCAGGGCAGGAACGCGCGTTCGGGCATCGGAGGTCGATGTCGCCCTCTTTCATCGCGCGCAGCGGAGTACCGCACTCGGGACACTCCGCGGGCATGACGAACTCGCGCTCCGTACCGTCGCGCTTCTCGACCACGGGTCCGAGCACTTCGGGGATGACGTCGCCGGCCTTGCGCAGCACGACCGTGTCGCCGATGAGCACGCCTTTCGCCTTCACCACGTCTTTGTTGTGCAGGGTCGCCTGACGCACGACAGAGCCGGCCACCTGAGCCGGCGCCATCACGGCGAAAGGAGTGGCTCGGCCGGTGCGCCCGACCGAGACGACGATGTCGAGGAGCTTCGTCTGAACCTCTTCCGGCGGGTACTTGAAGGCGATCGCCCAGCGCGGCGCGCGACTGGTGGCCCCGAGTTCGTCATGGAGTTCCAGTTCGTCGACCTTCACCACGATGCCGTCGAGTTCGTGTTCGACATCGTGGCGGTGCTCACCGAAGTGCTGGACGAATGCCACCACGTCGTTGATCGTGTCGCACACCTTGGTGTGAGGGCTCGTGGGCAGACCCCACCCCGCCAGGAGTTCGTACACCTCGCTCTGCGCCGCGACGGGCGGATTCGCCCAGGCCCCCACGCCGTGCACGTACAGAGCCAGCGATTCGATGCGCAGGAGACCTGCCTCGAGTTCCAACCCATCCTTCTTGTCGATCTGCTGGCGAAGACCTCCACTGGCCGCGTTGCGGGGATTCGCGAACGCCGGGAATCGACGAGCGGCCGCCGTGCGCGCCTTCTCTTCGTCGAAGGGCTTCTTCGCGCCGCCCCTCGCCTCCCAACGGGAGAGCGCATCGGCGTAGGCACGGTCGCGGAAGGAGGCCTGCGCGGCATTGAGACGCTCGAACGCGGCGACGGGAATGAACACCTCTCCGCGCACCTCGACGATAGCCGGGTGCCCTTCGCCGCTCAGTCGCTCCGGGATCTCCGGCAGCCGAAGCGCGTTCTCCGTCACGATCTCACCGACCCTGCCGTCGCCGCGGGTCGCAGCAGAGGTGAGGACGCCGTTCTCATAGCGGAGGTTGATCGCCAGCCCGTCGATCTTCAACTCGGTGAGCCACGCCACCGGCCGACCGGCGGAGGACTGCGTCTTCGCGCCCCATTCCCGCAACTCGTCGAGGGAGAAGACGTTGTCGAGGCTCAGCATCCGCTCGGCGTGCTCGATCGTCGCGAGGGTTGTCGCCTCGGCAGCACCCACCATCTGCGTGGGCGAGTCCTGACCCTGGAGTTCGGGATGCAGGCGCTCGAGTTCGTCCAGACGGCGCATCCATCCGTCGTAGGTGGCGTCGTCCACGACGGACGTGTCGCGCCCGTAGTAGGCGTCTTTCGCCTCGAGGATGCGAGTGGTCAGCTCGTTCGCTTCCGTTCGGGCGTCTTCCAGCGAGATGTTCTCCGGCACCCCGCCAGTCTAGAAGCGGGCGCCGACATCCGGTGCCGGTTATGCCCCGACAGGAACGGCAGAAACGGTCGCGTCGATCGTGAACTGTCCGAGCACCCGGGTTCCCACGTAGAGCACGGCCGTCTGCCCCGGTGCGACACCGTCGAGTGGCACCTCGGGAACGACGCGTACGCCATCGGTCGAAACTTCGGCGCGAGCAGCAACAGGGTCGGCGTGCGCACGGATCTGCACGTGACATTCGAAAGACGCATCCGTCGGGGCCGCGCCCGCCCAGCTGAACCGCTCGCCGGAGATCTCCGCGATCGCCAGCGCTTCCTTCGGACCCACCACGACCGTGTTGGACACCGGGCGTACCTCGAGGACGAATCTTGGCTTGCCGTCTGCTGCAGGAACGCCCAGTTTCAGCCCGCGACGCTGGCCGACGGTGAAGCTGTGCGCACCCTCGTGCGAGCCCACCACCGCTCCCTCTCGATCGACGATCTCACCGGTGGCGGTGCCGACCTTCTCGGCGAGCCACCCCCGGGTATCGCCGTCGGGGATGAAGCAGATGTCGTGACTGTCCGGCTTCTGAGCCACGCTCAGGCCGCGGGCCTCTGCCTCAGCGCGAACGAGCGCCTTCGAGGGTGTGTCGCCGAGAGGGAAGTACGTGTGCGCGAGCTGATCGGCGGTGAGCACGCCCAGCACGTAGGACTGATCCTTCGCGTTGTCCGACGCGCGGTGGAGCTCGAGACCCTGCTCACCGTCGACGAGAGTTGCGTAGTGGCCCGTGCAGACCGCGTCGAAGCCGAGCTCGATCGCGCGCTCCAGCAGCGCGGCGAACTTGATCTTCTCGTTGCACCGCATGCAGGGATTCGGGGTACGTCCGGCCTGGTACTCGGCGATGAAGTCGTCGATCACGTCATCGCGGAAGCGCTCGGAGAAGTCCCAGACGTAGAAGGGGATGCCGAGGAGATCGGCGGCGCGGCGGGCATCGAGGGCGTCCTCGATCGTGCAGCATCCGCGACTGCCCGTACGCAGGGTTCCGCCGGCACGCGAGAGCGCCAGGTGGACGCCGACGACATCATGGCCCGCCTCCACGGCTCGTGCTGCCGCGACGGCGGAGTCCACTCCCCCACTCATGGCCGCAAGTATCCGCATGTGAACAGTCTACGAGCGTGCGGCTGTGCGGGGACCGGATGCCCGCGCATAGACGTCGGCGATCACGGCGAGCACCGCATCGACATCGTCATCCGTCGAGGTGCGGCCGAACGAGAACCGCAGCACGCTCCGTGCGTCGCGCTCGCTCCGACCCATGGCGGTCACCACATGCGACGGCTCTGCGACCCCCGCCTGACACGCTGATCCCGTCGAGGCCGCGATTCCCGCGACGTCGAGCAGGAACAGCAGGCTCTCTCCCACCGCGCCAGGGAAGAGAACGTGGGCGTTGCCGGGAAGGCGACGGTTCGGGTCACCCAGCAGCTCGGCAGCCGGCACAGCCGATCGGATGCCGTCGACGAGGCGATCGCGCAGCGCGGACAGACGGGCAGCTTCCACGACCCGCTCCGCCTCTGCCAGCTCCAATGCCGTGGCGAAAGCCACCGCCCCGGCGACATCCTGCGTCCCAGCGCGCAGGCCGCGTTGTTGCGCACCTCCGCGCAGGAGTGGCTTCAGGTGCACGGTGCGCGCGGCGATCAGCACGCCGACTCCGACGGGCGCTCCTATCTTGTGACCGGCGAAGCTCATCGCGACGAGGCCGACGCCGGCAGCGGCGTCCGAGCGCAGGGTGCGGAAGGACAGCGGAACGTGTCCGAGGGCAGCCACCGCGTCGATGTGCAACGGCACACCCGCCGCCGCGGCGGCACCGGTGAGCGCTGTGACGTCATTGACGGTGCCCGCCTCGTTGTTGGCGAACAACGCAGTCGCCAACGCGGCACCCTGGAGCCGAGCAGCGAAGTGCTCGGGATCGATTCCCGCGAGGCTGTTCACGCGCACAGGCCTCACCACCGCGCCCTCTTCGACCAGAGCGGCGACCGTGTCCATGGTCGCGTGGTGTTCGGCATCCGGCAGCACGATGGCGTCCGTCCCATCGCGGCGCGCCCCCCACATCCCCTGCAGGGCGAGGTTGATCGACTCGGTGCCGCCGGAGGTGAAGACGACCTCGATGGGATCGGAGCCGAGCACCGCCGCGACCCTCTCGCGGGACTCCTCCAGAACTCGACGCGCATCCTGACCGGCGTTGTGTGTCGAGGACGCATTGCCGACGGTCTCGCTGGCCGTCAACCAGGCGTCGCGGGCTTCGCGCCGCAACGGCGTGGTCGCGGCGTGGTCGAGATAGTGCCTCATCCCTCGATTGTCTCGCGAAATCACCCCGGCGAGGCGGCGCCGACGTGAGACGGAGTACTCGCAGTCATGAGACGGCGGCCCGGCACTCTAGGGTGTACTCATGCCCGAGACGCCCGCTTTCACCGCGCCCGGCGGTTCCGCGCTGGACCACCTCGGCGTGCGACTGCATGACGGTGTCGGGACGCTGAGAGTGTGGTCGCGCAACGCCTCATCGATCGAACTCGTCGTGTTCGATGCGACAGATCTCGACTGGGTCACCGACGAAGTGCCGCTCGAGCGCCTGCCCGGCGGGATCTGGGAAGTGACGACCCCTCTGCTGCAGCCAGGCGTCCGATACGCGCTCCGCTCAGGTGGCCCGCACGGACCGGGCAACACCTTCAATCCGGAGACTCTGCTCCTCGATCCCTACGCGCGCGGTCTCGCCCAGGGCGACGGCTATGAAGAGTGGAGATCGGTCGTCATCATCGACGGGTTCGACTGGGGAGAATCGCGGAAACCCCGTATCCCACTCGACAGGACCGTCATCTACGAGGGGCACCTCAAGGGGCTCACCAAACGGCACCCCGACGTGCCACCAGCGCTGCACGGCACCTACGCCGGTCTCGCGCATCCCGCGATGATCGCGCACTTCCACTCGCTCGGCATCACCTCGATCGAGCTGCTTCCGGTGCAGGCGTTCGTCCCGGAACCGCGCCTGCTCGAGAGGGGGCTTACGAACTACTGGGGATACAACACCCTGAACTTCTTCACGCCGCACACGGCCTATGCCACGGAAAGCGCACGCAAAGCCGGTCCGGAGGCCGTGCTGGCAGAGTTCAAGGGCATGGTGCGCCTGCTGCACGAGGCAGGGCTCGAAGTCATTCTCGACGTCGTCTACAACCACACCGCGGAAGAGGGGTTCGGCGGCCCCCGATCGAGCCTGCGAGGCATCGACAACGCGAGCTACTACCGTCAGGACGATGCCGGGGTCTACATCGACACCACCGGGTGCGGGAACACGCTGAACACGTCCACCGACGTCGGCGCCCGTCTGGTGCTCGACTCGCTGCGGTACTGGGCGCAGGAGATGCAGATCGACGGGTTCCGTTTCGATCTGGCCACCGCGATCGCTCGCGATGGGACGCACACGTTCACCCCGGAGCATCCCCTTCTCGCCGCCATCGCCGATGATCCCGTTCTCGCGGAGACCAAGCTCATCGCAGAGCCGTGGGACGTCGGACTGGGTGGCTGGCAGACGGGGAACTTCCCGGCGGGATGGCACGAGTGGAACGACCGCTACCGCGATCGTGTTCGCAACTTCTGGCTGAGCGACATCGACTACGCCCGGCGTGCGTCCGCTCCCGTCGGAGTCGGCGGATTCGCCACGCGTCTCGCGGGCTCGTCGAACACGTTCAGCGAGGGCCGCGGACCGCTTGCCAGCGTGAACTTCGTCACCGCCCACGACGGATTCACGCTGCATGACCTCGTCTCCTACGACGTGAAGCACAACGAAGCCAACGGCGAGCACAACCGCGACGGCGCCGACACGAACCGTGCCTTCAACCATGGCGTGGAAGGTCCGACGGATGACCCGGCCATCCTGGGCGCCCGACGCAAAGCGATGCGCAATCTCCTCGGAACCCTTCTGCTCTCCGCGGGGATCCCCATGCTCACGGCCGGGGACGAAGTGGGGCGCACGCAGCGGGGCAACAACAACGCGTACGCCCAGGACTCGGCGCTGACGTGGCTGCGGTGGGATCACGAGCAGTGGCAGGAAGACCTCCGCGCGCATGTGAGTCGACTGATCCGTCTGCGGAATGAGAATCCGGCACTGCGACCCAGCCGTTACGCCCGCCTCGGTGAGCACATCCCCAATGCGTCGGTGATGGACTGGTACGACCAGCACGGTCAGACGATGGAGAGCGTGCAATGGGCAGACCCTCGTAATCGCACGCTCCAGTACTCGGCCGCCTCCACACCGGATCAGGAGGCACCCAACCGCATCCTGCTGATCGTCCACGGCACCGAGTCCCCCATCGACGTGCGGCTGCCCGAGGAGATCGAGGGCGCGAGCCGATTCGTCTCACTGTGGTCGAGCGCGCAGGATCGGCCTTCCGCGGACCACGAAGTGTTCGCTCCGGGAGAGGTGCTGCCGATCCCCGGAACGTCGATGCGACTGTTCCGCGTGGAATGAACGCAGTCTCCGACGCACCCGTCGGCTCGCTTCCCGCGCACCACTCCGGGCGGTACATTCAGGGGGTGGCTGCACGTAGTGGTACCCGGTCCTCGGCTCTTCGGAGCCCCGCTCAGATCCCGATGCGCCCCCTCGGGGCGGTCGCTGCCGTCAGCGATACCCGCACGGGTCGTATCCCCCTCGTGAACGGGTCACCCTCGGTTCCCGGCGGGTTCACCCCCAAGGCGTTCGTCGGCGAGGTTGTGCCCTTCAGCGTGGTGTCGTTCCGAGAAGGACACGACATCATCGGCGTCCATCTGCGCCTGACATCCCCCGATGGTCAGGAGAGCCTGCACCGTCTGCTTCCTCGCAAAGATGGCACCGACACCTGGTCCGCCGAGATCGCGCTCGACATGCAGGGGAAGTGGAGCTACCGGTTCGAGGCGTTCTCCGACGACTTCGCCACCTGGGCGCACGCGGCAGAGCTGAAGGTCGCGGCCGGCGTCGACGTGCCCGTGATGGCCGCCCTCGGTGCCGAGCTGCTGTCGCGCGCGGCGGCTGAGAAAGACCGCCCCGCTGCCGAGCGGAAGCGTCTGCAGTCGGATGCGGAGTCCCTGCGGGACGGTGATGCGGCGACGACGATCGCACTCTCCACCGACCCCACGCTCGAGCAGATCTTCGCCCAACGCCCGCTCATGACCCTGCGCTCTGAAGCACAGACGCAGACGATCCTCGTCGACCGCGTCGCTGCGGGAGTCGGAGCCTGGTACGAGTTCTTCCCGCGGTCGGAGGGAGCCCGCCGGCTGAAGGACGGGAGCGTGAAGAGCGGTACTTTCCGCACGGCGGCAAAACGCCTCCCCGCCGTCGCAGCGATGGGCTTCGACGTGATCTACCTCGTGCCCATCCACCCGATCGGCACGACCAACCGCAAAGGGCGCAACAACACTCTCGTCGCCGAACCCACCGACCCCGGCTCGCCGTACGCGATCGGCTCGGCCGAGGGCGGACATGACGCGATCCACCCCGACCTGGGCACGGCGCAGGACTTCCGGACCTTCGTGCGCGCCGCACGCAAAGAAGGACTCGAGGTGTGCCTGGACCTCGCTCTCCAGGCATCCCCCGACCACCCGTGGGTCACGGCCCACCCCGAGTGGTTCACGACCCTCCCTGACGGCACCATCGCCTACGCGGAGAACCCGCCGAAGAAGTACCAGGACATCTATCCTCTGAACTTCGACAACGACCCTGCGGGGATCTACGCGGAGATGCTGCGCATAGTCCAGCACTGGGTCGCGCAGGGCGTGAAGATCTTCCGCGTCGACAACCCGCATACGAAGCCCCTGCAGTTCTGGGAGTGGCTCATCGCGACCGTGAACGCCGCGGACCCCGACGTGCTCTTCCTGGCCGAGGCCTTCACCCGGCCCGCCGTCATGCGCGCGCTGGCAGCCGTGGGCTTCCAGCAGAGCTACAGCTACTTCACCTGGCGCAACACCAAGGCGGAGCTCGAGGAGTTCCTCACCTCGGTGTCGCACGAGACCAGCGACTACATGCGACCCAACCTGTTCGTCAACACGCACGACATCCTCACGGAATACCTCCAGTTCGGTGGTCGCGCCGCATACCGGATCCGCGCGTGCATCGCTGCGACAGCCGCCCCGATATACGGCGTCTACGCCGGCTACGAGTTGTTCGAGAACGTGGCTCGTCCCGGGTCGGAGGAGAACATCGACAACGAGAAGTACGAGTACAAGTTCCGAGACTGGGCAGGGGCGGAGGAACGGGGAGACTCCCTCGCGCCGCTGCTCCGGCGCCTCAACCAGATCCGCGACGCCCATCCGGCCCTTCGGCAGCTCCGCAACTTCTGCGCGCACTGGAGCGACGACGAAGCCGTGCTCGTCTACAGCAAGCACCTCGACGCCGAGTTCACGGGAACGGGACGTCCGGATACGATCATCGTCGTGGCGAACGTCGATCCGCACTCTGTGCGCGAGACCACAGTCCACCTCGACACCACCCTCTGGGGGGTCCCGCTCGGCGAGCCCTTCGAAGTGGAAGACCTCCTGACCGGCGCGGTCTGGACGTGGACCGACCACAACTACGTCCGGCTCGACGCTTTCGCCGAGCCGGTGCACATCCTGAAGGTGAGGGAGGGCGCATGAGCGGCCTGGAGAACATGAGCGCGTCCGCCGAATGGGAAGCGGTGTCCGAGGCCTCCCACCACGATCCGCACGCCCTGCTCGGTGCACACCCGTCGAAGGATCCGGCGGGGCGCACTTCCACGATCATCCGTGTCCGTCGGCCACTCGCCCGCTCCGTTGCCGCAGTCTTCAACGATGGCAGTCGTCTGTCTCTGAACCACGCCGCCCACGGCATCTGGGAGGCACGTCACGCCGGTCCGCCGATTCCGTACCGGATCGCGACGGCTTACGGTTCCGACGACGAAGCGGTCACCGGGGATCCGTATCGCCATTCTCCGACGCTCGGTGACCTCGACCTGCATCTGATGGCCGAAGGCCGACACGAACGGCTGTGGCAGGTGCTCGGAGCGCACCCGCGCACCCTCGACGGCGAGAAGGGCGTCGCTTTCGCCGTCTGGGCGCCGAACGCCACTGCCGTGCGTGTCGTCGGAGACCACAATGGCTGGAGCGGCGAACCACATGCCATGCGCTCCATGGGTGTCAGCGGCGTCTGGGAGCTCTTCATCCCCGATCTGGCTCCGGGCACTCGATACAAGTATCAGATCCGCACCCGCGACGGCGCATGGATCCTGAAAGCGGATCCGATGGCGCTCGCAGCAGAGGTGCCGCCGGACACGGCGTCTGTCGTCACAGCCTCCTCGTACACCTGGACGGACGGGGCGTGGATGACGCGCCGCGCGGCCACCCATGCCGTGGCTCAGCCGCTCTCGGTCTACGAGATCCACCTCGGCTCCTGGCGGAGTGGACTGGGTTACCGCGAAATCGCGGACCCGCTGATCGAACACGTCACGAGCGCAGGATTCACTCACGTCGAATTCATGCCGCTGGCCGAGCATCCGTTCGGCGGCTCCTGGGGCTATCAGATCAGCGGATACTACGCACCGACGAGCCGATTCGGGAGTCCCGACGATCTGAGATATCTGATCGATCGCCTGCACCAGGCCGGCATCGGGGTGATCATGGACTGGGTGCCAGGGCACTTTCCGAAGGACGCTTTCGCCCTCGCGCGGTTCGACGGGCAAGCCTTGTACGAGCATCCCGATCCCCGGCGCGGCGAGCACCAGGACTGGGGCACGCTGATCTTCGACTACGGGCGTCCTGAGGTCCGCGGATTCCTGGTGGCGAATGCCCTCTACTGGCTCGAGGAGTTCCACGTCGATGGCCTGCGGGTCGATGCCGTCGCATCCATGCTCTACCTGGACTACTCCCGCAACGAAGGCGAGTGGGAGCCAAACATCCACGGTGGCAGGGAGAACCTCGAAGCCATCCGCTTCCTGCAGGAGGTCAATGCCACCGCTTATCGGTTGCATCCCGGCATCCTCATGATCGCCGAAGAGTCCACGAGCTTCCCGGGGGTCACCGCGCCGACCGCGCATGCCGGGTTGGGCTTCGGGTTCAAGTGGAACATGGGCTGGATGAACGACTCGTTGCAGTACATCCAGCGCGACCCCCTGCACCGGTCCCACCACGAAGGCGAGATGACGTTCTCCTTCGTGTACGCGTTCGGCGAGAACTACCTGCTGCCGATCAGTCACGACGAGGTCGTGCACGGTAAAGGCAGCCTCTTGGCGAAGATGCCGGGCGACCACTGGCACAAGCTCGCCAACGTCCGCGCCTACCTGGCATATATGTGGGGGCATCCGGGCAAGAAGCTTCTCTTCATGGGCCAGGAGTTCGGTCAGCTGGCCGAGTGGTCCGAAGGACGCGAACTCGACTGGTGGCTTCTCGACCAGCCCTCCCACGCCCAGCTGCAGGGCTTCGTCGGAGTCCTCAATCACGTCTACCGCGCGCAGTCGCCCCTGTGGGAGCGGGACAACGACGGCTCATCGTTCAGCCGTCTGGGGGCTCCCACCTGGGACCCGTCCGTGATCGCGTTCGAACGACGTGATGCCCACGGTGGTCGGATCGTCGTCATCAGCAACTTCGCCGGTGTCGAGCGAACCGGCTACCGGCTGACGCTTCCCCGTGAAGGCGTGTGGCAGGAGATCCTCAACACGGACGCTGCAGATTACGGCGGCCGCGGCTCGGGCAACCTCGGCATCGTCGTCGCTCACCCGGAGGCGGAAGGTGAGGCAGCGCTGGCAACCGTCACTCTGCCGGCGCTCTCGACTCTCTGGCTGCGGTACCAGGCTGACCCGCACGTGCCGACGATCTCACGCGGCTGAGCAAGCGCCCACGCGCGTGCGAGGATCTGTCCGTGCGCAGCGACCGTCAGAAGAGCAACGACGACAGTCGGTTCCGCGCAGACACCACACGCGGGTCCGACGCGCCGATGAGCCCGAACAGCTCGACCAGTCGCTCACGGACCGGCGTGCGCTGATCTGAAGGAAGCTGCGCGAAAAGACCGAGCAGACGACCGAAGGCGTCATCGACGTGACCCCCGGCGAGGTCGAGATCGGCGACATCGAACTGCGCCTGGACGTCGAGCGGATCGTTCGCAGCGGCGGCACGGGCTTGATGCAGATCGAGTCCCTGGACGCGGTCCAGAAGCTTGACCTGCCCCAACCCTGCGATCGCATCCTCATCTCGCGGATTCTCCGCGAGGGCCTTCTCATAGGCGGTGATGGCGGCAGCGTAGTCGCCGATCTCGATCGCCGCGAAAGCCTCCGCATGCAGCGGAGGAAGCGGCGGCTCTTCTGCCACCTCGGTCGGCTCCGCCGCCTCACCGACCGGAAGCGTGCCGGTGACGCCGTTCTGAGCGGCCACTTGCAGCAGCTGAGTGAAGACCTCGCGAACTTGCTGCTCGGGGACGGCCCCGGTGAACATGGGCACCGGCTGTCCGGCGATCAGAGCGACCACTATGGGGATGGACTGCGCGCGGAAGCTCTGCGCAAGTTGCGGGTTCGCATCGACGTCGACTTTCGCGAGCAGCACCCGGCCACCGAGCTCTCGCGTCACCTTCTCGATGATGGGACTGAGCTGCTTGCACGGGCCACACCATTCGGCCCAGAGATCGACGACCACGGGCACCGTGCGAGATATCTCGAGAATCTGTCCGAATGTCTCGTCGGTGGCGTCCACGACCACATCGGCCATGCTCGGCGCCGTCGCGCCGGCGGTCGGGGCGGCCGGACGATTGCGCAGGCTGGACAGGTCGACGGCTCCGCGCAAAGCGGCGGGGGACATTTCACTCACTTGATCACCTTCACGGAGAGGAGGTCCTGGCGGACTGCCAGAAGCTTGATCTGTTCCGTCGAGCCCTGCGCGGGGACCGCGAAGAACAGCTGGAATTCGTAGGTGGTCTCGACGCCCTTCGCGGACTCGGATGCACCCGTGAGGGCCTTGGCCTGGGCGTTGTCGCCGAAACGGATCACCGCGTCGGCGGAGGTCGGCGTCACCGTCTCGGCGTCGGTCAGCGACACCGCGACGATCGCTCCGCTGTCGAGAGTGGTCATGGACACCGGGTCGGCGGTGGTCGGCGCCATGTCGAACGCGGCCTTGGACGTCTTCGCCGCGTTGTTGTCGGCGAGGTTCTGCACGACCGCCTGCCGGCTTTCGTTGATGGAGGCGGCGAGGTTCAGGGACAGCTCGTCGAAGAGTTCGTACGAGGCGCTCTTCTCGCCCGTGTCGACCACATCGGCGAACGCCGCGGCGAGGTCGGCGGGCGGAACTCGAAGGAAGGCCGAATCTGAGGGGACCAGCGATGTGCCGAGCCAAGCCGCTGCGACCTCGGGGAACACCGCATCCGCCGACATCTCGGCCATGTTGGTGACCTTGTAGTTCGACCACGGGTCCTGCTGTGTCATCGTGAGGATGACCGGCGGCACGGTGTCGTCATCCGTGCTCTTGGAGAGCATGAGGACCGTGCGTGGCCAGCGATCCGTCGCCTCCGGAAGCACGACCTCGACATCGTCGGTGGGGATCGCGGAAGGCGGCGTCGCGTCCTTGATCTTCGCCCGCAGCGCGTAGTCGGTCGTGCGCGCAGCGAGTGCCGATCCGTCGAGGCGCGTCTTCGCCAGGTCGAGATCGAGTGCCGCGTCCGCGTCGACGAGCGTCGCCGAGATCGACTGCAGGATGCGCGTCGCCTGCGCCTCGGTGACGGCGGGCGGCTTCTGGTTGTCCGGTGCGATCACCGTCGGGCTGGGTGAGGGCGTGGGCGAGGAAGCCCCCAGCTGCGGCCACGACTCCGAAGAGCAGCCTGCCGCCAGGACGGCGGTCAGCGCGAGAGCGGGGATGGCCAGGAGGCGCCGCCGCCGAGCCGGGCGCTCGGCTTGCATCTGTGTCTTCGCGTCGGGTTCATTGGATCCCGGTTCCGCGCCTTCATCCACGATCTCCCCCTCTTGGATCTCCGCGTCCCGCGCATCGCTCTTCGGAGACGTCGAGCCCGACGCCTCGAGGGCCTCGCGCTCCGACGGCGGAAGTGCGGCGACATCGATGGGCTCGGTGACGGGCAACGGTCCGGGGCCCTTGCGACGCGGACCACGACCGCGTCGCTGATGCCGGATGCCGAGGAAGTAGAGGATCAGTCCGAGGAGCAGCATCAGGCCACCCGCGGCCATGAGCGGGCCAGCCCACGGCGTGCTCTGGTCGAGCGGCCACGAGACGACGATGTCGTCGGGCGCGTCCTGCGTTCCGTCGTACGCGATCAGCACGCTGGTGCCTTCAGGCAGCTGCATGTTGTCCGAGATGAGGAGGTTCTCCTCGCTGAAGGAATCCAGCCACAGGTCGGACCCGGCGGGGTTGCGGCCGGCCGGCGCTTCGGCCTCGGCGTCGCCCTCGCCACCGTCGGCGGCGTCCGCGGCCGGGACATGCTCGACGTCGAAGGAGTCGTCGCCGTCCGCGGTCACGTGGTTGTATTCCGAATCGGCGAGCCACGCCTCCATGTCGGGCGTGCGGCCGTAGCTGGCGTAGATCTCGCCCTCGCCTCGGATGAGCAGAGTCTGTGCGCCGGGATTGGTCTGGAGCACCTCACCGTCGAGCAGCACGAAAGGTGCCGGCTCTTCGATATCGACCCTGGTCTGCTGCGACTCCGGTCCCAGGAAGATGGTGCGCTGAGCGATCCCTGCCCCGATCAGCCCCGCGGCCAGCACGAAGGCCACAACGGCCCATACGAAACGCACGAATAGTCTCCTCACGCAGCCCGGGCTTCATCCGAGACGCAACACTCGACATTCCAGACTAGCGAACCCTTCTGTGTGTTGCCCACGAGCACATCCGGTGCAGGGCCGATCGGCACGTCGTCGACGCGGTGTCGCGGCCGCTCGATAATCTGACTGCATCTGTTCGAGGAGCTGTTAATGAAGATCCACAATCCCTTCCGCACCGCCTTGCTGGCGACGCTCGGCGTGGGACTGGGGGTTCTGCTGATCGGGAGCGTCCAGACGCTGTCGACAGTGCTCCTCTACCTGGGCACTGCGCTCTTCCTGAGCCTCGGACTCGACCCGTTGGTGTCGCTGCTCGAGCGACGAGGCCTCCCCCGCTGGCTCGCCGTGCTCACGACGATCCTCGGAGTCCTCGCGGTTTTCGTCGGCATCGTGCTCATCATCCTGCCGGTGCTCGTGGACCAGATCTCACAGCTGATCGCGCAGATATCGGCGATCGTCCAGCGCGGCACGGCGATCGACGACCTGAAGGAGTGGATGAAGAGTGCTTTCCCCAACCTCCGCGTCGACGATGTGTTCAGCTACGTCGAGGACTGGCTGAACACCAACCTCACCGAAATCGGCGGATCGATCGGTCAAGGAGTGCTCGTCGCCAGCGGCGCCGTGCTCAGCGGCGTGTTCGGCGCGTTCATCGTGCTCATCCTGACCATCTATCTCACCGCGTCCACCCCGTCCCTGAAACGGTCCGTCTACCAGCTCGCTCCGGCATCCAAGCGCGAGCGGTTCGTCGACCTCTCGGAGCAGATCACCGACTCCGTGGGCTACTACGTCATGGGGCAGGTCTCACAAGGCGTGATCAACGGCGTGCTCAGCGCGATCTACCTCTCGATCATCCAGGCGCCGTTCCCCGCCGTGCTGGCCGTGGTCGCCTTCTTCTTCTCGCTGATCCCGCTCGTCGGCACCCTGACCGGGTCGACCATCATCGTTCTGGCGTGTCTCATCCCCGGGCTCGGCTCGCCGGCCACAGCGATCGCCGCCGGGATCTATTACCTGATCTACATGCAGATCGAGGCCTACATCATCTCGCCACGCATCATGAGCCGCGCGGTCTCCGTGCCCGGAGCCGTCGTGGTCGTGGCTGCCCTCGCCGGAGGCAGCCTGCTGGGACTGCTCGGAGCTCTGATCGCCATCCCCGTGGCGGCGAGCATCCTGATCATCTACCGGCAGGTCCTCATTCCGCGCATGAACGACATGTGAGCGCAGCCGCCCTGATCAGGACGCGGGTGGCCAATGGGTGGCAAGGGGCAGACTCGCCGGGTTCACCGCGGCCACGATCTCGGTGAGCACGCGCCGCGTCTGCGTCTCGCCCACCCAGAGGTGCTTGCCACCGTCGACGGCGATCAGTCGTGCGTGCGGGATCGACGCGAATCGCTCTCGGGCCTCTGCGGGACGGAGGTAGTCGTCGAGCTCCGGCACCAGCACGATGACCGGAACCTCGCTACCCGCCCACGCGGCCACCTCGGCGTCCGTCGCCCGGTGCAAGGGCGGTGAGAGGAGGATGACGCCTTCGATGTCGTGCTCTCGTCCGTACTTGAGCGCGAGCTCTGTCCCGAACGACCAGCCGACGAGCCAGGGACGGGGCAGTCCGCGCTCCCGGACGAATGCCATGGCGGCGGCGACATCGAACCGTTCTGCGCCTCCGCCATCGAAGGCACCCTCGCTGGTGCCGCGCGGCGACGTCGTACCGCGCGTGTTGAAACGAAGCACAGCGAGCTGCGCCAACGCCGGCAGACGCGCTGCCGCCTTGCGGATGATGTGCGAGTCCATGAAGCCGCCCGCCGTGGGCAGCGGATGCAGAGTCACGAGTGTCGCGACCGGATCCGTGGATTCCGGCACGGCGAGCTCACCCACCAGTGTCAGGCCGTCTTCGGTCGGCAGCTCGATCTCCGACCGCTGCGCCTGAAGCTCCATGGGTCCGCGGATCTCCATGCTCACGCCATCCTCCAACAGTGTGTGTGCCAGTGTCGGCGCGCTGCGAGATCGGCCGCGTCGCCCAGAACCCCATCGGCGCGCCACGCGACGAGGTGAGCTGTACCCGCATCGATCCCCCGCCCGCACCCCGGGCAGATGTACTCCTTCTGAGCCTGACCTGCCGAGACCGGCTGTACGGTCCATTCGTGTCCGCGACGGACTTCAGATCGCTTCCACCCGGCGAGAAGGCGCTCGAACGATTCTTCCGGCGAAGGGCGCGCCTGAGGGCGTCTGCGGGAGCGTGGCATATCGCCTGCTCACCACCAGTGGTTGTTGATCCAGAAGTTGTACGCGCCCGCCCAGCTGCCGTATCGACCCGTCGCGTACCCGTTCGCCCACCGCAGGTTGTCGACCGGATTGTAACCATTGCCCGGAACCTTGCTGCAGGGCAGCGCCTGAACCAGTCCGCAGGCGCCGGACGACGAGTTGGTCGCGTTGGGATTCCATCCGCTCTCGCGCGAGACGACGTAATCGACGTACTGCCAGTCGCTCTGTGCGATGCCCGCCGCCGCCATCCATTCCGCTGGCGCTCCCCCACCGGTGTACGGCGGGGGTCCGCCTCCGGAGGAGCCTCCGTCGGATTCGGGCTCCGATTCCGATCCGCTTTCGGCGGGTTCGGGCGCGGGCTTCGGCTTGGGCTTGGGCTTGGGCTTCGGTTTGACGTACACCTCGAAATTCCCCCGCTCGACGGGGGCGATGGCAGCACCTTCGACCGTCACGGTGAGATTCTGGGTGTCCGCGAGAGCGACGGAGTATGCCGAATCCGGCGTCTCCACCGCCACCGGTTCCGCCATCGCCACGCCGGTCGGCGCGACCATCGCGCCGGCGAATCCGACGACGGCCAGAGCACTGATCACGCTGGCAACGCCGCGGCGACGCGACCAGCGGGGCGCCCCCTTGCTCGCCGATGGGACCGTCGCTGCAGAGGACAGCGAGGAGCCGTTGCGTTCGGGAGTCATGTCGTTTCGGGAGTTCACGATGAGCAACAGTCTACGCAAAGGAGCCGAGAACGACCATCAGGAAGCTCAGCGAACGGCAAGGATCACATCGATGGTGGCATCGAGGAGGGCGTCTACCTGCTCTTCGCGGTAGCCTCCGCGCTGCATCCGGAAGGCTGCCGAGCGTAATTGCTCAGCCGACAGTGCGTCCCCATCTCGGAGGTATCGGACGATGCGCGACGCGACATGATCGACCTCGTCGACTCGGTAACCGAACGTGAGCAGGCCGGTGCGGGCGAAACGGTGACGCGAAGGGCGAGCAAGGTGATCCAGGATCAGTTGGGCTTCCGCGCGAGCCTGTTCGACCCACACGCCTGCGCCCTCTGCTTTCACCACGCGTTCGCGCGCCCGGGCGGCGAATGCGTCTTCGACACGTCCGAGAGCGGCGTCGACCGCGGCGACGACGTACCCGCCCTTGACCAGCGGGAAAGAGGCGGTCCGCACGTCAGCGGCGTCGAGCTCATCCGCGCCGGTCTCGAAGGCGAGTCGCGCTGACGCCAAGAAAGAGTCGACGGCGGTTCGGTGATACC
Source organism: Microbacterium sp. CGR2 (assembly GCF_003626735.1). Lineage (NCBI taxonomy): Bacteria > Bacillati > Actinomycetota > Actinomycetes > Micrococcales > Microbacteriaceae > Microbacterium > Microbacterium sp. CGR2. The sequence goes on along the minus strand of NZ_RBHX01000001.1, from coordinate 2,721,133 downwards.
CCATCTCCCGACCTGTCGTCAGTGCGAACGCCGGTGGGCTCTCGTCATCCGGAGGAGCCGGTGCGTCGCTACGGCCGTCAGTCATCAGAGAACCGCCCAGGGAGAGAGAAGGAAGTACAGTCCCAGAGCGGGGACGGTCGAGGGAAGGATGCTGTCGAGCCGGTCGAGCAGCCCACCGTGTCCGGGCAACCAGGAGCTCATGTCCTTGATCCCCAGATCGCGCTTGAGCATCGACTCGCCGAGGTCACCGAGCGTCGCGGTGAGGAGAATCGCCACTCCGAAGATCAGACCCGCCCACCACGGAAGGTCCAGCAGGAAGATGGCGAGGAGCACGCCGGCAGCCAGCGAAGCGATCACGGCGCCGGCGAAGCCTTCCCACGTCTTCTTGGGACTGATCCGGGGTGCCATCGGGTGCTTTCCGAAGGTCAGCCCGGCTGCATACGCGCCGGTGTCAGCGGCCACGGCGATGGCTATGAAACTCAGGACCCACCACTCGCCGCCGTCCTGCTCGAGCAGGATCAACGCGACCCCCGCGAGGAACGGGACGTAGACCTGCACGAATCCGCCGATGACCGCATCCGCGAGAACCTCGCCGTAGGTGCGGCCATCCTGGACGATCATCTGCGCGACGAGTCGCCAGACGATGACGAAGGCGACGGCCACGAAGAGCATCACCCAGCTCAACCAGGCTTCCGCGAAGTACGCCGGGAGAACCAGAAAGGTCGCTGCGATCAGTTGCGGGACGACGTCGATGCGTCGTCCTGCCGCGCGCAGGGCACGCGACAGCTCGTACACCACGAGGAGGGCCGCCGCGAGAGCGAAGGGAACGAAAAGCGCCTTGATGAAGATCAGGGAGCCCAACAGCGCTGCGCCGAACGCGAGTCCGATCAGGATGGCGAGGATCAGATCTCGGCCTGTCCGTTGCTTGATGCGCTCGTTCGCCTGGTCGAGCTGGTCCCTTGCGTACGAGACGTGGGTGTTGAGCTCGTCTCGGCGCACCCGCCACTGCTCGCGGATCGCGCTGTGGTCACCTGTGTCGAGCACTCCGGCGCTCACGGCGCCCGGTCCTGCGGCCGGGACGGGGGGCCGAGGCGGGATGCTCGCCGCGTCGAAAGCCGGGAAAGCCGCATCCACGAGCGGGATGCGGTCGTCAGGGGCCGACACGTCGCGCGCCTCACGGCGCGTCAACGGCGTACCTTCCTCGGCATCTCGGCTGTCATCAGACATTCGGACTACACCTCGAGGAGTTCGGCCTCTTTGCGCTTGAGAGCGTCGTCGATGAGGTCCACATGCTGACGCGTCAGACCGTCGAGTTCCTTCTCAGCGCGCGTGATCTCGTCTTCGCCGAGCTCGCTCTTGAGCGCGTCCAGCTCATCCTTCGCCTTGCGGCGGATGCCGCGAACATGCACCTTGGCGTCCTCCGCCTTGGTCTTGGCGAGCTTGACGTACTCCTTGCGCCGCTCAGCGGTGAGCTCCGGCATCGTCACCCGCACGAGGTTGCCGTCATTCGTCGGGTTCGCACCGAGATTGGGCATGTCGCGGACAGCCTGCTCGATCGCACGCAGCGCCGACTTGTCGTAAGGCGTGATGATGAGCGTGCGCGCCTCCTGGTTCGCCAGCGAGGCGAGCTGGCCCAGCGGCGTCGGCGTTCCGTAGTAGTCGACGAGCAGCTTCTGGAACATCTGCGGGTTCGCACGGCCGGTGCGGACCGTGGAGAAGTCTTCCTTGGCGGCGTCGACCGCCCTCGACATGCGAGAAGTGGTTTCAGCGAGGACATCCGCGATCACGGTGACTCCTATCGTCGGGGTGTTCTGGAAATTCTATCGGGCGAACAGTCGGCCGCCCGCGCACACGCTCAGGCGGTGACGAGTGTTCCGATCGGCTCGCCCAGCAGCGCACGCGTGACGTTGCCCGACGGCTCCATCCCGAACACCCGCATGTCCATGTTGTTGTCCATGCACAGGCTGAATGCGGTCGAATCGACGACCTTCAGCCCCTGCTGAAGCGCGTCACGGTAGGTCACGCGCTCGATGCGCTCGGCATCGGCGTGCTTGTTCGGGTCGGCTGTGTAGATGGCGTCCACGCCGTTCTTGGCGACGAGAACCTCTTGCGCACCGATCTCGAGCGCGCGCTGAGCGGCCACCGTGTCGGTGGAGAAGTACGGGAGTCCCGCGCCCGCACCGAAGATGACGACGCGTCCCTTCTCCATGTGACGCTCGGCCCGCCGTGGGATGTACGGCTCCGCCACCTGTGTCATGGCGATCGCAGACTGCACCCGAGTGGCGGCACCCGCCTGCTCCAGGAAGTCCTGCAGGGCGAGCGCATTCATCACGGTGCCCAGCATGCCCATGTAGTCCGCACGACCGCGGTCCATTCCGCGCTGGCTGAGTTCCGCACCGCGGAAGAAGTTGCCACCGCCGACGACGACGGCCACCTCGACGCGATCGACAGCAGCCGCGATGTCTCGTGCGATCTGGCCGACCACGTCCGGGTTGACACCCAGTTGGCCGGCTCCGAAGGCTTCTCCGGAGAGCTTGAGGAGAACGCGACGGCGTCCTGTGCGTTCGGTCATGGAATGATCCTCTCGTCCCGATTCAAGATAGTGCCTCGTGGGCATGAAGAAGGGGTTCGGATCTCGATGATCCGAACCCCTTCGACGGTGCTACGCGCCGACCTTGAAGCGTGCGAAGTCCGTCACGGTGATACCGGCGTCCTTCGCCACCTGGGCGACAGAGAGCTTGTTGTCCTTGGCGTAGTCCTGCTCGAGCAGGGCGACCTGCTTGATGAACGCGGACACACGCCCCTCGACGATCTTGGGCAGAGCCGCCTCCGGCTTGCCTTCGTTGCGTGAGATCTCGGTGACGATCTCGCGCTCCTTCTCGACGGCGTCGGCCGGGACGTCTTCCCGAGACAAGTACGACGGGTTGGCGAACGAGATGTGCTGCGCGATGCTGCGAGCGGTCTCGGCATCGTCGCCCGAGTAGGCGACCACGACGCCGATCTGCGGGGGCAGGTCCTTGCTCGTGCGGTGCAGGTACACCTCGACCTTGTCACCGGTGATGGTGCGAACGCGACGAAGTTCGACCTTCTCGCCGATGATGGCGGCCTCTTCCGAGACGAGCTGTTCGACGGTCTGCTCACCGGCCTGGGCCGCGAGAGCAGCCTCAACCGAATCGGCCTTCACGGCGGCGACAGCATCGGCGACCTTTTCGGCCAGCGTGATGAAGCGGTCGTTCTTGGCGACGAAGTCGGTCTCGCATGCGAGTTCGATGAGCGTCACCGCGCCTTCGCTCTCGCGAGCGACGATCAGTCCCTCGCTGGTGGAGCGATCGGCACGCTTGGCGTTACCCTTCGCACCCTTGAGGCGCAGGATCTCGGTGGCCTTCTGGACGTCGCCGTCAGCCTCCTCGAGCGCCTTCTTGGTGTCGACCATTCCCGTGCCGAGCTGCTCACGCAGGGCCTTGAGGTCGGCGATGGTGAAGTTGGCCATGTGTGGTGGCTCCTTGCTTCGTGATGTGGGTGGGCGTTGTCTTCGCGGGATTACTTGGCGGCGGCGTCGGCGGCCGGAGCCTCAGCCGACTCAGCGGCGGGAGCCTCTTCCGCGGGAGCCTCAGCCGACTCAGCGGCGGGAGCTTCCTCGGCGGGAGCCTCTTCTGCCGGAGCCTCAGCCGACTCAGCAGCGGGAGCCTCGTCGGCCGGAGCCTCAGCCGACTCAGCGGCAGGAGCCTCTTCGGCCGGAGCCTCAGCGGCGTCCGCGGCAGGCGCGTCGTCGGCGGGCGTCTCGAGAAGCTCGCGCTCCCAGTCGGCGAGCGGCTCAGCGTCGCCCGTCTCCGGGTTGTGCTTCTGCTGCAGGCCCTCGGCAGCGGCGTCCGCGATGATCCGCGTCAGCAGGGAGACGGAGCGAATCGCGTCGTCGTTGCCGGGGATCGGGTACTGGAAGTCATCCGGGTCGGCGTTGGTGTCGAGGATTCCGATGACGGGGATGCCGAGCTTCTTGGCCTCGTCGATGGCGAGGTGCTCGCGCTTGGCGTCGACGACCCAGAGAGCCGAAGGCGTCTTGGTCAGGTTCCGGATACCGCCCAGCGACTTGTGCAGCTTGTCGAGCTCGCGCTTCTTGAGCAGCAGCTCCTTCTTCGTGAAGCCGCTGTTGGCCGGGGTCTCGTAGTCGAGTTCCTCGAGCTCCTTCATGCGTGCGAGACGCTTGGAGATCGTGGAGAAGTTGGTGAGGAGCCCGCCGAGCCAGCGCTGGTTCACGAAGGGCTGGCCGACACGGGTGGCCTGCTCGGCGAGGATCTCCTGCGCCTGCTTCTTCGTGCCGACGAAGAGGATGGTGCCGCCGTGGGCGACGGTCTCCTTGACGAAGTCGTAGGCCTTGTCGATGTAGCCCAGCGACTGCTGGAGGTCGATGATGTGGATGCCGCTGCGCTCGGTGAGGATGAATCGCTTCACCTTCGGGTTCCACCGACGCGTCTGGTGTCCGAAGTGGACGCCGCTGTCGAGCAGCTGGCGGATGGTGACCACAGCCATGGTCGTCTCCTGGTTCTGGCGCGATCTGCGCCGTTGAGGTTATCTGCCGATCTGATGATCGGACTTCCTGGTGCCCGGCGCACACCCGCCCGCTCATGGAACAGGACCTGTGGGAGTGATGCCACGACCGAAGTCGCTCTGGGCACGCGTAGTCACCTCGAGATCGAGGTGCTCCCCCAGCATACAGGATGCAGCGCGCGCACTCGCCCTGCACTGCAGCCGATTCCGACCGCTTCTCCCCCACCTTCGCCCGTGAATTCCGCGGCGCCGACGGAGCGACGGGTCGATCCGGCACGATGCCCTGCATGCGCACTTCGTCACGTGTCATCTCGGGCGGTCTGATGGCGCTCTTCGCGATCTTCCTCGCCACGGGTGGGGCCGCCGCGACTCCGTCTCTCGCGGACACTCCCGACCTGCCGGTGTGGCGTTGGCCGCTCGACGGACCACGTGCAGTGGTCGCGCCGTACCGCGCGCCCGCCCACGACTATGGAGCGGGTCACCGCGGGGTCGACCTGCGGGCACCCCGGGAAACTGTGGTCCGAGCACCCGCAGACGGGGTGGTCGCGTTCCGAGGGACCGTCGTCGACCGCCCGCTGCTCACCATCGAGCACGACGGAGGTTTCGTGTCGACCTTCGAGCCTCTCCTTTCTCCGTTGAAGCCGGGCGACGCGGTGTCCGCAGGTGAGGAGATCGGCACCGTGAACGCGGGAGGGCATGCGCCTGAGGGCACGCTCCACGTCGGAGTCCGGCTGGACGGCGACTACATCAACCCGATGCTCCTCTTCGACGCTGTCCCCCGCGCGATTCTTCTGCCCTGCTGCCGACCCCTGTGAATCTCAGCGGGCGCGACCCGGGTTCAGGCGCGGGGGTGCGCCAACCGGTACGTGGCTGTCAGTCGCTCTGCGGACACGTGGGTGTAGATCTGGGTCGTGCCAAGACTGGCATGCCCGAGGATCTCCTGGACGGCGCGCAGGTCGGCCCCGCCATCGAGCAGATGCGTGGCGGCGGTGTGTCGCAAAGCGTGCGGACCGACGGTGTCCGCTCCGACGATCGGCGCCAGCACCCGCGCGACGAGCGCGTACACCGTGCGGGGTCCGATTCGAGCACCTCGCGTGCCGAGCATCACCGCCGGAGTGGCCGAGGTGCTGCGAGCGACCAATACGGGACGCGCTCGGCGGAGGTAGGCACCCAAGGCCTCGCGAGCCGGCAGCCCGAACGGGACCACTCGTTCCTTGGCCCCTTTGCCGAGTACCCGCGCGGTGCCTCGGTCCAGATCCAGGTCGTCCACGTCCATCCCGCACAGTTCGGACACCCGAATTCCCGACCCGTAGAGCAACTCGAGCATCGCGTGATCCCGCAGCGCGATCGGGTCACCTGTTTCTGCCGCGGTCCGGTGCGCGTCAAGCAGTGTGCTCATCGCATCCTGGGATGCGACAGTCGGCAGCGTTCGGCCCTTCTTCGGTGCGATCAGACGCAGGCTGGGGTCGTGCGAAATGAGGCCCTGCTCGTGGGCCCACCCGAAGAATGACCGCGCCGCTGCCGCTCGGCGCGCAAGCGTGGATCGGGCATCGCCGCGTTGAGTGGCACGCCAGAGCCAATCGCGAAGCACCTCCAGGTCCACCGCGTCGACCGACATCGCTCCCGCAGCGGCGCGGAGGTCTCGGAGGTCTGAGCGATACGCCCGGACCGTCGCCGGAGAGAGTCTTCGCACCTTCTCCAGATGGTCGACGAACGCATCCATGGCGACCGCGAGATCCATACCCCCAGGATGACCGGGCCCGCACCCGAGCTGGCGTCGCCTCGCCGTCTACCCGCATGTCCGTTGCGCGGCGGCGCGGCACCGACGGCGGGGTGGACGAAAACGCACCCTTCTACGGACGCGCACCTCCTGCGTGGCAACGTACCTGCGCGGACGCGGCGGGCACCCGGATACCGAGCCCCCGCCGCGCCGCGCGCGCCGCGCCGCCACCGCCGAGCGCACCGGGCCTTCTTCGGCGCGTCAGACCCGTTCTTGACGCGGTCCGAGTGGCAGCGGCTCCATCGGTTGGTCGTTCGCGGTCAGGTCGATGCCGAGGTCGCGGGCATAGACCCCGCGCGTGGCGATCGTGACATCGTCGCCCGACTCCGTGAGTTCGAAGACACGCCCGCCGCGCATCCGGTTGCGCTCTTCCCCCGCAAGACCGTAGGCGCCGAAGCCGGTGCCCGGGGCGTAGCCGAGCATGACGCCGTAGTAGTCGCCGACGTAGTCGTTGATGTGATCGTGCCCGACGAAGACCCCCTTCACGTCACCCCGCTCGAGGATGGCGTTGTACATCCCCGAATTGAAGGGACCTGGGCACTCGTCCTCATTGCGCTCACCGACGATCCCGTGGCGGGCCCTGCCGCGCGCTGCATCGGCCTCGGTGCGCGTGTCGACGCCACCCCACCACATGAAGCGGTGCTCCCACAGGGCGATGTGGAGGAACATGAGGCCGGGTACCTTGCGTCCGCGTCGCTGTTCGAAGTGCTGAGACTGTTCGCGGTACCAGGCGACCTGATCCATGCGCAACCAGTCCCAGGTCGGGTAGCCGGTGAAGTCCTGGCCATCGATCGCCTCGGGCGCGTAGCGACCCGAATCCATCAGCCACAGCGCGAACGCCTCGCGGTTCTTCTTGCCCGACGAGGAGATCGACACGATCGTGTTGCTCGTGCCCGTCAACCCGCGAGTGTTCTCGGCGTTCACGTTGTACTCGTACGAACGATAGATCTTGAGCATCCCGGCCTCGTCCACCCCTGATTCGGGAAGTGAGTCCTCATCGTGGTTGCCGAAGGTGACCGCCCACGGGATTCGACGAGATTCCATCGGCCACACCACGTTGTTGATCGCCTGCTTCACGGCGAGCCTGGTCTCGCACCCACCGGTGATCACGTCGCCGTTGATGACGACGAAGTCCGGCTTCTCCTGGTCGAGCACCTTCTCGATCAGTTCGACGGTGCGTCGGTCCGTCATCTCGTCGTCCTGGGTGTCGTTGAACTGCACCACCTTGAACGTGCCGCCGGGATGGAACTGCAGACGCGGCGCCTTCGAGTGCGGGCTCCTCGATGCGGATGCGTCCGCTCCGGGAACCGCCTGCGGCGCGGAGGCAGCTGCGGCGACCGACTCGGCGCCGAGCGGGAGGGCGGTGCCGAGGGCGCCGAGCGCCCCCGCGGTGAGGATGGTTCGCCGGCTGATCGGCAGTCGGTCGGGCATACGTGGTCTCCTTCATCTTGCGGCGATCGTCGCCGCGGGGAGGCTAAGGGAACCAGATTGCGTCGGACTGACGCGCGGGTGAACGGACCGCCGGATCACGTGCACGAACGCAGGCCGTGCCGCTGACGCGGAGGTGAACGACCGGCAGCAGATCGCTGAGGAGACATGTCACGGCCGCCCTGGTGCCCGCCGCCAGCCGCCCTCATCATGAAGCGCATCACCTTCCAGCTCGAGGACGCCCAGGATCGCTCGCACGCGATCCGGCGCCAGTCCGGAGCGTCGAGCGAGCTCACTGACAGGCACTCGCGAGCGCGCGCTCATCGCATCGAGAAGGCGAACTCGGTCCGGGTCGGCCGCAGTCGACGTGGTGGCGCTTCCGTCGCGCCCGCCCCACAGTTCACGCACTTCGGCCGCCGAAGTCACGCACTGCGCGTCATACTCCCGGAGCAGGCGGTGACAGCCCGCGGATGACGCGGAGGTCACCGGTCCTGGTACTGCCCCGAGCGGGCGGCCGAGCGCTGCAGCGTGCCCCGCAGTGTTCAGCGAGCCGCTGCGCCAGTCCGCCTCGACGACGACGGTCGCGCTTCCCAAAGCGGCGATGAGTCTGTTCCGCGCGAGGAACCTCCATTTGGTCGGCGCCGTACCGCATGGAGGCTCGCTCACCACCGCACCCTGCTCGCTGATGTTCCGCAGCAGCGCCTGGTGTCCGGCGGGATAGGCGCGGTCGACACCACCGGCCAGGAAAGCGACAGTGGAGCCCTGGACCCCGAGAGCCGCGCGATGCGCGGAGCCGTCGATGCCGTAAGCCCCGCCGGACACGACGACCGCTCCGGTCGCCGCGAGGTCTCCGGCGAGCTCAGCAGCGACGTGATCTCCGTACGCGCTCGAAGCCCGCGCACCCACGATGGCCACTCGGGGGTCGGCGACCAGCAGCTCCGAGCGCCCTCGTACCCACAACGCGATCGGTGCGTGGGCGCCGAGATCGTCGAGAGACACCGGCCAGTTCTGGTCGCCCGGAATGAGGAACGTGGCATCGACCTCGCACGCTCCCCGCAAGGCGTCGCGGACGGAACGAGGATCGGCGCGGGGGCGCCACCGGGCGCGCGCGTCGGCAAGCGCACGATGCGCGACGGTGCCTGGCCCCGCATCGGGAGCCGAGAGCGCGCCGGGAAAGTCTCCGAGCGCGAATTCCAGAGCAGCCCGCGCGCCGAGCTCTGCGATCAAGTGGCCGGCCACCGCATCGCCCGGCTCCGCGATGACGGTCCACGCCGCGCGGGCCACAGCCTCGGCGACATCGCCTTCCGGGCGGAGCAACTCCGCGGCGCCGACCGTGTCGGGGGTGTCGAGCAGTGCTTTCATCATGGCGTCAGACCCCTCTTGAGATACAGGGCCCGGCCGATCTCATCGCCTCCGGGACTGTCGATCTCGGCCAGGTCGGCCATGGTCCAGGCGAGACGGAGCACGTTGTTTTACCATTACTCTCATGAGAGCGGGAATCTACCTTCGTCAATCCCTGGACGTCGCAGAAGGCATCGAGCGGCAGCGCGATCGGTGCGCCGCGATGGTTCATGCTCGCGGGTGGGAGGTCGAGAAGGAGTACCGGGATAACGACACGTCCGCATCCAAGGCACGGGGGCGATCGACAGGGTGGGCGCAGATGCTCGCCGATGCGTCCGACGGCGTGATCGACGTCGCCGTAGCAGTGAATCTAGACCGACTACTCCGTACCCAGACCGACCTCTCATCGCTGATCGCGACCGGTGTGGCCGTCACCACCCTCGAAGGAGAGCTCGACCTCACGAGCGCGTCAGGCGAGATGCAAGCCTCCGTGCTGACCGCCATGGCGAGGTTCGAGGTGCGCAGAAAATCAGAGCGCCAGATCCGAGCGAACGAATCGCGAGCTCGCAGCGGAAAATGGGTCGGCGGGCGTCGTCCGTTCGGCTTCGAGGCCGACGGCATCACCGTTCGCGAGCCCGAGGCTGATGCAGTGCGCGAAGGTTTCCGAGACCTCCTGCTCGGAACGTCGCTCGCGGCGATCGCACGCAGATGGAACCAGCAGGGCTTCGTGACTGGACAAGCTCGTCAGGCCCGATCCGGCCACGCGGGCGAACCTTCGCCGTGGCGCGCCGATGCCGTCCGAGCGGTCTTGATGAACCCGCGCTACGCAGGTCGAGTGCGCTACAAAGGCGAGACCCTATCCGCCCCCGCGAGGTGGCCGGCGCTCGTCGACGCGGCAACCTTCGAGGCCGTGCAGGCGGTGCTGCAGAACCCGGCCCGACGGTCTGCCGGTCGCGCACCGACTCATCTGCTCACCGGCATTGCGCTGTGTGGCGTGTGCGGCGCGACGGCTCACGCTGGCGGGAACGCTCGCCAGGGCGTCCGCGCATACCGCTGCTCGGCGAGCAGCGGGCATTTCGCTCGAAGAGCGGAGCCCGTCGAAGAATACGTGACCGCGGTCATCCTCGCGCGCCTCGCTCGCGAGGATGCACGCGAGCTGCTCCAACGCTCCCCTGGCGTCGACACAGAAGGCATGCGCCTCGAAGCAGTTGGCGTCCGCGCACGCCTCGACGCACTCGCTGTTGACTTCGCAGACGGCACGCTGACGGCTTCGCAACTGCGCGCGGCGACGGAAAGGCTACGCACCCGCCTGAACGAGCTCGAGACGCGGCTCGCCGACGCCGGCCGCGTCGACGTGCTCGGCGACGTCGTCGGCGCCCCGGACGTCGCCGCCGCGTGGGCGTCGCTGACGCTCGACCGAAGGCGCGCGATCATCGCGACACTCATGACGGTCACCTTGCACCCGCCAGGTCGCGGAACACGGACGTTTCGGCCGGAGACGGTCGGCATCGACTGGGCCCGATGAAGCTTCCCGGCGCCCGCCGGGATGAAGGCGGCCCCCGCCGAGCTGGAACTCGACGAGGGCCTGAGATCAAGTCAACGGAGGACTCGATCATGATCAAATCTAGCAACCGCGACGCCTTCTACTACGCGGACTACAGTTTGCGAATCGGTGATGACTTCCCACTGGATGTCTATTACACCGAGAACGCTGACGGCGACCTGATGCGCGTCCACTATCGGGTGTCGCGCACTCCTTCGCGGAAAGAGTTCGTGGTGCGCCCATTGCGGGGCTCAACAGACGTCGACCGAGCGAACATGATGAACTCCTTCGAGAGGGCCCTGCAGAGTTTCCGCCGATTCGAGGCCCACGGCCTGGTGAATCGAAAGTGGAATCGCGCCGGACGATTCTGGATCTATTACGCCCATCTCGGAACCCGCGTCACTGATCCGCTGACGCAACTCGAACTTGAAATGATGATCGACCTCATCTCCGAGCTGCGCCGAGAATTCAGCGCCTGACACACCCGTCGAACGCCCGGTGATGCTTGCAAATGCATCACCGGGCGTTAAGATGTAGCCAGTAGGTGAGCAGTCCGAGCCGGAGTCAGACCACGGCATCGAGGACTAGCAGCATTCACCTCAGTCACACGAGGCAAGGGCAACAACTCGCATCGCGTGGGCTGGCAGGACTCTGACCCGACCAGCTCCCACGGAGCCGCGAAAGATCTCGATCTTTCACGGAGCTACGCATGCCAACCGCCACCTCCACCACGCCGTGGGGAACCGTCAATGAGGCCGCCGCGCAACTGCGCGTCGATCCCCGCACCATCCGCCGGCAGATCGCCGCTGGCCGCATCCGCGCCGTCCAGCTGGGCAAGATCTTCCGCGTCGACATGTCCAGCCTCACTCCCGACGCCGACCCAATCGCCGCACACGTCGCCGCCATCGTCGCCGATGCGCCTCCGCTCACGCCCGAGCAGCGCGACAAGATCGCCGCAATTCTCGGCGGCGGTGCGGACGCGTGACCATGCTGCGTCCCGTCGACGAATTCGCCGAGGATCTTGACGCCTGGGACCGCCTGCTCGCCGGCTGGCAGCGCGCAGAGGCCACGAGCCCGTTCCTGGTCGCTTACCAGCACCCGGGGCAGGTCGAGGGCACCGCGGGCGGACTGCGCGAGCATGGCGGCCGGCTGACGTTGCGCGCACGGGTCAACTATGCCGGCCTCGAGAGCGGTTACGACTACACGCTCGAGCAAGCTCGCCAGCGTCTGGCGCCCACGCCCGCTGAACGTGAGGCGATCGCCGACGCGGACCTCGAGCACGAGCTGCAGCGCCTCCGCGTGCGGCGCGATGCCCGCCGTCTGCTCGACGCGGAAGAGAGCGCCGACACGGCGATCCCTGCGCCGACCCGGCTCGACGCGTTCCTCGACGAGCCCGACGTCGACGCCGTGTACCGCGTCGACCGGTTGCTCCCTACGGGCGGGAACGTGTTGTTCCCCGCACCGGCGAAGGCGGGGAAGTCGACCACGATTGGCAACCTCGCCCGGTCGTTCGCAGACGGCGACCCGTTCCTCGGTGTGTTCGCCGTGCAGCCCGCGCACGTCGTCCTCATCGACAACGAGCTCGACCCGCGCGGCCTCCGCCGCTGGCTGCGAGAGCAAGAGATCCAGCGACCCGAGAACGTGTCCGTCGTCTCGCTCCGCGGCCGCACCGCGTCGTTCGACATCATCGACCCCACTACTCGAGCACGGTGGGCCGACGTGCTGCGCGGCGCCGATGTGCTGATCTTCGACTGCCTGCGCCCCGTGCTCGACGCGCTCGGACTCGACGAGAACCGCGACGCCGGCCAGTTCCTCGTCGCCCTCGACGCGCTCAAGGTCGAGGCGGGCATCAGCGAAGCGATCCTCGTGCACCACATGGGCCACGCCGGCGAACGCGCACGCGGCGACTCCCGCCTGCTCGGATGGCCAGACGTCACATGGAAGATCACGCTCGAGCGTCCCGACGACCCCGCCTCGTCACCACGGTTCTTCTCAGCGTTCGGCCGTGACGTCTCCGTGCCCGAGACTCAGCTCGAGTACGACGCTGCTCGCCGGCGCATGAGCGTCACGGGGATGTCGCGCCGCGATGTAGCTGTCGAGGTCGCCGTCGCCGCGCTCGTCGAGCTGCTCGCCGCGAACCCGGGCGGGCTCAGCCAGGCGGCGATCGAGGACGCACTCGTGAAGGGTGCAGGCATCCCGCGCAGTGATGTTCGTCAGGCTACGCACGTCGCGCAGCAGCGCGCGCTATCAGTCGTCGTGCCCGGACCTCGCGGAGCGAAGCTGCATGTCTCGCTCCCTCACCTCGCCACCTCGCCGGACCTCGCCGCCACCTCGCCAGCGAGCACGCCAGTCACCTCGCCGCCCCCTTAAGGGGGCGAGGTGGCGAGGTCAACCGCGAACTCATCAATCAACTACCTCGCCGCGGCGAGGTCACCCAGAACAAAGGACGCCCATGAACGAACACATCCAGGCCGCGCTCGTATCACTCGCCTACAACCAGACCGACGAGGCGAGCGTGCAAGCTCTCGTCTCGATCGCCACCTCGCTCGACCGGATCGCCACTGCACTCGAAGGTCCGAGCTCGTGACCAGGCCCACCGCCACGGACCCCCACCCCTCGAAAAATCCAGCATCCCGGTCGGGGGCGGACCACAGCCCGGGGGTGTGGTCCTCTCTCCCCGGCCGTTTTGAGCACCCCCATCGCGCGCGCGGGCATCGGAGGGCCTCATGACAGACACTCGGAACCATGCGAAGATCGCGGCCAGCCTTCGTCGGCGTGCGCAGGCGGCCGAAACACAGCTCACGCGGCTGCGCTCGGCTATCGCTGAGCAGAACCGGATGCTGCTCGGCATCGTGCTCCGTGACGTCCTCGCGGATCCCGCGGACTTTGCCCGGTTCGTCGACGTCGACCGTCTGTACGGCGCCGACGGTGCGCTGATCTGGGCCGACGTGTGGACGCAGCTCGAGCAGCTTCTCGCCGCGCGGCCGTATCTCGCCGCGCCGCAGAGTGATGATCCGCGCCCGCGGGGAAGGCGCGCGCTATCGTTGTTCTCGACGGGAGCGTGATCGGCCGTGTGGGTCGCTCGCTTCGACGGTCAGAAGTCTCCTGGTTGGAGAACACGCGGACGGGCTGGGGCCGCGCGTGAACGCCTCCACTCCTGGGAGCAACCATGACCCGTTCCTTCACCCCGCTCCGCCCCTATCCGCGCGCGAGCAACTCCGCCGTCGAGGACCTCGATCGCAAGCGCGCCGATGCCGCACGCTTCGTGAACGCCGTGTCGGCCCGTCTCGGCGTCGCAGCGTCCGCCGGCGCCGATCAGCTGCTCGCAGCGTTCGACGCTGCACCCAAGGCGCCCGCCTCCCTCGCCTCGCGTGCCGGCTGGGCCACGCCCGCCGCTGCCGGGGTCCCGCGCCCAGCCGCACCAGCGCCGGCCGCCGTCAACGCGCTCGCCGCGAAGGCTGGCTGGGCCGTCCCGGGGAGGGCGTGACCGTGGCGATCAACACTTACCTGCACGGTCGGGCCAAGTATCGAGTACTCGCACCATGTGTCGTCGTGGATCTCGTCGGCGGCGGGCAGTCGTACGTCTACCGCAACGGGTATCTGCCTGCGAGTACTCGCCCGTCCGTCGTCGAGCACCTGCTCGAGCAGCGATCGATCGAGAGTGTGGAGGCCGGAGCATGAACTGGCACTCGATTCGCGCGTTCGCCGAGCGGTGCGACGCCTTCGGTATCGCTGTCCCCGAGCCGATCGTCCGCGGCCTGCACCTGGCCGACGTCGCCGAGAAGCACGCCGCGACGCCGTCCGGCCGTCTGCTGGATCTCTCGGACCACGAGCTCTGCGACCGCGTCACCGAGATCTCGATCCGGATCCATGACCGTGACGGTGTGGGCGCGTATCGCGGCATGGCACCCGGCGTGCGCGTCGTGAGCGACGCTCTGCGCAAGGAAGTCATCATTGACACAGTGCCCATGCTCGAGGCGATCATCCTCGAGCTGCAGCCGCGGTTCGACGACGCTATCGCGCCGCTCGTCGACGCCGCGCAGCGTTTCGGGATCTCGTACAGCACGACGTCTGACGCCGTGATCGATCAGGACGACGACACGATCACCGCGTTCCGCGCCGCGAAGAAGTCATGGCTCGCGGTGCAGCCGATCGCGTCGTTCCGCATTCTGATGTCCACGGCGTTCGGTCTCGAGCCGACGGGCGGTCTCAGCAAGGACTTCTCGGTACTGTTCGCTGCCGGTGACAACTGGGGGCAGGGCGGCAAGTTCTACCTCGAGGGCAAGACCCAGTCACACCTCGACTGGTTCGCACTCGCTGTCGGCGGCGTGCGCCTCAATGGGATCGGCGACGTGCACACGAAGATCCAGGAGCGGCGCGCCCGCCCGATCGCGTCGACCGTCGAGCCTGCGACGGAGCTGTTGTTCCCGGAGGATCCGTCCTTCGGCCCGTTGCCGTCGTATCCGAGGTGACATGACTCTCGTGCGCGGTGCCCGCCCGCCGTCCTTTCCGGTTTGGGCCTCCGCGTACGACGTCTCAGGATCTACCACGCCCGCGCCAACGCCTGGCGCCTGAGACACCACCGATGGGGCCGGCGCTGGGCGGGGCCGGCCCCTCACACACACCTACACGAAGGACCTTGACGCTATGACCTACACTCCGCGGCCGGACATCATCTACCAGGAGCTGCAGCAGCTGCGTCAGCTTGTGCAGCAGCTGCTCACGCAGTCGCCGCTCGGTTACTCGTCGATCACCGAGGGCTCGCTGCGCGTCGCCTCGAACGAGGGCCTCATCGTCGAGGGGTCCGCGAAGGTCAGCGGGTACCTCGTCGTCACCGGCACGCTGCGCGGAACGGGCACGCTCGAGTGGCTGGGCACGATAAACATCTCTGGAGCCCAGAACGTCACCGGCCCCACGACCTTCACGGGCCAGCTCACCGTCAATGGACCGTGGGATCTCAACGGCAACGGCGAGATCACCGGCAACGTCCGGGTCCTCCCCGGCGGGCGCATCCAGGTCGGCGACATGATCATCGACCCCGCCGACGGCGGATCCGTCACCTTCCCTGGGGGTGCGAAGGTGCAAGCGGATCCGGGCGGTGGAATCCGGATGATCGACGGCACTACACGCGTCTACGTCGGTGCAGGCCTCGCAGCAATGCAGATGGGCGGTCGCTCAGTTGCCATCTCGGCGAGCGGCATCCAGCTGAACGGCATGGATGCGATCCCGAGCAGCCTGGCGAACGGAGCTTCCCCCGGCTGTATCTGGACGGATGGCAGCGGCGAGGTATACGAGGTCGTAGCCGGCTAGTTCTCGATCGGGCACATCGTGAGCCTCGCCGCGACGATGATCGCACTGCTGTCCATGAAATGCCCATTCGTCCGTGTCTCGCCCTCGACGAGCGAGAGGTCCTCGCCTGTGAGATTCGGCGCCAAGGCGTCGCATGCCTTGTGAGCAAGTGAGATCAGCTGTTCGTCGGTGATGTCGGGGATCTGGGTGCGGATCTTCGCCAAGCGGCTGCGCACCTCCTTGATGAACGCGGTTTGCTGTTCTTCGTCGGACGTCTCAGGACCGTCGGTCTCGGCGACGACCGGGACAGGAGTCTCGGTGTCGCGGGTCTCGGGCTGCCCGGACTCGGCCACTGCAGGGGCTGTGCGCTCGTCTCCCGCGTCAGTCGCGGACTCGGCGCAACCCGTGAGTGCGAGCGCCGCGAGAAGCACTACGGCCGCGGTGGCGGTGCGAGCGCTCATGGTCCCCCTCCGAGAATTCCTTCGAACGCTTCGAAGTATCGCAGAGCCCACAACAGCTCGCATCCCTGGCGGAGCACACGAGCGACGAGCCCCCAGGGCACCACTAGGCTTCCTCCATGGCTCATGGAGGAGACGAAACCGAACCTGAGGACGACCAAGATCCTGAAGGTGTGCAGCGGTCTTCCGACGACGATGCGGGCGCCGACGCCGCCGATCCCGAAAATTCCCACGCGGGCCGCCCGGGCGAGCCCGCAGTGTCCATGCCCGGTTTCCTCGCCGCCGACCTGCTGAAAGGCTTCGATATAGGTCAGATCGTGGGAACGGATCCTCTTGAGGGCATCGACTACTCGAAGCTGTTCGGCATGGGTAGTTTCCTCGAGTCGTTCATGCAACTGGTCACTCCGGACTACTCGCTATTCAAAGGGCTCGCGCCACTCCTTACGGGCACGCTGAGTCGAAGCGAGGACTTCGCTCGGCCAAATGTCGAGAGTTCCTCCTACTCCCCCGAGCTGCGAAGCGCCGGCGACTACTTCAAGCGTCATGAAGTTGTGATCGATTCATTCGACGCCCTGCACGTCGAAATCCGGAACTTGACAGACAAAGTCCCGGAGCTGCCGCTGGTCTGGCGGGGCGTCCGGTCCTCCGATTGGGGGCTGCATAGCAATCTCTTCCGCCGTCTGATGGAGCAGAACGGGGTTGAGGATCCCGCCAGCGCGCCCACCGGGCCTCAGCCCTACCCAGATGAGAACCAGATGGTCGACGCCGAAACCAAGCTCCTGCGCGTGGCGCGAGCGGAGTGGCGGCTTGATGGGACCCCAGCTCTGGAACTACTAGCGAAGCTGCAGCACTTCGGAGCCCCGACGCGGCTGCTCGACGTCACCCGGAACCCATACATCGGAGCCTGGTTCGCCGTCGAAAATAACGAGGCTACAGAGGACGACGACGCGCGCCTGTTCGCCATCGCCACCCGGCCAGCAGGCCTCCCCGGTCACGACCGCTCAGCGGAAGTGATCTTGGACGAGACCGGGTCACTGCACACGCCGTTCTGGCACTTCCTCAAGACAGCTCAAGAACGTCAGCGCGCGGACTGGGGCACGGGCTCGAGGCGGCGGGTGTGGGTTCCGCCGGCGTACGATCCGCGGATAGTCGCGCAGAACGCGGCGTTCATACTCGACGGCGTGCCCATGATGTCCGCGCGGACGGGGTCGTATTTCAAGAAGTCGTCAGGTTCGAAGTACTGGACGAAGGCGGATCTCCTGGCGTCGAGCTCGATCTACGCCAAGACCCAGAATCCTCGAACCCGTCCCCAGTCAAACCGGGCAAATCTCGCGCCTACCTACTCATTTCGCATCACTGCGAAGGCCAAGCCCGAAATCCGCAAATACCTGGAACGGCGCTTCGCGTACACCACGGCGACCATCTATCCCGACATCGCCAGGTTGTCGCAGTACCTCAGCGACAGCTTCAGCGACATAGTTCGCTGAGATCGCAAGCACCGGGCCGGGCTACTCTCGGGGGCATGCCCCCGATCCATCCGGCGCTCTCCATGCAGCAGACCTTCGCGCTCATCGCGGAGGGCCAGTCCGTCCAGAACCTCATGCGCGACACTGTCGCCGCGATCAAGGGACTGCGCGAACCAACCATCCACAACGACGCCGTGTTCACGCTCGGGAGCATCGGCGTCGAGAAGCTCGCCAAGATCATGCTCGGGTGCGCTGCAATCGAGGCATCCGGACGGTGGCCCTCGAAGAACACCATGCAGTGGACCTGGGGGCACGATATCGAGAGCCTCGTCGAAAAGCTCTTCGCCACAGCCGAAGCGAACCAGCCAGCCGCCGTGGCAACTGGGTACGTGGCTACGCTCATCGCGAGAGTGCGAGAGAGCACGATGCTTCCCCTGCTCTTCGCAACGCTCTCTCGCTACGGGCGCTCCGGCCGGTTTCATTACCTCGACGTGCTGGCCACCGACGACCAGGGTGAGTTCGACCCCCCAGCCGAGTACTGGGAGCGTCTCGAGCGCGAAGCAGCCGTCATCCTCGGCGGTTATCCAGGAGGGACGCCCGAAGAGTTTGAGGCGTTCCTCCGACGCGTGTCTGCCACCATGGCGCACGAACTCGACGTGTGGTGGTTCGTCATGCACCGGCTCGGGGTGCAGGGGTGCTTCGGCGAGCTGGGGAAGAAGATGGGATGGAAGATCTGGGAGTATGGACGCCCGGACCCGCTCCGACGGTAGACGTGCGACGCGGGCGGCCCGACCGCCGAGCCAGCCGCCCGCGTCGGGTCCTATTTGCTGCCCTCGATGACGTCAGCCTGCTCGCCGCCTGCAGCAAGGCGGAACGACTGCGCGAGGTTCTTAAGGACCGCGCTCTGGTTCGACAACCCGTGCCCGTTACCTCGCATGTGTGCTGCGGCGTCAGTG
Organism: Microbacterium sp. CGR2; assembly: GCF_003626735.1. Classification (NCBI taxonomy): domain Bacteria; kingdom Bacillati; phylum Actinomycetota; class Actinomycetes; order Micrococcales; family Microbacteriaceae; genus Microbacterium; species Microbacterium sp. CGR2. The sequence goes on along the minus strand of NZ_RBHX01000001.1, from coordinate 2,702,327 downwards.
ATGAGATCGAACAACGCCTTCTGCGCCTTTTCCTCAGCCTCGATCACTGATTGCGACTCCGTCTTATCCGCCATGGTGTTCCCCTTTCGTCCCAAGCCCAGCGCTTCGGTACGCGTCACACCATAGCCACGGCCGCCGACATCGGGGTCTTGTCCGCGGGCCGACCCGCCCAGAAACCCGCTGCAGGCTGCGCTGCGACCGCGTAGGCGCCGCAGAGGGCTAGCACGGGGCAAGTTGCGCAGATTGCCTCCAAGCGGCGCAGTTGGCTGGCGTCGAGGCGTTCAGCGGTGAACTCATCGACGTCGCGGCAGCGCGTCGGAGTGTGCCGAGTTGCTTTCATCAGTTGCGCGTACTCGTCGCGGCCGGCCATCGGTTTCATGTGATCGAGCGGCTCGTGAAACGGAGCCAGTGGCGGCCACCGATCGCTGGCGTCCTCGTCGACCGGCTCGAGCTGCGGTTCGGGTTTCGGCATAGGCGGCCGCGAGGGGGGGACGTATGCGACCCCCGCCGCCTCGAGGCGCTTCCGCAGCCGGAGCTGATGCACAGGGCTGCTGTCCATCCTGTCTCGCCACCAGGCCAGCAGCACGTCCTCGCGCACGACGCGCGTGCGCTGACCCCCGATGACCTGCCAGCCCATGACCATGCCGTCTTGGTGCCACCGCCGTATGGTGCGCTCCACGGACCTCACGCGCTCCGCAGCCTGCCTGTAAGTCAACCACCGCTCCTCCTGGATCACTCCGCGAGGATGTCACGGCCGACTGCCGAACAAGGTGGCGGAACCGGCGCGTCTCTTTCGGCGCGAGAAACGTTATTAACAGGTCTTGTGGAGCCGCAGCACACGGTCATACCCCCGCAGAGTCAACACCCCTCGTTCCAGAGCCCTGTCGAGCGAGCCCCGGATCCGGGGCGGGAGGCGGAACTCGCCTTGTCGCAGCCAGGTACCCGGCACATCGGCATTGCGCCGCCAGGGGGTTCGCTTCCACCGCTCAGCCGCCCGCAGCCGCGCAGCCGAAACCCGCGCAGACGCCTGCGCCGTGGTGACATCCGCGCATCCGCCGGACGTGGCTCGGGAAGGCGCGACGCGGGTGAGCTGCAGATCGACGTCGACCCGATCCCGCAACGGGCCGGACAAGCGCGTCGCATACCGACGGATCGCGGCCGGAGGGCACACGCACTCGGCTCCTCGTACCCCGTGATTCCCGCACGGGCACGGATTCATGGCGAGGAGCAGCTGAAAGCGCGCTGGGAACCTCGCCGTGAAACCCGATCTGTGCAGTTCGATGACCCCCGCCTCCAGCGGCTGACGCAGAGCATCGAGCGCGACGCGCGTGAACTCTGCCGCCTCGTCGAGAAACAGCACTCCGCGGTGAGCGCGCGCGATGGCACCGGGGCGCGCCACGCGTGATCCTCCTCCGACCAGGGCCGCCACCGATGCGCTGTGATGAGGTGCTTCCAGCGGTGGAAGTGAATCGAGTGCGAGAACCGGGCGACCGCTGAGCGAACGGATGGACGCGACTTCCAGCGCCTCTCTCTCGTCCAAGGGAGGCAGGATACCGGGGAGTCGACGGGCGAGCATCGTCTTTCCGGCGCCAGGAGGTCCGCTCAGCAGCATGTGGTGTCCGCCCGCTGCCGCAGCGATGAGCGCTTCGACCGCCTCTTCCTGACCCACCACGTCGGCGAGGTCGAGAACCTCATCGGCGATCAGCCCGCGCTCCGCCGCCTCGACAGGCTCCACATCGGGGACTTCGACGTCGGCACCATGCCATACCGCGACCTCGGCGAGAGACACGGCAGCTCGCACTTCGACATCAGGGACGAGGCTCGCCTCCGCTTCATTCGCTCTCGGTACGATCACCCGACCGAAGCCCGCCTTTGCAGCAGCGAACACTGCGGGGAGAACGCCGGGCACAGGACGAAGCCGCCCATCCAGACCCAGTTCGCCGATGTGGACCGTGTCGGCGATCGCTCGTCGCTCGATGGAGCCGCCGGCCGCCAGGGTGGAGACGGCGATGCCGAGGTCGAACCCTGCGCCATGCTTCGGCAGGCTCGCCGGCGACAGGTTCACGGTGAGTCGCCGTCGAGGAAGGTCGAGACCTGCGTTCTTGCACGCGTTGTGAACGCGTTGCACCGCTTCGCCGAGTGACTTGTCCGGCAGCCCGATGATCTTGAAATCGGGCGTCTGCTGCGACAGATCGGCCTCGACTTCGACCATGTGCCCGTCCACCCCGGTGAGGGCGACAGCCCACGTCCGCGCCGTGTTCACGAGATGTCCGCGAGGTGCTCGAGCGCGCCTCGCGCCGGGTCGGTCCCGATGATCCCGATCGCCTCGAGTCTGATGGACAGTCCCGAGGCGAGATCAGGGTGATCGGCCTTCCAGGCCTGTGCCAGCCCCCACAGCCGCCGTCTCTTGCGCTCATCTATCGCCTCGAACGGGTGCCCGAACGCCGCCGATCGGCGCGTCTTCACCTCGACGATCGCAAGGTGACCGTTGCGCGCGGCCACGATGTCGATCTCGCCCTGTGCGCACCGCCAGTTCCTGTCCAACACGGTGTATCCGTGCCGCGTCAGGTGCTGTGCTGCGCGTTCCTCGCCTGCTCTGCCCAGTTCATCCTTCGCTGCCATGCGTTCAGCATCGTGCCCGATGCCGATGGTTCGAGCCATCGACCGGCCAGCGTCACAGCAATGCGGGACAAGCCACGTATCGAACTGCTTGTGGACGACGACTCAGAACGCCCGAACAAGCGGTCCAGGTCACTCGCCGTCGAGCGAAAGCTCCTGTGGCAGTTCGAACTCACGGCGCTGAAGCTCCTCGACGTTGACGTCCTTGAAAGTCAGGACACGCACAGCCTTCACGAAACGATCCGCGCGATAGATGTCCCACACCCACACGTCGCTCATCGAGATCTCGAAGTAGAAGTCGTGCTCGGTGTCGCGGCGGACGACGTTGACTTCGTTGGCCAGATAGAACCGGCGCTCGGTCTCGACGACGTATTGGAACTGCGACACCACGTCCCGGTATTCGCGGAACAGTGCCAGCTCGAGCTCGCGGTCGTAGTCGTCGAAGGCTTCCTCATCCATGATGAGTCCATCCTAGAGTCGTGGACGCCCGCGCGCGGCATCGTCCGGCGGGGCAGTCGGCGACTCGCTCAGAACAGCGTGGGGGCCTCAGTGATCGCCCACGACGCTCGGTGGAAGGGCGAAAGTCCCACGGCCCGAATCGCCTCGCGGTGCTCGAGACTCGCGTACCCCTTGTTGCGGTCCCACTGATAGTCCCGGTGGCTCCCGTGCAGTTCGGTCATGTGACCGTCTCGTGCGACCTTGGCGATCACCGACGCCGCAGACACGGATGCGCAGTCGCGGTCGGCCTTGATCACCGGGCGCACGCGTAGCGGCACCGGGTGGACTTTCGAGACGTAGTCGTGGTTCCCGTCGAGAAGGATGAGGGCGTTCGCGATGACGGCGCCCTGATCCGCGACGGCCTGCACGGCACGGGACGCTGCCAGCCCCAGAGCACGCATGATCCCCATCTCGTCGATCTCCGCCGCGCTCGCCCATCCGACGGCGGACGCCTGCACCCACGCCGCCGCGCGCGCCGCGACTTCGGGTCGGCGCTTCTCCGAGACGAGTTTGGAATCGCGGAGCCCCTCCGGCACGCGCCTGCGAGCTCCGGCGGCGTCCATCACTGCGGCGCCGACAGCGACAGGGCCGGCGAGTGCTCCGCGACCCACCTCGTCGAGAGAGATGATCAGCTCGCATTCGCCCAGGAGCCTCCGCTCCAGGGTCAGCTTCGGTGCGACGACGGTCATTCGGGCTCCGGAACCCCGTTGAAGATCTCGTGATGGCCGTCGATGGTTCCCACGCGATCGAGCGGCCATGTGGTGAGGAAGGCCTTGCCGACGACGTTCGCCAACGGCACGAAGCCGCCGCTGGGCAGATCCTGGTGGGCACGAGAGTCGCGGGAGCGGTCGCGGTTGTCGCCGAGCAGCCAGACCGAGTCCTTCGGAACGACGACGTCGAACGGATCATTCGATGCCGCGGAGTCACCCTCCGGCAGGTTCAGATAGTCGAGTTCGTCGATGGGGGCGCCGTTGATGGTGATCTGGCCGACCGCGTTGCAGCAGACGACGTGATCGCCGGAGGTGCCGATCACTCGTTTGACGAGATGATCCTGCGAGTCGGTCGCCGAGATGCCGACGAAGTTCAGCACCCAGTCGACGGCCTCGGCGAGCGGCGGCTGCGCCGGCTTCTGCACCTGGGCATCGAGCCAGCCGCCCGGGTCCTTGAACACGACCACGTCTCCGCGCGCGTACGGCGCCCACCGCGGCGTGAGCTCGTCGACGAGGATGCGGTCGTTGATCAGGAGTGTCTGCTCCATCGAGGCGGACGGGATGTAGAAAGAGCGGACCACGAACGACTTGACGACGAACGACACGAGTGCCGCGATCACGACGATCACCAGCACGTCTCGCAGGAACACCAGAAAACCCCGACGGCGTCTGGTCGCGGGCGCGGGCGGGGAGTCAGTCATCATGTTCCTTCGCAATCATGCACCGCCTCGAAGCGGCCGTAACAAGGGTCGCACACCGGGCATAGAACACAGCACCCCGGGACATCGTGTCCCGGGGTGCTGTGGAGATGCTGCGACTCAGCGGTCGCGCTTCTCCTTGATCTTGGCCTTCTTGCCGCGAAGCTGGCGAAGGTAGTAGAGCTTGGCGCGACGCACGTCACCGCGGGTGACGACCTCGATGTGGTCGATCACCGGCGAGTGCACCGGGAAGGTGCGCTCGACGCCCACCTGGAAGCTGATCTTGCGGACGGTGAAGGTCTCGCGCACACCGTCGCCCTGGCGGCCGAGGACGACGCCCTGGAAGACCTGGATACGAGAGCGGCTGCCCTCGGTGATGTTCACGTGGACCTTCACGTTGTCACCGGGGTTGAAGACAGGAATGTCGGAACGGAGTGAAGCCGCGTCGACGGCGTCGAGGATCTGCATGATCGTCTCTCTCTGCACTCGCCACAGGTCGGATGCATGTTTTCAGAAGGAATAAGAAAGGAAGTGTGCCGTACGGCGCTGATGCGTCCGCGGGCTCCCCTGAGGCAGAGCCGGTCACGGCACAAAGATTCATTCTGCCATGGATGCTGCGCGCGGCCAAAACCGCGGAATCAGTCCCGAGTGTCGGTCTCGCGAAGCACGATGACCTCGCGCGCGCGCGTCGGAGGCGCTTGCTCGCCCTGGGCAGGGATCGTCGACCAGGAGATGGTCTCGCGCAGCCTCGCGCCACTCCCCCTCGCCTCATTCCACAACTGCCACACCTGAAGCCAGACCAGTGCGATGCCGACGACGACCGCTGCCGCGAGCAACCAGCCGAACGCGCCCTCGATGAAGAATCCCACGGCGATCGTGAGGCCGTGCCAGAGGGTGAAGCCGGCTACGTCCCACCAGGACACGGCTCGCTCGATGCGGACCGAGGGCCGAGAGCGCGTCAGGAGGGTGAGCAGGAGCTGACCGAGGAAGACCGAGGGCACAGCGATGAACAGCACCCACAGGATCGCCCACCCGCCCTGGAAGACCGCCCAGCCGATCACCAGCCACAGGGGCAGCAGGAACGCCGCCGGGAGGAGCCAGCGGAAGTAGGCCTGTCGCAACCACATGCTCCGATCGTACGACGCCGCCCCTCCGGGTGCACCGGTGTTCGCTGTGAGCGCGCGGCGATCGGGTGGGTCCGTATCAGGGAGAATGGGAGGGACGAGAGGAAACCCGATGATCGAACTGCGCACCCCCGCCGAGATCGACGAGATGCGCGCCGCGGGCCGCTTCGTCGCCGAGACATTGGCGACACTGCGCGATGAGACCAAGGTCGGAACCAATCTGCTCTCCATCGACCGCCGCGCTCACGAGATGATCCGAAAGGCCGGCGCTGAGTCCTGCTACATCGACTATCACCCGTCGTTCGGGGCCAGCCCGTTCGGCAAGGTCATCTGCACATCGGTCAATGACGCGGTGCTTCACGGACTCCCGCACGACTATGCCCTCCGCGACGGCGACCTGGTCACCCTCGATTTCGCGGTCTCCGTAGACGGTTGGGTCGCCGATTCCGCCGTCTCCTTCGTCGTGGGCACCGCCCGGGAAGAAGACCTCCGCCTGATCGACACCACCGAGAGGGCGTTGGCCGCAGCCATCCAGACCTCCGTCGTCGGCAACCGCATCGGTGACATCTCGGCAGCGGTGGCGGACATCGCCCGCGGCGACGGCTACTCGATCAACACGGATTTCGGCGGACACGGCGTCGGGCGCACGATGCATGGCGACCCGCACGTGCCCAACGATGGCCGCGCCGGCCGCGGTTTCCCCCTCCGCGCGGGTCTCGTCCTCGCTCTCGAGCCGTGGTTCCTCGCCACGACGGACGAACTGGTCACCGATCCCGACGGGTGGACACTGCGCAGCGCGGACGGCTCCCGTGGCGCACACTCCGAGCACACCATCGCGATCACCGAGAGCGGTCCGATCATCCTCACCGACCGCGCCTTCCTCGGCGTCGACTGATCGAAGCGTCCGAGCGACCACACATCGGTCTCAGGCGCGGCGGTACACGAACACATCCGTCACCTGCGGGAGTTCGAACTCTTCCCGACCGCGTGTGTCGAGGGCCGATTCCAAGACCGCTTCGAGATCGGCGACCATCGCCGCGCGCTCGTCGTCGTCGTCGGCGACGAGGAAACTGCTGACCGTCAACCATCGGCCCCGATAGTGGGCGCGAGAGATCGTCTCGATCCAGCGCACCTCTTCTCGACGCACGAAGCGGAATCCGGAAAGCTCCAGTGGAAGGCCTGAGCGACCGTCACCGTGTCCATCGACGCGTCCACGACAGGGATCTTCTCGGCCGTCCCGATCAACGGTTCCACACGCGGAAACTTTGCGCGGAGGACATCGAGCATGCGAGCGGACGGCTCCACAGCGACGACCGCCGAAAACCGCGGTGGCAGACTCGGTCATGTGCCATTCTGAGTCCATGATTCCGCAGGATCGTCACGTGCCGGCGCGCGTGCTGCTCGCGCGCCACGGGCAGACGGTCTGGAACCTCGAACACCGACTCCAGGGCCAACTCGATTCCCCGCTCACCGCGGAAGGCATCGCTCAGGCGCGCGCCACCGCCGAGCACCTGGCACGCACCGACGTGACGGCCGTCTGCTCCAGCCCACAGGGGAGATCGCTGCGAACGGCAGTCATCATCGCCGAACGGCTCGGAGTCGACCTCATCGAGGTGCCCGAGCTCGCCGACATCCACCACGGCGAGTTCGCCGGAAGGACCTGGGCGGAGATCGACCGGGACTTTCCCGGCGCGAGGGAGGAACGCGCCGCCAATCGCTACGGCTGGGCATTTCCGGGAGGCGAAAGCTACGCCCAGGCGCGGGGACGCGCACGCAAAGCGCTCAGCAGTTGCGGGTGGGCCTCTGACGGAGTCCCGCTGCTGGTGAGCCACGAGATGATCGGCAGGATGCTGCGCGCAGAGCTGCGGGGCCTGGACCCGACCGGCGCATTGGCGCTGCGGCATCCGCACAGCGTCGTCTTCGAGATCGAGTGCGGCGTCGAACGGATGCTCTGATCTCGTCCCGTCGCCTCAGGACTCGGTGCGCTCGTCGCCCAGCAGATCGGGGCGTCGCATCCGCGTGCGAATGATCTGCTGGTCGCGCCGCCAGGACGCGATGGCGGCATGGTTGCCACTGAGGAGCACGTCGGGCACCGCGCGATCGCGCCAGAGCGACGGCTTGGTGAAGGACGGATACTCGAGAAGTCCGTCTTCGTGGGACTCTTCCAGGAGACTCTCCGGGTTGCCCACCACTCCGGGTATGAGGCGACCGATGGCCTCGATCATCGCCATCGTCGCCACCTCTCCCCCGTTGAGGACGTAGTCGCCCAGGCTGATGAGACGCACCTCACCGAGGTCAGCGGCGTAGTCGAAGACGCGCTCGTCAATGCCCTCGTATCTCCCGCATCCGAAGATGAGGTGGCTGCGTGTCGACAGCTGCCGCGCCGTCGCCTGAGTGAAGACCTCGCCCGCCGGAGAAGGGAAGATGATGGTCGGATGTGATGTCGGGGATGCCGTCGACGAAGCGGAGAGCTCATCGAGCGCGAGCGCCCACGGTTCCGGCTTCATGACCATGCCTGCGCCGCCACCGTAGGGAGTGTCGTCAACCGTGCGGTGACGGTCGGAGGTCCAGTCCCGGAGATCCCGCACAGTGAGATCGAGGATGCCGGCATCCTGCGCCTTGCCGAGCAGCGAGAGAGTCAGACCATCGAAGTACGAGGGAAAGATGGAAAGGACGTCGATGCGCACAGGACTGAACCCGTGCTCACTCGGCCGCAGCGTCGCCGGAGGGGACGTCGGCGTCGGATTCCACCGTGTCCGGAAGCTCTTCGAAGAGACCGGCAGGCGGCGTGACGATGACCTTTCCGGCCGCGACGTCGACCGTGGGGACGATCGCCTGAACGAACGGCACCATGATCTCTCCGCCGCTCGTCGATCCCGCAGGCGTGACGATCAGCAGATCCTGGGCGGGGAAGTGCTCGACCCGTGCGACCCGGCCCACGACGACGCCGTCGCGCACCACGTCGAGGCCGACGAGCTGATGGTCGAACCAGGCGTTGTCTTCCACCTCGTTCTCGTCCTGGTCGATCCAGAGGATCGCCTTGACCAGGCTCTCGGCGGCTTCGCGATCGTCGACATCGTCGAAGAACACGACGGGATTGCCGTTCATCACCCGGTACTCGCGGACGGTGACGTCTTTGCCATGCCACGGAGATGCCTCAGGCACCTGCAACGTGAACGCCGCGCCGGGAACGAAACGTCCCGCCGGGTTGTCTGTGTAGAGCTCCAGCTTGAGGGCGCCTTTGAGGCCGTGCGCCTTGACGAGGCGGCCGACGCGCAGCTGATTCTTGCCCTGTGTTCGGTCGTTCGAAGCCACGTCAGTCGTCCGCGACATCGACACGGACCCGACGCCCGTCTGCCAGAGTGTTGACGAGAGTGCGGAGAGCCTTCGCGGTGCGGCCGCCGCGCCCGATCACACGTCCACGATCGTCGGGGTGCACGCGCACCTCGAGAAGGTCGCCTCGCGGCGACGTGGATTCGTTGATTCGCACATCCTCCGGGTGATCGACGATCCCCTTGACGATGTGTTCGAGCGCGGCGGCAAGCACGACGGATTACTCTGCGTCGGCGGCGGGGGCCTCAGCGGCCTCCGCGTCGGCGGCGGGGGCCTCAGCGGGGGTCTCCGCCTTCTTCTCCACCTTCGGCTTCACGACGGACTTCTTGGAAGCGTCGATCTCGAACGGAGCCTTGGGCTCGGCGACCTTGAGGGTGGACTTCGCGTCCTTGTCGCCCTTGAACTTGCCCCAGTCGCCCGTGATCTTGAGGATGGCGGCGACCTGCTCGGTCGGCTGCGCGCCGACGGAGAGCCAGTACTGCGCCCGCTCGGAGTCGACCTCGATGAAGGAAGGCTCTTCGGTGGGGTGGTACTTGCCGATCTCCTCGATGACGCGACCATCGCGCTTGGTCTTCGAGTCGGCGACGACGATGCGGTAGTAAGGCGCGCGGATCTTGCCCAGGCGCTTGAGACGAATCTTGACAGCCACGATTCTCCTGAATTGTGTGGAAGGAAACGAACTGATCGCCTGGAGCGTGGGGTGCACACCCGGCGGAAGCTCAAATAGGGAGGACGACTGCTGGATAGAGGGTCGAGCAGGTCGTCCGACCTTCTATTCTGCCAGATGGCCGCTCTCCGCGCGAAACGCGGCGCAATGAGGATCGTCGTGTCGTGTTCGCCGCATGTCAGACTGTGCTCGTGAAACTCGATTTCGCCGCTTCGGCCCGCTCCACCGTCGGCCTCGAATGGGAGATCATGCTCGCGGATCCCGCGACCGGTGATCTCGTCGGCCGCGCCCCCGAACTGCTCGCCGCTCTGGAAGCGGAGAGCGAAGATGAGCGTCACACCGTGACGGGTGAGCTGCTGACGAACACGATCGAGGTCACCAGTGGCATCGGGGACTCGGTCGCCCATGCCGTCGACGACATCGCCAATGCGATCACCGCCGTCCGCTCGGCCACGGACCCGTCCGGAATCGAGCTGCTCTCCGCCGGCAGCCATCCGTTCGCGCAGTGGTACGACCAGGAAGTCACCGACAAGACCCGGTACCACACGCTGATCGAACGCACCCAGTGGTGGGGGCGCAACATGATGATCTGGGGCATCCATGTGCACATCGGCGTCGAAGATCAGCGCAAGGTCTTCCCCATCATCAACGCCCTCTCCGGGTTTCTTCCCCATCTTCAGGCCCTCGCCGCATCCAGCCCATTCTGGGCGGGTGAGCGCACCGGGTATGCCTCGAACCGCGCGTTGGTGTTCCAGCAGTTGCCCACCGCCGGTCTGCCGTGGCCGCTGCGGGACTGGTCTCAGTACGAGTCGTACCTCGAGGACATGGTGCGGACAGGGGTCATGGCCGATGCGACGGAGGTGCGCTGGGACATCCGTCCGGCGCCCCGGTGGGGCACGATCGAGGTGCGCGCATGCGACGGCCTCTCCACACTTCCCGAGCTCGCCTCGGTCGCGGCCCTGACACAAGTACTGGTCGAGCACTTCTCGCGCCAGCTGGACGACGGCCGCACCCTCCCCGAGATGCCCGCGTGGTTCCACCGCGAGAACAAGTGGCGTGCAGCGCGATACGGACTGGACGCTCGAGTGATCATCGACGCCGAAGGGACGCAGCGCCCGGTCCGCGAGCACCTCGCCGAGACCCTCGAAGGTCTCGCCCCGGTCGCGCTCGAGCTCGGCTGCCTTCAGGAGTTCAGCAGCATCGCCACCACCCTGGAGAAGGGCGCGAGCTACGAGCGCCAGCTCACGATCGCCAACGCGACCGGCGGAGATCTCACCGCCGTGGTGCAGCATCTCATCCGCGAGTTCCGCTCCGGGCCGGAGTCGTCGACCGAGGACCTCTGAGCCTCAGTCCTCGACGAGACGGCGCGCGAGTCCCTCGTCGAGGACGACATCGGTGATGAGCTCCGCGGCTATCGCCGCTCGCAGACTCACCAGCTTCGGTATCCCGGAGACAACGCACACGCGGCGGGGCACCCGACGTAGGCGATCCAGCCCTGGCCCCGTGGCTCTCGCGTTGACGCGGATATCGCGCCAGGAGCCATCCGCCCGGAAGAACACGGTGGCGACGTCGCCGATGGCGTGGTCCTCACGCAGGCTGCGGTAGTCGTCCCTGCCGAGATACCCACCCACGTACACGCGGCTCGGCACCTCGGCGGCCGGCGACCCCAGGCTGAAGACGGCGATGTCCATCTTCGCCTGCAGATCGAGCACCCTTCGCGTACTCCGCTCCCGCCACATCGCCTCGCGCGTCGCCGGGTCGTCGAAGAACGCGGGCACCGGGAACTGCTGCACCTGCGCCCCGAAGGCGCTGCCGAAGCGCTGCAGGATGTCGCTGGAGTACTCGACGCCGCTGGTCTGGGTGTTGCCTGCACCGTTGAGCTGCACGAACGTCGTGTTGTGCGTCTCCTTCTGGGTGAGCTCGCGGCTGACCGCGCTGATCGTCGAGCCCCAGGCGACGCCGATGATCATGTTGGAGTCGACGAACTGCGACATGAGCCGGCCCGCAGTGAGCGCGACCCTCTCCAAGCGCTCCACCTCGCTGACGATCTCCGGCATCGGCACAACATGCGCGGCGACCCGATGCCGATCACGGATCCGCTGCTCGAGCATGCCCAGGCGCTCCAGTGGCGAATTGATCCGAATGTCGACGAGGCCGCTCTCCCGCGCGAAGCTCAGCAGCCGCGAGACCGATGATCGAGAGGTGCGCAGCTCTTGTGCGATGACCTCCATCGTCTTGTCCTGCATGTAGTAGAGCTGCGCGGCGGTGAGCGCCGCGATCAGCTTCGCGTCGCGGGATTGCGCGCCCGAACCAGCCATGATGTTCCTCCTGCCCTCGATCCTTGCACATATGTGCAGTGGGCTTGCGCCCCATGGTCGCCGAGGTCGATGCTGGTGGCAAGCAAGGAAGAGAGTTCGAGGATGATCGAATCGACACACTCCTCAGCAGAGCGCGCTGAGGTCCGCACAGTCCGCGAATCGGGACGCACGAGCGTCCTCGTCATCGGCGGTGGGATCAACGGAATCTCCGCATTCCGCGACCTGGCACTTCAAGGCGTCGACGTCGTGCTCGTCGAACGTGGCGACTTCGCTTCGGGCGCATCGGCCGCGTCGAGCCACATGATCCACGGCGGAATCCGGTACCTGGAGAACGGCGAGTTCCGACTCGTCCGCGAATCGGTTCAGGAGCGTAACGGCCTCCTCAAGATCGCTCCTCACTACGTCAAACCTCTCCAGACGACGATCCCGATCTACTCGACGTTCTCGGGCATCCTGTCCGCTCCCCTGCGCTTCCTCAGCCACCGCAGCGGCAAGCCGCAGGAGCGCGGAGCCTTCCTGATCAAGATCGGTCTCACGATCTACGACACGTTCTCGCGCGACGGGGGAACCGTCCCTCGTCACCGATTCCTCGGGCGCAAGCGTGCACTGGCCGAATTGCCGTCGCTCGATCCGAACATCAAGTACACGGCGACCTACTACGACGCGTCGATGCACGACCCCGAGCGTCTCGCGCTCGACGTGCTGCAGGACGGCCTCGCCGCACACCCCGGGGCGCAGGCACTCAACTATGTTGAGGCCATCGCCCGCGACGGCGATCGAGTGGTGCTCCGTGATCGGGAGAGCGGCACCGAATTCTCGGTGCAGGCAGACGTCGTCGTCAACGCCTCGGGCCCATGGACCGATCTGACGAACGAGGCTCTCGGCACCGACACCCGGTACATGGGGGGAACCAAGGGTTCACACATCGTGCTCGACCACCCCGATCTGCTGGAGGCGACTCAGGGCCGAGAGATCTTCTTCGAGCACTCCGACGGCCGTATCGTCCTCATCTACCCGCTCAAGGGTCGGGTGTTGGTCGGCACGACCGACATCGATGCCGATCCGAGTGAAGTCGCGGTATGCACCGAAGAAGAGGTCGACTACTTCTTCGATCTGATCCATCACGTGTTCCCGCAGATCCCGGTCTCGCGCGATCAGATCGTGTTCAAGTTCTCCGGCGTCCGCCCCCTGCCCCGTCATGAGGACACCGCTCCCGGGTTCGTGTCCCGCGACTACCGCATCGAGGTCGACCGCCAGGGCGCTGTGCCGCTGGTGAGCCTCGTCGGTGGCAAGTGGACGACCTTCCGAGCTCTCGGCGAGTCGCTGTCCGACGTCGCCCTCGGACTCATCGATCGCACCCGGACCGTCTCGACGAGCGGACGCGCCATCGGTGGCGGCCGCGACTTCCCGCGCACCGAGAAGGCCAAGCGCATCTGGATCGAGGAGAACCTCGCCGGCGCAGGCGCGCGCGCCACTCAACTGCTCGCGCGCTACGGGACCCGCGCAGCCCAGGTCTGGAAGCACGTCGAGCAGGGGGACGACGTGTCCCTCGCCGGCGGCGACCTGTCGACCCGCGAGCTCGAGTGGATGGTCGAGAACGAGATGGTGACTCGCCTCGAGGACATCGTTCTGCGCCGCACCAGCATCGCCTTCACCGGAAACGCGGATGCCGAGGTGCTCGACGAGATCGCCGACGCGCTGGCGCCGCTACTGGGTTGGGACCGCGCGAGGCAGGATGCTGAGCTCGAGCAGACTCGTGTGCTGCTCAACGAACGCCATGGACTCCACATCTCGTCCCGCACCCGCGGCTGACGAGAACTCCGACCGCCGCCCTCCTCGCGGCGAACTTCCCCTCACGTGTCAGGGCAGAGGGGCCCTGACACAGAAGAAAGGTCAATGAAGACATGGCTGATGTAAATCTCGGTCTATATTTCCTCTCGGAGCTCGTCGGCACGGCAATGCTCGTGCTCCTCGGTTGCGGTGTGGTCGCCAACGTCGCCCTGGCGAAGAACAAGGGCTTCGGCGGTGGATTCCTGATGGTCAACTGGGGATGGGGCCTGGCGGTGTTCGCCGGTGTGCTCGTCTCTGCCTACTCCGGTGCCATCCTGAACCCCGCCGTCGGCATCGGTCTGCTCGTGGCCGAAACGATCACCTTCACGATGTTCCTCGTCGCGACCGGCGCAGAACTGCTCGGAGCGATCATCGGCGCGATCGTCGTGTGGGTCGCGTACAAGCAGCACTTCGACGAGGAGCCCGATCCCGCCAACAAGCTCGGCGTCTTCTCCACCGGGCCTGCGATCCGCTCCTACGGGTGGAACTTCGCCACGGAGGTCATCGGGACCTTCGTGCTGGTCTTCGTCATCCTGGGTTTCGCCGACTACGGCGACATCGAGGTGGGCACGCCTGGAGGCCTCGGTCCGCTCACCGCCCTTCCTGTCGCGCTCCTCGTCGTCGGTATCGGCGCATCGCTCGGTGGACCCACCGGCTACGCGATCAACCCAGCGCGTGACCTCGGACCCCGCATCGCCCACGCGATCCTGCCGATCAAGGGGAAGGGTTCGAGCGACTGGTCGTACTCCTGGGTGCCGGTCGCCGGTCCCCTCGTGGGTGGCGTACTCGCCGCGCTCGCAGCATCCGTCCTGCTGCACCTCGCCTGACACCCATTGAATTCGAAGGAGAACAACCATGGCTGACTACATCATCGCCATCGACCAGGGAACCACCTCTAGCCGCGCGATCATCTTCGACAAGAAGGGCAGCATCGTCGCGTCCGGCCAGAAGGAGCACGAGCAGATCCTGCCGAAGGCAGGCTGGGTGGAGCACGATGCGTCCGAGATCTGGCGCAACGTCCAAGAGGTCATCGGCCTCGCGCTGAGCCGGGCAGATCTCACGCGTCACGACATCGCCGCTGTCGGCATCACCAACCAGCGCGAGACCGCTGTGGTGTGGGACAGGACCACCGGCAAGCCGGTCTACAACGCCATCGTCTGGCAGGACACCCGCACACAGGAGATCGTGGACCGCCTGTCGGCAGACGGCGGAGGCGACCGCTTCAAGGACGTCGTCGGCCTGCCGTTGGCGACGTACTTCTCCGGCACCAAGATCACGTGGATCCTCGAGAATGTCGAGGGTGCCCGCGAGAAGGCGGAGGCGGGCGACCTGGCGTTCGGAACCACCGACAGCTGGGTGCTGTGGAACCTCACCGGCGGTATCGACGGCGGCGTGCACGCGACCGATGTCACGAACGCGTCCCGCACGATGTTCATGGATCTCGAGACGCTGGAATGGCGCGACGACATCCTCGAGGCGTTCGGCGTGCCGCGTTCGATGATGCCGGAGATCCGCTCCTCCTCCGAGGTCTACGGTTCAGCCGAGAGCTCCTCGCTGCTGCGCGAGACACCGATCGCAGGCATCCTGGGCGACCAGCAGGCCGCGACGTTCGGTCAGGCGGCATTCCAGACCGGCGAGAGCAAGAACACCTACGGCACGGGTTGCTTCCTGATCTTCAACACGGGGGAAGAGATCGTCCGCTCGAAGAACGGGCTGCTCACCACCGTCGGCTACAAGCTCGGCGACGGCCCGACGCATTACGCGCTCGAGGGTTCCATCGCGGTCACCGGCTCGCTGATCCAGTGGCTGCGCGATCAGTTGGGGATCATCTCCTCGGCGCCCGAGGTCGAGAAGCTCGCCGAGCAGGTCGACGACAACGGCGGCGTGTACATCGTCCCCGCGTTCTCCGGTCTGTTCGCGCCGTACTGGCGTCCGGATGCTCGGGGCGCGATCGTCGGGCTCACCCGATACGCGAACAAGAACCACATCGCTCGCGCTGCTCTCGAGGCCGTGGCCTTCCAGACGCGCGATGTGCTCGACGCGGTCAACGCCGACGCGGGTGTCGATCTCACCGAGCTGAAGGTCGACGGTGGAATGGTCGCGAACGACGCCCTCATGCAGTTCCAGGCAGACGTCCTCGGAGTTCCGGTCGTTCGCCCTGTGGTCGCCGAGACCACCGCTCTGGGAGCCGCGTACGCCGCCGGCCTGGCCGTCGGTTTCTGGAACGGACTCGACGAGCTCTCGGCCAACTGGCAGGAGGATCGCCGCTGGGAGCCGTCGATGGACGCGGCCGAGCGCGACCGTCAGCTGCGTCTGTGGCGCAAGGCTGTCACCAAGTCGATGGACTGGGTCGACGAGGACGTGAAGTAACCGCACGGCATCGGGAAGCGGGCTCGGAGTCTCACTCCGGGCCCGCTTCTTCATGTGTCGGCGCGGTCGCCGCGATCACGGCCAGGAAGGCCTTGGCGGCACTGCGCGGCGAAGAGGCGTCCCACGCCACGTGCTCGGTGCGGACAGGCCCGTCTCGCACCTTCACGGCGACGACGTGGCCGGCTGATCGCGCGACCATGCCGGGTGCCAGGAGCGTGACCGCCAGGCCTGCGGCGACGAGGTCGAGGAGGAGCGGGACGGAATCCGCTTCGAACGAGACGTCGCGTTCCAGGCCGGCCGCCGCGAAGGCCGCATCACTCTGCGCGCGGCCGGATGTCTCCGCCGGAAAGTCGGCGAACGTCAGACCCGCGAGCTCGCGCAGACTCACGGACGCCGCCGCAGCCAACGCGTGGCCCTCCGGGACGATGGCCACCAGACGATCGGACGACAGCGCGCGCGAGGCGACTCCGACGGGTTCGATGCCCTCGCGCAGACCGAGGAGCGCGACATCGAGATCGCCGCGGCGAATGGCTCCGGTCAGCGCGTCGCTGTTTCCCACACGCAGTTCCACCCGAGCCGACGGATGCTGTGCGTGGAATTCGGTGAGCAGAGCCGGCACGTCCAGTGCGGTCACGGTCGGTATCACCCCGAGCCGGAGCGTGCCGACGACCGTGCCGCCGGCGGCGGCCGCATTCTCCTTCGCGCGCTCCGCCGCCTGGACCGCCGTACGCGCCTGAGCGACGAACGCCTCGCCCGCTTCGGTCAGCCGCACAGCGCGACTCGATCGCACGAACAGTCGATGACCGATCTCGCGCTCGAGCGCGGCGATCTGATGGCTCAACGCCGACTGAGTCACGAAACAGCGCTCAGCCGCCCGCGTGAAGTTCGACGTGCGGGCCACCTCGACCACGTATCGCAGTTGTTGGAGTTCCATGGGGTCATGATTGCGCTTCATGCTTGGAATGACAAGCATGCGTTGGATTCATGGCTACGCCGAGAGCACGCTGATCATATGGAACGACTGGCCACCATCTTGCTCACGGCCCTCGCCCCGATCGCATGGGGAACGACATACCTTGTGACGACGGAGATGCTCCCCCCTGGGCATCCGTTGTTCGCAGGGCTGGTTCGCGCACTCCCGGCGGGACTGCTTGCCGTCGTGATCGGCGGACGACTGCCTCGCGGAACCTGGTGGTGGAGGATCCTCGTCCTCGGCGCCCTCAACATCGGTGCATTCTTCCCCCTTCTGTTCCTCGCCGCCGAGCGGCTTCCCGGCGGGGTCGCGGCTGCTGTCGCCGGTGCACAACCGCTCATCGTGCTGATTCTGGGCGCCCTCGTCCTGCGGGAACGGATCCGCCCTCTGAGCGCCGCCGCCGCTGTCGCCGGCGCAGGCGGCGTGGCTCTCGTCGTCCTCGGTCCGGCGGCCCGACTCGATGCGCTGGGCCTCCTCGCCGCCCTGGGGGGCGTCACAGCCACCGGTGTGGGCATGATCCTCACGAAACAGTGGGGTCGTCCCGTAGGCGTCGGCCCCATCGCGTACGCGGGGTGGCAGCTCACCGCCGGCGGAGTCCTGCTGCTGCCGGTGACGCTCACCGTCGAAGGCGTGCCCTCCACGGTGGACGGCGCGGCGATTCTCGGTTACCTCTGGCTGGGGACCGTCGGCGGCATCGTCGCGTACACCCTCTGGTTCCGCGGGATCCAGCGACTACCCGTGATCGCACCAGGGCTTCTCGCGCTGCTCTCGCCCATCGTCGCGACCACCCTCGGAGCGCTCGTCGTGGGCGAGGCCTTCACGCCGACGCAGTCGATCGGGTTCGGCATCGCGGTGACCGCACTCGTGCTGGGGCAGATCGTCGCCCGGCCCGAGCGCAGGATGACAACGGTGCCCACTCGCGCCGTCGGCACCGACGCCGACCTTGCGGCGGCGAGCAGAACTCAGTTCTTGCCGAAGAGCTTCTGAATCTCGGCGAGCTCGGCCTCGCTCGGGCTCTTGCCTGCGGCGTTCCCCAGACCGAAGCCGGATCCGGTGGGCGTGGCCGCCGCCGCGAGACCTGCGTTCTCCGCCGCGCGTTTCGCCGGGTTGCCCGAGCGCGAGGCGCCGGAAGACGTCTTGCCCTTCTTCCCTCGCTTGGATGAGGCTCCCGTGCGACCCATCCCGGGGACAGGCCCCATGCCGGGGATGTTCGGCGTGCCGCCGCGGGCGACGGTCTTCATCATCTTCGCGGCCTGCTCGAAGCGCTGCACGAGCTGATTGACGTCGGTGACGGTCATGCCGGAGCCACGGGCGATGCGCAGACGCCGGGAGCCGTTGAGCACCTTGGGGTTCCGGCGCTCCCCCGGGGTCATCGAGCGGATGATCGCCTCGGTGCGGTCGATCTCGCGCTCGTCGAAATCGTCGAGCTGCTGCTTCATCTGACCCATACCCGGGAGCATCCCGAGCATCTTCTTCATCGAGCCCATCTTCTTCATCTGCTGAAGCTGGTCGAGGAAGTCTTCGAGCGTGAACGCCTCTGTGGCGAGCTTCTCAGCCATCTTCGTGGCCTCTTCCTCATCGAAGGCCTGCTGGGCCTGCTCGATGAGGGTGAGGATGTCGCCGAGGTCGAGGATGCGGCTCGCCATGCGGTCGGGGTAGAAGGGCTCGAGGTCTTCCAGACGTTCGCCGGTCGAGGCGAAGATGATCGGACGCCCGGTGACCGATGCCACCGACAGCGCCGCTCCACCGCGCGCGTCACCGTCGAGCTTCGACAGCACCACGCCGGTGAAGTCGACGCCTTCCTGGAAGGCCTTGGCAGTGTTGACGGCGTCCTGACCGATCATGGCGTCGATGACGAACAGGACCTCGTCGGGGTTCACGGCCTTGCGGATGTCAGCGGCCTGCTTCATGAGCTCGGCGTCCACACCGAGGCGACCTGCGGTGTCGATGATCACGACGTCGTGCTGCTGACGACGCGCGTGCTCGACACCGTCGCGGGAGACCTTGACCGGGTCGCCGACGCCGTTACCCGGCTCCGGTGCGTAGACGGTGGCACCCGCCTGCTCGGCGACGACCTGGAGTTGGTTCACGGCATTCGGGCGCTGGAGGTCGGCTGCGACGAGCAGTGGCGTGTGCCCCTCCCCCTCGAGCTGCTTCGCGAGCTTGCCCGCGAAGGTCGTCTTTCCGGATCCCTGCAGACCCGCGAGCATGATCACCGTGGGAGCCGTCTTGGCGAACTGCAGTCGTCGCTGCTCTCCGCCGAGGATCTGCACCAGTTCCTCGTTGACGATCTGCACCACCTGCTGGGCGGGGTTCAGCGCCTTGCTCACCTCGTCGCCGAGCGCGCGTTCACGCACCTTGGCAGTGAAATCCTTGACGACCACGAGTGCGACGTCGGCGTCGAGGAGCGCGCGTCGGATCTCGCGCACGGTGCCGTCGACGTCGGCCGCGGTGAGCTTTCCCTTCGTGCGAAGGTTGCGGAAGGTCTCGGTGAGCCGATCGGAGAGCGTGCCAAAGGTAGCCATGGTGCTGATAATTCTACGCGAGCGGAACCTCGACGCTCAGCGCGGCGCGGAGCTCGTTCTTCGCACGCTGGTACCGACCGCGCGCCGTCGACGCGGGGATGCCGAGCAGCTCGGCGGCGTCGGTCAGCGGGAAGCCATCCCAATGGACGAGGCGGATCAGCTCGGCGAGCTCTTCCGGAAGCCGCTCGATCGCATCCCTGACCTCCGCACCGGCATCCGATGGCGCAGCTGCGGCCTCCGGCCCGGCGTTCAGGCGGATGCGATCGGCCAGAGCCCAGCGACGGCGTTCACCCCGGGCGTGATTCTGGAGCGTGCCGCGCGCGATGCCGAACAGCCACATCCGCGCACGCTCGGGGTCGACCGGCAGCTCATCGACCCGACGCCAGGCGACGACCATCGTCTCGCCGAGCAGATCCGGGGCTGCATCCGCCCCCGCACGCCGTGCGAGATAGGTGAGCAGATCGGCGCTGTCCCGTTGGAGGGCCCGCGTGAGGGATTCGTCCGGTCTCACTCCACACCACCCTCGCCGCCCCAGTCCTCGCCGTCGCAGTGAACCTGGCTGTGCGACTCCGCCCCGTCCAGCGTCCCGGGGCCGTAGCCGTGTTCCGCCAACTCGTTGTGCAGCGCTTCGCTCAGAGCCTGTTCGTGAGCGGTCCAGGCGTTCAGGTCCGGGGTCCTGGGGTCCTCGTCGCCGGCCGCGTCCTGCGCCTGCGGGTTCTCCAGCGTCTCCAGGTACTTGCTGACCAAGGGCGCCGCAGCGCCTTCCACATCGGTGGTCTCGAACCACTCGTCGACGATCCGCGTGACCGGAGCCTGGTCGAGCGGATTCCGCGTGGTGATCGTGCTGAAGCGGATCTCGCACTCGCCCCAGGTGGGCGAGGTGTAGTGATAGCTGCG
Organism: Microbacterium sp. CGR2; assembly: GCF_003626735.1. NCBI lineage: Bacteria > Bacillati > Actinomycetota > Actinomycetes > Micrococcales > Microbacteriaceae > Microbacterium > Microbacterium sp. CGR2. The sequence goes on along the minus strand of NZ_RBHX01000001.1, from coordinate 2,681,765 downwards.
GTCGGGACTTTCCAGGCCATCCCCCCAGAGCCAGTCCGATGTCGCCGCCGCCACGCCCGCACCCCCGGCGAAGAGGAGCACGAGTGCCCCGCTCAGCATGACCGCCCGGCGCTTGCGTCCAGGCCTCGGCACATGCCGCAGCGGCGCATCGACGGTCGCTGCCGCCGCGGCCGCCGCGATCATGGCGCGCGCATCGTGGTCGTCCAGCCCGCGTGCGGCCGGCGCCGAAGCGTTCAGCAGGTCGTCCAACTGGTCTCTGGTCATGAGTCCTCCTCGGAAGTGGGTTCACTCATGACGTGTCCGGCATCCGCCGTTTCGTCCGCGGAGCGCTCAGATCACCCAGGGAAGATCGTGGATCGTGCCGAGCGCGTCGAGCAGTACGGCTTCCGGGGTTCCTCGGCCGGCGCCGTGCTCGGCCCACACCCGCAACGATGACAGCACGGCCGCGGCGTACGCCGCCCCGAGGATGTCGGCGCGGACGACATCCACGCCCGACGCCCGCGCAGCTCCGGCGATCGCGGCCGAGAGACGCGCCATGCGCAGGCCCGTGTCCCGGACGAGCTCTTTCTGCAGCCCCATCGCCGAGGCGTTGCGCAGTGCGAGCGCCAGGGGGTCCGGTGCGAAGTCCCGGACCACGACCAGCAGGATGCCGCGCACGCTGTCTCCGGTCGCGTCTGTCGCCAGGCCTGCCAAAGCGGTGATCGCTTCGCTGATCCGTTCATCGACACCGGACCAGAGCACGTCGCTCTTGGAGGTGAAGTAGTTGAAGAAGCTCGATCGACTGACGCCGGCGCGCTGTGTGATGTCGGCGACCGACGTCGCGTCGTATCCGCGCTCGAGGAAGAGTTCGCACGCCGCTTCAGCCAGCGTCTCTCGGGAGGACGCCTTCGGGCGACCTGCACGTCCAGGAGAACTCATCCCCTCACGCTACCGCTCGACGAGCGAGATCGACCCGTCACGGACGGCGGGGGCGTATTGTTAGACGCGATCCAACTACTGGCGAAGACGGGAACGATCATGCTGGACATCCTCACGCCCGGATACTCCCCGAGTCTCGTGCCGTACGGCGATGGCTGGGACCTGCAGCGCCGCGTGCACACCGATGTGGTCGACGGCACCCGCCCCGACACCCTCATCCTCCTTGAGCACGAGGCGGTCTACACGGCCGGCAAGCGCACGGAGGCCCATGAGCGCCCGCGCGACGGCACTCCGGTCGTCGACGTCGACCGCGGAGGCAAGATCACCTGGCATGGTCCGGGCCAACTCGTCGGCTACCCGATCGTGCGGTTGCCTGAGCCGATGGACGTCGTGGCGCACGTCCGGCGCCTCGAACGATTGTTGATAGGGCTGCTGCGGCCCTTCGGCGTCGACGGCTATCAAGTGGACGGTCGCAGCGGCGTCTGGGTACGTCGGCCACTCTCCGAGGACAAGGTGGCTGCCATCGGGGTGCGCGTCCAGCAGGGCGTGACCATGCACGGTTTCGCCATCAACTGCGACAACTCGCTCGCGGGGTTCCGCACCATCGTGCCCTGCGGGATCACCGATGCCGGTGTGACCACCGTCAGCGAGGTCGTCGGGCGGTCCGTTCGGCCCGTCGACATCGCGCCCTCCGTGGTCGCCGCCTTCACCACCGAGTACGCCATCGAACCGACAGGAGCACGAGCATGACCGCCGCACCCGAGGGCCGCAAGCTCCTCCGTCTCGAGATCCGCAACGCCGAGACCCCCATCGAACGGAAGCCCGAGTGGATCAAGACGAAAGCGCGGATGGGACCGGAGTACACGGCGCTGCACTCCCTCGTGAAGAGCGAAGATCTGCACACGGTGTGCCAAGAAGCCGGTTGTCCGAACATCTTCGAATGCTGGGAGGATCGTGAAGCGACATTCCTGATCGGTGGTTCGCAGTGCACCCGACGCTGCGACTTCTGCCAGATCGACACCGGAAAACCCGCCGACTACGACACCGACGAGCCGCGACGTGTCGCCGAGAGCGTCGCGCGGATGAACCTCCGATACGCGACGGTGACGAGTGTGGCACGCGACGATCTCCCCGACACGGGAGCCTGGTTGAACGCGGAAACAGTCCGCAAGATCCATGAACTCAATTCGAACACGGGGGTCGAGCTGTTGGCGAACGAGCACAATGCCGACCCCGCCTTCCTCGGCCAGATCTTCGACGCTCGGCCTGAGGTCTTCGCACACAACATCGAGACGGTCCCGCGCATCTTCAAACGGATCCGTCCCGCCTTCCGATACGAGCGCTCGCTCGACGTGCTCACGCAGGGGCGGAATGCGGGACTCATCACCAAGTCCAATCTCATCCTCGGCATGGGCGAGGAACCGGAGGAGGTGGTCCAGGCTCTCGAGGATCTGCACCAGGCCGGCTGCGACATCATCACGATCACGCAGTACCTCCGCCCCACTCCCCGACACCTTCCGGTAGCGCGCTGGGTGAAGCCCGCCGAGTTCGTCGAGTTCAAAGAGGAAGCGGAGCGCATCGGTTTCTTGGGGGTTCTCGCCGGCCCACTGGTGCGGTCGTCCTACCGGGCCGGTCGCCTGTGGGCCCAGTCGATGATGTCGAAGGGGCGAGAGATCCCCGCTCGCCTGGCGCACATCGCCGACAGCGCCGACCTCGGCTTCGCCCAGGCCGTCTGATCCGCACGCGCCCCGTCTGAGGCGCCCCTCAGTCGGCGCTCATCACCGACTGCACGCTGCCGTCGGAGCCGAGGTTCACCAGCAGAACCTCGTCCGTCGAACTGTCGTCGAGCGCATATTCGAGCACGGCGAAGGGCTCCGATCCCCCGTGCTCGTCAGCGAGGATCGTCATGCTCATGAGGCGCAACGAGCGGATGATGTCCACCGCGGCATCACCGGAGACGTCGACGAGGACATCCGGCAGATCGTCGCCGTAGGTCTCCTGCTGCTGAAGGATGTACTCCGTCACTTCGCTGGTGCGATCGTCCACCTCGGCGAGCATGCCCCTCCGCGCGGTGTCATCGACGCTCTCCAACCCGGCGATGAGGGATGCCGCGATATCGAGCGCATCCGCGGACACGTCGTCCTGGTCGGGAGCGGTGAGATCCACCGTGACACTCTGATCGCCGAGCTCAACGGTCTCGGACCAGAAGATCGAGCCGTCGGGTCCTGAGGACAGGAGTCCGAAATAGTCGTGTTCGATCGCCATAACGCTATGAAACCAGCCTCGTGCTCACTGCGGTAGTCCCGTCGTCAACTGACGAGAGACTGTACGAAGACGTGCGGCGTGAATCCGGTCAGGTCGTCGATCCCCTCGCCGCGGCCGAGGAGCTTCACCGGGATGCCGGTGCGTTCCTGCACCGCGAGGACGAAGCCGCCTTTCGCGGAGCCGTCGAGCTTGGTCAACACGAGCCCGGTGACCCCCGCGTGCTCGAGGAAGGACTCGGCCTGCATGACGCCGTTCTGCCCCGTGGTGGCGTCGAGCACGAGAAGGACCTCGCTGATCGGGGCCTGCTTCTCGACGACGCGACGGATCTTGCCGAGCTCATCCATGAGCCCGCCCTTGGTGTGGAGCCGGCCGGCAGTGTCGATGATCACGATCTCGATGCCTTCGCGCTTCGCATAGTCGACGGTCTGGAATGCGACGGATGCCGGGTCCTGACCCTCCTGCTGCGGGCGGACGATCGCCGCTCCCCCGCGCTGCGCCCACGTCGCCAACTGGTCGACGGCAGCGGCGCGGAAGGTATCCGCCGCTCCGACCACCACGCTCCGCTGGTAGCCACGGAGGAACTTGGTGAACTTGCCGATGGTGGTCGTCTTCCCCACGCCGTTGACGCCGACGACGAGCACGACCGCTGGACGCTCCGTGAGCTTCAGCGTCGTGTCGAACTTCGCGAAGTGCTCTTCGAGAGTCTCCCGCAGCATTCGCTGCAGATCCTTCGGGTCGGTCGTCCGGAAACGATCGACCTTCTCACGCAGTTCCTCGACGATGCGCTCGCTGATGTCCGGTCCGAAGTCCGCCGTGATGAGCGCGGTCTCCAGATCCTCCCAGGTCGTCTCGTCGATGGTGGGCTTGACGAACATGCCGCGCAGTGCGCGACCAAGAGACCAGGACTTCTCCGCCATGACCCCAGCCTACGGGTCAAGCGAGATGGCAGCGGTCGCCCGCCCTGGGCGCTTCAGCTCGCGGCCGCGCGGTCGCCCACCCGCTGACCGACGACCGCGGAGACACCGTCCTGGCGCATCGAGACGCCGTAGAGCGCGTCGGCGATCTCCATGGTTCGCTTCTGATGGGTGATGATCAGCAACTGCGAACTCTCGCGAAGCTGCTCGAACACACTGAGGAGGCGTCCGAGGTTCGCGTCGTCGAGCGCCGCCTCGACCTCGTCGAGGATGTAGAACGGACTGGGCCGCGCCTTGAAGATAGCCACCAGCAGCGCGACCGCCGCGAGCGAGCGCTCGCCGCCGGACAGCAGGGACAGCCGCTCGATCTTCTTGCCCACGGGGCGCACGGACACTTCGATCCCGGTGGTGAGCATGTTCTCCGGATCGGTGAGCGAGATGCTGCCGACGCCGCCCGGAAACAGCAACGGGAACACCTGGCCGAAGGCCTCCTTGGTGTCTTCGAAGGCACTCGCGAAGATGGTCTGCATCCGCTCATCGAGATCACCGATGATCGTCAGCAGATCCTGTCGGGTCTGCGTGAGATCGGCCAGCTGCTCGGTGAGAAACGCATGTCGTTGCTCGAGGGCCGCGAACTCCTCGAGTGCGAGTGGGTTCACTCGACCGAGCTGTGCGAGTTTTCGCTCGGCGTCGGTCAGACGACGCTGCTGGATGCGGCGATCGAACGGGATGGCCGTGTCGTCGCCCGCATCCGATTCGGCCGCCTGCATCCCGGGATCGCGGGGAACCAGCTGATCCGGACCATATTCCGCGATGAGAATATCTTCGTCGAGAGACAGTTCGGACGACACTCGCTCGAGAAGGCTGTTCAGATGCAGCTTCTTCTCGTGGATCTGCAACTCGAGCCCGTGGACGCTCTCGGTCAGACCGGAAAGCCGTTCCCGCAGCGAAGTCTCCTGCGTGCGGAGCGCTACGAGCTCCTCGTTCTGAGCGGACCGCGCCGCCTCTGCCTCGCCGAGCGCGACCCGCGCCTCGGTGACGGACCGGTCGAGAGAGTCGAGGATGCGTGGCAACTCGGCCGCCACGCCCGACGCCGCATCTCGTTGTGCTCGGCGGATCACGGCACGGCGGGCCGCTTCGGCGGCAGCATCGCGTTCGTGCTCACGTTGGCGCTCGAGGCTCGCGACCCGCGCCTGGGCGGCGCGAACCCGCTCACGCAGCGTCTCGATCTCCAAGCGGGAATGCAGTTCGGCTTCGCGTGCTGCCTCGAGCGCTTCGAGGAGGCCGTCTCTGGCAGATGCATCGAGCACGGGGCGCGGCGCGGCGACCGCCGCGTCCACCTCGGCCTTCGCTGCCTGAGCTTTCGCCTCGGCATCGGAGACCGCAGCCTGAGCCTGGGCCAGCCCTGCTTCCAATCGCTCGCACTCGGCAACCGCAGATTCATGGCGCACGGTGATCCGGTTCACCTGCTCCGCGTGGGTGGCCAGCGCCGCATCGTGCTCGCGCAGCGCCCGAAGCGCGTCCTTGGCGTGCCTGCGGGTCGTCTCGACGGCCTCGTTCGCGTCTTCGCGGGCTTCCCGCAGCGAATCGACGACGACCATGATCTCGGTCAAACGCTCATTGGCGGCGTCACGCTCCGCAGCGAACTCGAGACGCGAGCGCTCGCCGCCGGACCCCGTGCGCAGGGTCTGGGCCGTGACGACATCGCCCCCGATGGTGACGATCGTCGTCATCGAGTCGCCGCCGGGGTTCAGCGCCTCCCACGAGCGTCGCGCGGAACCGAGGTCATCGGCGATCAGGACATGGGAGAGCACTCCGAGAATCCCGCTCGGAGCCGTGACCGTGTCGGCCGCCGGTGTGACCCCTTCGATCGTCGGCAGATGCGTCGCGGGACGCCTCGCATCCGCGACGACGAAGTCGACGATCCCCCGCCTGTTCTCCATCGCCTCCGCGGCCAGCGCGAAGGCATCGGACCCGGTGGCCACGAGGACACCCTCCGCCAGGGGGCCCAGCACGGCGGCGATCGCGGCTTCATATCCCGCTCGCACCTGCACGGCGTCACCCACGAGGCCCAGTACCCCTGCACCCCCGGCCTTCACGATCTCGGCGGCACCGCCGGAGAGTGCCAGAGCACTGCTGAGCGCTGCTGCCTTCGCGGTGAGCGCGTCAGCCTCGCGCTCGGCGGCGTGCAACCGCTCCCGCAACGCCTCACGTTCGGCTTCCGCCGCGGAGGATGCCCGCTGTGCGGCGTCGTACGCCGCGGCATGCTCGGCCGCGGTGCCTTCGGGAGCTTCTGCCTCATCGATCGCTGCGAGAGCCTCTGCTGCCTCGCGCCGGCGTGCGTCGGCCGCCTCGAGAGCATTCTCTTGGCGGAGCACCGCACCGCGCACAGCAGCGAGGGCGGAAGCGGCGGAATCGGCGACTCCACGCAGAGTCGACACGCGCATGTCGTATTCGGAGACCAAGGCGCTCTGCTCCGCGATATCGACGTCGAGCGTGTCGAGCTCGGCCCGGGCATGCACGACATCGCGGCTCGCTGCCGCCGCGGCATCCTGTGCGTCGCCGAGACCGGAGGAGATCACATCGATCTCCTCCTTCGCTTCATCGATGGTGCTCTGGGTCACGGTCACAGCCGTCACGGCGGCGTCTTCTTCTTCCGACCCGAGCAGGGCGAGGCGCTGGTTCGCGAGCGTATAGAGACCACGCATCCGCTCCTGCACCTGCTCCAGACCGAATGCCACACTGCGGGCCTGGTCGACGGCGACGGAATTCTGGTCTTGTTCGAGCCGGGCGATGCCCGCCCGCACCGTCTCCGCCTGGTCGGACAGCACCAGGCGCTCCGTGTGGCGCTCGTGTTCGGTGCGCAGGTGGTCGGCGAGTGCCGTGCGCAATGCGACGACGTCGTCTGCGAAGATCCGTGCTTTGGCGTCACGCACCACGGCGGCGATGGTCTGCGCCTCCCTGGCGATCTCGGCCTGGCGTCCGAGCGGCTTCAGCTGGCGTCGGATCTCGCCCGCCAGGTCACTCAGACGAGTGAGGTTCGCCTCCATGGCGTCGAGTTTTCGGAGAGTCTTCTCCTTGCGGCGTCGGTGCTTGAGGATGCCGGCGGCCTCTTCGATGAAGCCGCGGCGGTCCTCCGGCGACGCCTGCAGGACGGTGTCGAGCCGCCCCTGCCCGACGATGACATGCATCTCACGTCCGAGGCCGGAGTCGCTCAGCAGCTCCTGTACGTCGAGAAGTCGGCAGCTCTCGCCGTTGATGGCATACTCGCTCGAACCGTTGCGGAAGAGCGTGCGGCTGATCGTCACCTCGGCGTATTCGATCGGAAGCGCGCCATCGGCGTTGTCGATGGTGAGTTGGACCTCCGCGCGACCGAGCGGCCCCCGCGTCGAGGTGCCGGCGAAGATGACGTCCTCCATCTTCCCGCCGCGAAGCGTCTTCGCCCCCTGCTCGCCCATCACCCAGGCGAGGGCGTCGACGACATTCGACTTTCCGGAGCCGTTCGGACCCACGATGCACGTGACACCCGGCTCGAAGACGAAACTCGTCGGCTGCGCGAACGATTTGAACCCTTTGAGCGTCAGGCTCTTCAGATGCATGCGGGCACCGCTCGTCCGGGGAGAATCACGCGGCTACGCTACCGGAATCGTCGCAATGAACCGTCATCCCGCGCGGGCAGAGGTCGAACCCGCGCCGCCCGCGACACGCCGTTCCGAGAGAAAATGCTTGACGGCCGATGTGGACGTTCGCTAGCTTGGCGTGCGGATCGCCACACGAAAGGAGGTTACCGATGATGATCACTCAGCTCAACGCCCAGGCCCTAGGCCTCGCCGCGCCAGCGCATTCCGCGCCGCGCCACGCGTTTTCGGTAGCCGCCGGCGACCGCTCCCGCACGGAGTCTTAGAACCTCGACGCCAGATCTCTGCCTCGTCTCAGGTCAGAGTCTCGTTCGTTCTGCCGCGCTCCATCCTCTGATCCGCTGTCAGGTCGAGGAACCCTTGCCGCTCTCGGCTCCGTCTTCCGCGGGCCCAGACGCCGCATCCGTCCGCATGCTCCGCGATCGGCTCTTCCATCGCGAGCGCACATCGGCGCACCCCACTCCACTCACTTCGAAGGAATCATCGTGAACTCGACGCTGCACCGCAGCCTCACCCGCCCGCCCGATACCGAGGACCAGCAGGTCCTCCACATCCCCCGCCCCGACGATCTGCGAAAGCTCGCTCTCACCGATCGTCTGTCCCTCCGGATCGGCCTCTGGCTGCTCCAGCGGGCGCAGCGTCCCCGGCCCATCCGCCGGAGCCTGCACACCGACCCCGGCCCGGAGTTCCGCCTCGGCGATCGTCACCGGACCCCGGCGGAGAGGTTCGCACTGCTCACCTACGACCTGCACCACCAGTTGCGCTGATCGGAGATCCGACCATGTCCATCCCCCTCACCGCAGCTGCCACGCTGCATCCGCTCGTGCTCCCGGCACGGGCGGATGCAGCGGACGCGGGCGAGTTCCGCGAACTCGCCCGCGTCCGCAACGTCGTCTACCGCGAGGTCACCGGCCGAGCCGAACAGGACCTGACGCCCGAGGCATTGCTGCCCTTGCTGCGGTCGCGCAAGGAGCGGACGACATACGTCTGGGCGGTGCGCCTCGGCGGAGACATCGTGGGGCGTGCCGTCGTGGACGTGCCGAACGAGGAGGGTTCGCGTGTCGTCATCGCTTCCGTCGAACTCCGGCCGTCCGTGTGGGGCCGCGGCATCGGTTCCGCGGTACTCCCCCATCTCGAGGCGGTCGCCCGCCGTCACGGCCGCTCGGTGATGCAGAACTGGACGGAGCAGCCACCGAGCGCAGGCCCCCGGCTGGAGGCGCCCACCGGATTCGGCAGCGTCCCCGAGGATCATGTCGCGCGGTTCCTGCGCCGGCATGGCTTCCATCTCGAGCAGGTCGCCCGGGTGAGCCACCTGGAGCTGTCGGCCGCGACGCTCCGACGTACGGGCCGACTGCTCGCGCAGGCGAAAGCGGAGTCCCGTGACTACCGCGTCGTGCAGTGGCGAGTGCCGACGCCTCAGGATCGCGCGGCTGGATACGCGTGGCTGAAGTCGCGCATGTCGACGGACGCGCCGAGCGCGGGACTCGAGACCGACGAGGAAGCCTGGGACGTCGCACGCCTCACCGACGCCGAGCGCCGGTCGGCCGAGATGGGGCGGACCGTGCTGGTGACGGCCGCAGAGCACATCACCTCCGGCGAGCTCAGCGCGTTCACCGAACTCGCGATCGGCCCTGACCCGCACGCGGTCTCGCATCAGGACGACACCCTCGTGCTCACGGAGCATCGCGGCCACCGCCTCGGTCTCCTGGTGAAGTGCGTCTCACTCCTCTCCTGGGCGGAGATGGTCCCCGAGTCCCCGCGCGTGGTCACCTACAACGCCGAGGAGAACCGCCCGATGCTCGCCATCAACGAAGCCCTCGGCTTCACCCCCACCGCCTACGAAGGCGCATGGAAGAAGGAACTGTCATGACGACGATCGCGATGACGATCACCCCTCTCACCGTCCCCGCGACGCTGGATGGCGACGATGCAGGAGACTTCCGTGCATTCGGCGAGCTCAACCGGCGTATCTGCGATGAAGCCGTCGGCCTCCCCGACCTGCCGCCCGACGCCGCGCAGATGCTCCCCGACTGGCAGGACGACACCGACTCGGTCAGCCTCGGATTCGTCGCCCGCTTCGAGGACGAGATCGCGGGAATGGTGACGATCGCGTTCGCTCAGGAGAAGGACGCGCACGCGGCGGAGATCGATCTGCTCGTACCGGCGGCGCAGTGGGGGCGCGGCGTCGAGGAGGCCCTGCTCGCTCGCGCTCAGGCCGAGGCCCGCGCGCGCGGACGTTCCGTACTTCAGCTCTGGACGCTCCACCGTCCGGGTGAGGCCGAGCGCATGCTGATGCCGCGCACGGGGTGGGGTCGAGTCCCGGCTACCCCCCTCACCGATCTCCTCGAGGCCGCGGGCTACGAACTCGAGCAGGTCGAACGCAACAGCGAGTTCGATCTGCGGGCTGATCCGACGCCCCTGCGCGACGCCCTCACCGCGGCGCAGGAGACGGCCGGACCGGACTATCGGCTCGTCGAGTGGATGCTGCCGACTCCGCCCGAACTGCGTGCCGGGTTCGCCGCTGTCCTGGCTCGACTGTCGACCGATGCACCCAGCGGTGACATGGACTTCGCCGCCGAGGAGTGGGACGCCGACCGTGTGGTCCGACGCGAAGGACGACTCACCGGCGCCGGCCAGGCCGTCTCGGTCGCCGCAGTGCAGCATGTGCCGACGGGAGATCTGGTGGCCTACAACGAACTGCTGATCGCTGCTGACCGTACCGGAGTCACCCACCAGTTCGGCACACTGGTGGCCAAGGATCACCGAGGACACCGACTCGGCATGATCGTCAAATGCGCCAACCTGCTTCGCTGGCGCGATCTGATGCCGCACTCGCCTGTGGTCTCGACCTTCAACGCGGAGGAGAACCGACCGATGCTCGACATCAACGAGGCGATCGGCTTCGCGCCGGTGTCGTACGCCGGGGCCTGGCAGAAGAAGCTCGGAGACTGAGTCGAAAGCCGGATGTCATTCTTCGGGATGATTCCGGTCCCACAGCCTCATCCGCCGGGCCGACGACATGGCGGCCCGAGGTGACGAGGCTGGGGATATGAACATCCCTCTGCTCGAAGCCCGTGCCCTCACGAAGAATTTCGGACCCACACGAGCCCTCGCGGGCGTCGACCTGACGGTCGTTCGTGGCGAGTCCGTCGCGATCATGGGCGCATCCGGCTCCGGCAAGACGACTCTGCTGCACGTGCTGGCCGGAATCGTCGCACCGGATTCGGGGACCGTCCTCTTCCGGCCCGCAGAGGGAGAACCTGTCGAAGTGACCGCGCTGAAAGAGGCGGCTCGCTCGCGTCTGCGTCGGGAACGCTTCGGATTCGTCTTCCAACAGGGACTGTTGATCCCCGAGCTGACCGCGGTCGAGAATGTCGCGCTGGCCTCCATGATCAACGGTGTGAAGCGTCAGAACGCTGTCCAGCACGCGGCATCCTGGCTGGCAGCGCTCGGCCTCGCCGGCATGGAGGATCGTCGGATCGGCGAACTCTCCGGTGGGCAGGCCCAGCGCGTCGCGATCGCACGAGCCCAGGCCACCGGTGCAGAGCTCGTCTTCGCGGATGAGCCGACGGGAGCGCTCGACTCGCGCACGTCGGCCGAGGTCATGGACGCCCTGCTCTGGTCCACGACAGGCCAAGGGCGCACCCTGGTCGTCGTGACCCACGATCCGGAGGTGGCGGCGCGGTGCACGCGCACCATCGCCGTCCGTGACGGCCGGATCGTCTCGTCGGCGGTGGCCGCATGAATGCCGACGTCCTCTCGCTGCTGCTTCGCCCTTCCCCGGGGCAGAACAGCGTTCTCGCCCTGCCCGTCACCGCATTCGGGATCGTGACCACCCTGGTGCTCAGCGTGATCGGCGGCGCCCAGTCCTTCTGGGGGTGGAGTGACCCGGAAGCCCCCATCTACCAGGCGCTCGCGGCCATCGCACTCGTCCTGCTGGTCGTCCCGCTGGTGTCACTCGGAGGTGCCGCCGCACGTCTTTCCGCGCGCCGCCGCGATGAACGCCTCTCCACGCTGCGACTGCTGGGCGTCTCCCCCGGGGGCGTCACGTTCGCGACGGTCGTCGAATCGGTCCTCGTCGCCGCTGTCGGCGCGCTCCTCGGAGTCGTCGGGCATCTCGCGCTCAGTCCCCTCATCGGACTGATCCCTTTTCGCGGTGAGTCGCTCGGTTTCGGGGCGGTGGTGCTGCCGCCACTCCACATCGTCGTGGTCTTCCTCGGTGTCCTCGTGCTCGCCGCCGCCAGCGCGACTCTCGGCCTTCGTCGAGTGGTGATCTCACCACTGGGCGTGCGCACGCGCTCGGCCCCCGCGAAGGTGCACTGGGTGCGCGTGATCGTCGCTGTCGGCGCTGTCGCGGTGGCCTTCGTGGTCATCAAGGCCTTCCCCTCGATCGGCGATCTCGTCACCACGATCATCGTTCTCGCCGGCATGTTCGGCGCCGTCCTCGCCGTGCTGAACGTTCTCGGCCCGTGGGTCCTGAAGGTCGCCGCCACCCGTCAGCTCCGCCGCGCCGCCGTGCCAGAGCGGCTCCTCGCCGCGCGCGTGGTGCTCGATTCTCCGAAAGCGGCGTGGCGACAGGTGGGCGGCATCGCGATGGCGAGCTTCATGGCCGTCTTCGCGGGCACCGGAGTCGCGGTCATGAACGTGATGAGCGCGGCCGACGCGTCCGCCGCAGATGTGGCTCTCATCGACGACATCCGCACCGGACTCATCATCACCCTCGTCGGCTCGTTCCTCATGGTCGCGGCATCCGTCGGGGTCAATCAGGCCTCGGACGTGCTGGACCAGCGAGAACTCCACCGCAGCCTCCATCACCTGGGCGTCCCCCTGGAAACCGTGGATCGCGCGCGACGTCGCGCGATCATGTCCCCGCTCCTGCTGACAGCGGTCGGATCCGCGCTCTGCGCAGGGGTCCTGGCCTTTCCGCTCGTGGGCATCGCGCTGATCACGGCGCCCCTCTCGCTCCTCACGATCGCGTCCGTCATCGCGATCGGCATCGGGGTCGTCTGGGCGAGTACCTGGGCCACGCGACCGCTGCTGGCCGGCGCGTTCCGCGTGGGGTGAGTCCTCCGTCGTCAGCGGAGACGTTGGCAGCGAGGACAGTAGTGCGACGAGCGATTCATGAACGCCTCGCGGCGGATGCTGCCGCCGCAGCGCGGACACGGTTGCCCGCCGCGGCCGTAAGCGTTGAGCGAGTGCGCGAAGTAGCCCGCCTGCCCGTTCACGTTCACGTACTGCGCATCGAAACTGGTTCCGCCCTCAGCGAGGGCCTTCGTCAGCACGGCGCGGACCTCCTCGAGGAGCCGGCGAACCGCCCGAGTCGAGAGATGTGCAGCCGGAGTCTCCGGATGGATGCGGGCCGCCCAGAGAGACTCGTCGGCGTAGATGTTGCCGATGCCGCTGACGATGGTCTGATCGAGAAGCACCCGTTTGATGGCGCTGCCGCGCACCGAGAGTGCACGTCGGAACCGATCATCGTCGAAGGTCTCATCCAGAGGGTCGCGAGCGATGTGCATGACCTGGCTCGGCACGAAAGAGGTGCCGTCGTCGATCAGACTGTCGACCGCGAGCGACCCGAACGTCCGCTGATCGGCGAACACGACCGCGAGTTCGCCGATCACCGGGTGCTCGATATGGAGGCGAATGCGTTCGTGGCGCTCGAGCACGGCGTCCGGGGCGCGGAGCAGCATCTGCCCACTCATCCCCAGGTGCGCGATCAACGCGGACTTCGCGCCGTCCAGCGGTAGCCAGAGGAACTTCCCCCGCCGCGACGCCGCCGTGAACTTCGAGCCCTCGAGGCGTCCGACGAAGTCGGCAGCACCCGCCGGATGCCGGGTGAGCGCGCGCTCGTCGTGCACCGTCACCGCGCTGATCAGCGACCCGACGACAGCAGGCGCGAGCCCCGCGCGGACGACCTCGACCTCGGGAAGCTCAGGCACGCTCGTCGAGCAGGCGCCAGGCGCTGAGCGCCGCAGCCATCTCGGCCGTCTTCTTGCTGCTTCCGGTGCCCGTCATACGGACGTCTCCGACGACCACCGTGGCTGTGAAGCGACGATCATGGTCGGGCCCACTCGCCTCGACGGAGTACTGCGGCGGAGTCGCTCCCGAACGGGCAGCGAGTTCCTGCAAGCTCGTCTTCGGGTCCATCGCCGCACCATAACGCTCAGGGTCGGCGAGCAGAGGCGCAGTGAGCCGCAGCACCAGCGCGGTCGCTGCCTCCGGCCCCACAGAGAGATAGGTGGCGCCGATCACGGCTTCCATCGTGTCCGCGAGGATCGAGTCTTTGTCGCGACCGCCGGTCTGCTCTTCGCCACGGCCGAGCAGAAGATGGCTGCCCAGATCGATCCCGCGAGCCACCTCGGCGAGGGCGACAGTGGACACGACGCTGGCGCGCCGCTTGGCCAACTCGCCCTCGTCCAGGTCGGGATGCGTGGTGAAGAGCATCACCGTCACCGCCTGGCCGAGCACCGAGTCGCCCAGGAACTCGAGTCGCTCGTTGTGCGGGATGCCCCCATGCTCGTAGGCATAGGAGCGATGAGTGAGAGCCAACTCCAGAAGCTCCGCGTCGATATCGACGCGGAGCTTCTCAGGGAGAGGTCTCGTCCCCCCGGGGACCTCTGTCACGGTCGTGAGAGACGACTCAGACGTCAGCGACCTTGCGGCCCTTGTACTCCATGTAGAGCTCGGTGCCCTGGGAGTCGGTGACGACCTTCGCCTGGTGAGGACGGCTGTAGACGGTCTTGCCGTTTTCTTCCGTCTTCACGAGGGTGATGGGCGCCGCCTTCCACTGCGCGCGACGCGAGCGGGTGTTGGAGCGGGATACTTTGCGCTTCGGGGGGTTACCAGCCATGGCTAACTCTCTTCTGTGTTCTCGGTCGCGCCGCGTTCTGCTGCGCGCCCTTGGTCTGTGATGTTCTGGAGCGCACTCCACCGAGGATCGATGGGAGCGGCCTGCTCCGTTCCGGTGCTCACGGTCAGCCGTTCGCCCGTACTCGGGTCGAGACCCGGGCAATCCGGCTGACACACCGGCTGAAACGGAAGCGACAATACGGCCGCATCCCTGACGAGAGTTTCAAGATCCACGTGGTCGTCTTGAACCTCGAAGTCAGTTTCTTCCTCACCAGGATACGCGAAAAGCTCCTGGAACTCGACTTCGACGGGCCGAGCGATCTCGGTGAGGCATCTTCCGCACACTCCGACGTACTCGGCATCGGCCGTACCCGACACCAGAATCCCCTCATGCACGGACTCCAGCCGCACATCGATGTCGATCTGTGATCCGGTTTCGAAGGTCACGATCCCCTCGCCCCAGGGCTCGGTCAGAGTCACGGTGAACTCGTGCTCGCGCATCTCGCCCGGGCGTCGAACGATGTCGCGGGCGGGGAGGTTGAAAGGGCCGTTCAGTCGAGATCGCACCCCGCAATCGTACCGGCTCTGCCTGCCACGAGGCCGAAAACTCCCTGTGGCGGCGTCGTCAGAGCCCTCGGGAGCCGGTGTCGAGGAACGCCGCGACCGCCGGAGGCACGAAG
The DNA here is from genome assembly GCF_003626735.1 of Microbacterium sp. CGR2. Taxonomy (NCBI): domain Bacteria; kingdom Bacillati; phylum Actinomycetota; class Actinomycetes; order Micrococcales; family Microbacteriaceae; genus Microbacterium; species Microbacterium sp. CGR2. The sequence continues at coordinate 2,666,501 of NZ_RBHX01000001.1, read as the reverse complement.
GGGGTCACATCGCCGCCGAGAGAAGCGACCTGCCGCACGAGGGAGCTCGACACCAGTGCGTGAGAGGGGTCGGGAAGAAGGAACACCGTCTCGATGTCGGCGAGATGCCGGTTGACGATGGCCATGGGAGATTCGTATGCGACATCGATCTGCGAACGGATGCCCTTCACCAGGACCCCCGCGCCGACATCCCTGGCGTAGTCGACCAGGAGCCCCATGCTCCAGGATCCGATGACGATCTTCCCGGCCATGCCGTCTTCCTCGATGGAACGCTCCAGGAGCGACAACCGCTGCGCGATCGGAAGCATCGCCTCCTTGCCGGGGTTGTGCACGACCAGCACGTGCAGCTCGTCGTACAGCTTCGCGGCACGTCGAATGACGTCGAGATGGCCCAATGTGGGCGGATCGAAAGAACCCGGCACGACGGCGATCCTGCTGCTCATCGCTCCAGCCTAGGGCACCGCCCTGTCGGCTCAGTTCTTCGCGAGCGCCGCGCGATCCTCGTCGCTCACGCGCCTGCCGATCGCCTCGCGCAAGTCGGGATGGGATGCGAGTTCCGAGTCGCCTGAGAGGATTCCCTCGGCGATCTCGCGCGCCAGGGCGATGAGCCCGGCGTCTTTGACCACCCGGAGCAGCTTCAAGGACGAGCGAACTCCCGCCTGGGCCGCGCCGAGCACGTCGCCTTCACCACGAAGTTCAAGATCGACCTCTGCGAGTGCGAAACCGTCAAGCGTCGCGGCCACTGCGTCGACACGGTCACGAGCCACAGAGCCCGTCTCGGCTTCGGTCACCAGAAGGCAGAGCCCTGGCACACCACCACGACCGACCCTTCCGCGCAACTGATGCAGTTGTGACACGCCGAACCTGTCGGCGTCGAGCACGATCATGGTGGAGGCGTTGGGGACGTCCACCCCGACCTCGATCACGGTCGTGGCGAGCAGCAGATCGATATCGCCGCGGGCGAAGGCCTGCATCACAGCGTCTTTCTCGTCGGAGGGCATCCGTCCGTGCAGGACGGCCCGTCGGAGGCCGCCGAGTGTCGGATGTGTACCGAGTGCTTCGTCGAGCTGCACAACACCCCACCGCGGCCCCGCCGCGCCCTCCGGAGCCACGACCGGCTGCTCGCCCGCTTCTGCGGTCTTCTTCGCGGTGTCGATCGCGGCACAGACCGCGAAGACCTGCCGCCCCTGCGCGATCTCCTCCGCCGCCCGATCCCACACCCGGTTGAACCACCCGGGATGCTCCGACAGGGGGGCGACGAAGGTCTCGATTCCCGCGCGACCCGCCGGCATGGTGCGGATCACCGAGGTATCGAGATCTCCGAACACCGTCATCGCCACCGTTCTCGGAATCGGCGTCGCCGTGAGGACCAGCGCATGCGGGCTGGATCCCTTGGCGCGCAGCGCCTCCCGCTGCTCGACGCCGAAACGGTGCTGCTCGTCGACGACCACGAGGCCGAGGTCGGCGAACGTCGTCTTCTCGCCGAGCAGTGCATGGGTGCCGACCACGATGAGCGACTGCCCGGAGGCGACGCGCAGAGCCGCCTTGCGGCGCTCGGCGGCAGGAAGCTGGCCCGTGAGCAGAGTCGGCATCACCAACGGGGCCAGCTCGGGTCCCAGCATCTTGGCGATCGAACGCAGATGCTGTCCTGCCAGCACCTCGGTCGGGGCGATCAAAGCGGCCTGCCCGCCGGTTTCCGCCACCTGCAGCATCGCCCGGAGCGCCACCAACGTCTTGCCCGAGCCGACCTCGCCCTGCACCAACCGATTCATCGGCCAGGCGCCGAGGAGGTCACGCGCCACCTCGTCACCCACCGTCTGCTGATCAGGGGTCAGCGCATAGGGCAGGGCCGCGTCGAATCGATCGAGGAGCCCACCGGGCTGCGCGGGACGGGCGGTCGCCGAGAGAGCTCGAACGGCGGCTCGCTGCTGAAGCAGCGCGGCCTGCAGCGTCAGCGCCTCGTGCATGCGCAGGGTTCGCACGGCCGGGTCGATGTCGTTGCGCGTCCGCGGGCGGTGGATGTACTCCAGCGCATCACGTGCCGAGAGCAGCTCCTCGTCGGCGCGCAGACTTTCCGGGAGCGGGTCGGGCACCGACGTGAGGGCGTCGAGCACGCGTCCGACGAACTTCGCGATCTGCCACGTCTGCAGGCTCGCGGTCGCCGGATAGATCGGGATGAGCACCGCCGCGCGGGCATCGGCACGCCGTCGCGCTGCGTCTTCGTCATCGAAGAGTTCGTATTCGGGATGAGCGAATTGCGTGACGTCGTTGAACATCCCGACCTTGCCGGAGAACACACCGCGGCGACCGACGGCGAGGTCCTTCGATCGCCACTCGGCCTGGCCGATGTTCTTGGCGAAGAAGGTCAACGACATCCGCCCGACGCCGTCACCGATGACGACATCGACCATCGCTCCGGGACGATTGCGCATGCGGCGGAAACTCGACGAGAGGACTTCGGCGACGATCGTCACGGTCTCGCCGACCGGAAGGTCGCGGATCGGGGTGAGCTCGCCAGGGTCGGCGTAGCGCCGGGGATAGTGGGAGACCAGATCAGCGACCGTCTTCATACCGAACGCACGATTCAGCGTCTTCGCCGGAGTCGCGCCCAGCGCTTCCTCGAGCGAAGAATCGAGCGTGAGGGACATGCTCCGAGTCTAGGGAACGCGACCGACACGGCCGACACCGCGGTTGTCGTATCGTGAACGGGTGACGAGGATCATCGCAGGCACCGCGAGGGGCGCCCGGCTCGAGGTTCCGAGCGCGGGAACGCGTCCGACCAGCGACCGTGTTCGCGAGTCGCTTTTCGGTGCACTGCAGGCAGCCGACGCCATCACTGATGCCCGCGTCTTGGACCTGTACGCCGGATCCGGCGCCCTCGGACTCGAGACCCTCAGCCGCGGCGCAGCCAGCTGTGACCTCGTCGAACGCGGGCGTCCTGCCGCCGCGATCATCCGACGCAACGCCGCGACGGTCGCGAAGGCGGGCGCAGCGGACACGGCGCGAATCCACGAGAGCTCCGTGCGTGCGTTTCTCGCGCGAGCGTCGGGCCCGTTCGATCTCGTCTTCTCCGACCCGCCTTACGACCTCGACGACGACGCGATGACCGAAGACCTGAGCGCACTCGCTCCGCTGCTCTCCGCCGACGCTCTCGTCGTCGTCGAACGCGCACGACGGTCCACACCGCCCGACTTCACGGCGGCAGGCCTGGTACTGATCCGCGAGAAGGCCTACGGCGACACCGCCCTCTGGTGGGCGGAACCGACGGAGTACCTCGTTGAGCCGCCTGCCGACGCTCAGCCCGCCGCCGAGTCCCAGTCGCGGTAGGGGTCCCAGCCAGAGGTGTCGACGGGCCGGTCATCGCACAGCAGGTCGTCATCGCCGAGCGGACGCACTTCGCCGATCACTCGGAATCCCGGAGGCAGCGCTCCCGCCGGGAATGTCGCCAACAGGGCGTGATCCTCCCCGCCGGCCATCGCACGCTCCGGATCGCTTCCCAGCCTCGCACCGTCGAGCGCAATGGTCACCGACGAGGCCGCCGCCATCCTTCGTGCGTCCAGCGCCAGTCCATCGGAGATGTCCATCATGGCCGTCGCCCCGGCAGCCGCGGCCACGGGGCCCAGTCCGATCGGCGGCGCAGGACGCAGCTGCGCGGCGACGGCGGAACGTTCACCCGAAGCGAGGCGCGAAGTGTCCACCGAGATCGGGGTGTCCCCCTCGCGGAACCGACCGAACAGCACGGCCAGCCCGTGGGCGGCGTCCCCGAGCTCCCCTGCCACCGCCACGACGTCTCCGGGACGCGCGCCGCTGCGCGTCACCGGCGGACGGCCTTCCAGATCACCGAGCGCCGTCACCGCCACCGTGAGGACATCGGAGACCGTCAGGTCTCCGCCGACCACCGCGCAGTCGGGCGCGAGCGCTGCACACGCCTCACGAAGACCGTCGGCCATTCGCTCGACGAAGGACAGGCGAAGATCGCGCGGTACGGCGAGGGCGACGAGCAGGGCCGTCGGGCGCGCTCCCATCGCGGCGATGTCCGCGAGGTTCACAGCCGCGGCCTTCCAGCCGAGGTCGTACCCGCTCGACCACGCGAGCCGGAAGTCCGGCCCGTGCACAAGAGTGTCCGTGGTCGCAACCACCGAACCGGAGGGTGCGGCGATCACGGCGGCATCGTCGCCGGGCCCGAGCAGCGTCTGGGCGCCCGGCGGAGTGCGGTCGAGGATCGCCTTGAGGATGCGTCCTTCGGAGAGGTCGCCCAGACGCGGGTCGTCGGCTTCGGGACGGGACGGCATGCTGTCAAAGGTAGCCTGGAAGCATGCTCCGTTCTCGTCGCCTCGCTGCCGTCGCGGGTGTGGTGGCAGTGGCCGCGGCTCTCGTCGGCTGCTCCACGACCGTGCACGTCGATCCGGCCATCGACGCCGACAACCCGGCCTGCGCCGATGTCTCGGTGCTGCTTCCCGACAGCGTCGGCGATTTCGATCGTGTCTGGACCGACGCGCAAGCGACGGGAGCCTGGGGCGAGCCGACGGTCGTCCTGCGCTGTGGTGTCGAGCCACCCGCGCCGTCCGAACTCGTGTGCACGACCCTCGGCGGCGTCGACTGGCTCGTCCTCGAGCAGGAGGAGAACCGTCAGCGTCTGGTCACCTACGGGCGTGAGCCGGCCGTGGAGGTCAACATCCGCCGCGGGGAGCAGGTCGACTTCCAATCGATCGTCGAGACGATCTCCACCAACATCCAGCCCGGACTCGCGCCCGCCACCGGCCAGTGCACCGACCGCGTCGAGTTCCCGGCCGGCTGAGCCGACGATCGACCCGAAGCGCGGTCTTCGGCGCTGTCAGCGGTGCAGACCGGCCTCGACGAGCTCGGTGATCAGATCTCCGTAGCTCAGACCCGACGCCACCCAGCACTTCGGGAACATCGAGATGGGCGTGAACCCCGGCATCGTGTTCAACTCGTTGACGATGAGATCACCGGCGGGAGTGACGAAGAAGTCGACCCGGGCGAGGCCCTTGCCGTCGACCGCTTCGAATGCCCGAACCGCCGTCTCGCGGAGGCGTTCGATCAGCTCGTCCTCGACCTCTGCCGGGCAGACGATGTCGACGCCCTCGCCCCCGAGATACTTGCCTTCGAAGTCGTAGAAATCGCGGGTTGTCAGGACGATCTCACCCGGCAGAGACGCCCTGGCGCGTTCGCCGCCACGACCGGCGAGCACGCCGACCTCGATCTCGCGCCCCTCGACTCGCGCTTCGACCAGAACCTTGTCGTCTTCCGCGAAGGCCAGTTCGAACGCGGCATCCAGCCCTTCGCCACGGTCGACGCGTGAGACGCCCACGCTGGAGCCGGCGCTGCTCGGCTTGACGAACACCACCGCCGCGAGTTCGGCGACCCTCTTACGGACACCTGCCGGATCGGCCCGCCAGTCGCTGCGCCGAACCGTGAACCCCGGCGAAACGGCGATGCCGGCGGAGGTGAGCGCGAGCTTGGTGAAGTGCTTGTCGAGTGAGATGGCCGAATCGAGGATGCCGCAGCCTGCGTACGGCATGTCGATGACCTCGAAGAACCCCTGGATCGCGCCGTCTTCACCATGCAGCCCGTGCAACAGGGGCAGCACGACGTCGATCACGCCGAGCCCCTCGACCGCACCGTCCGGGTGCACGACCCGCAGAGTGCGGTCTCCGCCGGGCTCCGGCCACATCACGCGGGTGCCGTTGTCGACGACCTCCGGCAGGTGGGCCGCGTCGAGAGGGAATTTGGCCGGGTCGTCCTCCTCGAGGACGAACGCCCCCTCACGGGTGATCCCGACGGGGATGACGGCGTAACGAGCGCGGTCAATCGCGCCCAGCACGCCCCCCGCCGTTGCGGAACTGATCGAATGCTCGCTGGAGCGCCCGCCGAAGAGCACCACCACCGTCTGCTTGTCCATGGTTGGTCCTCTCACCCTGTGGGGTGTCGTCATCCGTCGTCAGATGAGGGGCGATATCGCGGGGATCCATCTTCCCGTCGAGCACCATCTTCACCTGTTCGACGATGGGCATGTGCACCTCGGATTCGCGAGCGAGCTGCAGCACGGGCGCCACGGAGGCGAGTCCCTCGGCGGTCTGCTGCATCTGCTTCACGACGTCCTGGAAACTGTAACCCTGTCCGAGCAGACGGCCGGCGGTGTTGTTGCGGCTCAGCGGCGACTGGCAGGTGGCGATGAGGTCGCCGAGCCCTGCGAGCCCCTGCAGCGTCTCGGGCTGGGCCCCGTTCGCGACGGCGAAGTCGGTCATCTCCACGAGCCCCCGGGTGATGATCGACGCCTTCGTGTTCTCGCCGTAGCCGACACCGTCGACGATGCCGATGGCGACCGCGATGAGATTCTTCAGCACGCCACCGAATTCGGTGCCGATGACGTCCGTGTTCACGAAAGTCCGGAAATAGCTGTTGCGTGCGGCGCGAGCCACCACGTCGGCCGTCTCTTGACTGCGGGAGGAGATGACCGCTGCCGTGGGCTGCTCCCGCGCGATCTCGAGCGCCAGGTTCGGCCCGGATGCCACGGCGATGCGATCGGGGTCGCAGCGCAGCTCCTGCTGGATGACCTGACTCATTCGCAGTCCGGTCCCGCGCTCCACGCCCTTCATCAGGCTCACGATCTTCGAATCGCTGTCGGCCAGCAGCGGGCGCAATGCCTTGAGGTTCTCTCGCAGCGACTGGCTCGGCACGGAGAGGTACACCTGCTCGGCTCCGCGGAGCGACGTCGCGAGCTCGTGCGTCGCGGCCATGGTGCGCGGAAGATTGATGCCCGGGAGGTAGCGGGAATTCCGCTTGGCCTCGTCGATCTCATGCGCGAGCTCGGCCCGGCGCGCCCACATGGTCACCTGTGCGCCGCCGTCGGCGAGAATCTTGCCGAACGTCGTGCCCCAGCTGCCCGCACCGATGACCGTCACCCGCGGCCCGACCGGAGCGTTTCTCTTAGGAGTCAAGGCGACCGGTCTCCTTCTGGCCGTGGCTCGACGGGTTCCAGCGCTCGACGGGTGCCTTCTCGTCGCGCAGCTGCTCGAGCAACTGCGTGATCGCCGCCATCAGACGTGCCGTGGCCTCGTTGAGCGCAGCAGGTTCCGTCGCCCGAGACCGCAGGTCGGAGACGTCGACCGGGTCGCCGATCAGCACGCGAACCGGCTTGCGCAGCGGCCACAGGCTGAGGCCCTTCTGGTAGCGCCCCATGATCTCCTGGGTACCCCACTGCGCCATCGGGATCAGCGGGATGCCGTCCGCCAGGGCGAGCCTGGCCGCTCCGGACTTGCCCCGCATGGGCCAGAGTTCGGGATCACGAGTGAGGGTCCCTTCCGGATAGACGATCACACCGCGCTCGTGCTCGACGAGCTCCTCCGACTGCTTCATCGTCTGCTTGGCGGAAGCCGCGGACGATGTGCGGGCCACGGGGATCATCCCGGTTCGGCGCAAGCACCAGCCGAGCACCGGGATCCGGAACAGACTCTCCTTCGCCAGGAAGCGCGGCGCACGGCCGGACCGCCACACGGCGACCGCCACGATCAGCGGATCGAACTCCGAGTAGTGATTCGGCGCCAGGATGAACGCGCCCTCCCGAGGCAGCTTCTCGGCACCGCTGACACGGATCTTGGCGATCAGGGAGACCAGCGGTACGACGACGGCGGCCAACGGCCAGAAAATGCTCGGTCGAGACTTCTCCGGTGACCTGGCACCCATCGCCGTCACCGGATGACGTCGAAGTCAGCGCCGAGGGCGTCGAGCTTGGCGAGGAACTTCTCGTACCCACGGCTGAGGATGTCGACTCCGGACACCTTCGACTCCCCGGTCGCCGTCAATGCGGCGATGATGTGGCTGTAACCACCGCGGAGGTCGGGAACGACGATGTCGGCGCCGTGCAGTGGGGTCGGCCCGGTGATGACCGCGGCCTGCTCCAGGTCGCGACGCGGCACGCGCCGAGGACCGTCCTGGAGTCCGCGGGGATGCACCACGATGTCGGCGCCCATCTTCACGAGGGCGTCGGTGAAGCCCAGCCGGTTCTCGTACACGGTCTCGTGAACGACGGATCGCCCCTGCGCCTGGGTCAGCGCGACGACGAGTGGCTGCTGCCAGTCGGTCATGAACCCCGGGTGCACGTCCGTCTCGATGACGACGGGCTTGATCTCGCCGTCGCGACGGAACAGGATGCCGTCTTCCTTGACATCGAACCAGCCGCCGGCCTTGCGGAACACGTTGAGGAAAGTCAGCATCTCCTGCTGCTTCGCCCCGCCGACGAAGATCTCACCGTCAGTGGCCAGCGCCGCGGATGCCCACGAGGCGGCCTCGTTGCGATCGAAGATCGAGCGGTGGTCGTAGCCGCGAAGCTTCTCCACACCCTCGATGACGATCACGCGGTTGGGCTCGTAGGAGATGATGGCGCCCATCTTCTGCAGCACGGCGATCAGATCCATGATCTCGGGCTCGATGGCGGCGTTGCGGAGCTCTGTGGTGCCTTCTGCGCGCACGGCGGTGAGCAGCACCTGCTCGGTGGCGCCCACGCTCGGGTACGGCAGGTGGATGTTCGCACCGTGCAGTCTGGCTCCACCGGTCGACAACCGGATGCCGCTCGGCTGCTTCTCGACGATGGCGCCGAACTTGCGCAGAGCGTCCAGGTGGAAGTCGATGGGACGGTCGCCGATGCGGCATCCGCCGAGGTCGGGGATGAACGCCTGGCCGAGACGGTGCAGAAGCGGGCCGCAGAACAGGATCGGGATGCGTGATGCACCGGCGTGCGCGTCGATCTCCTCGAAGTGAGCGGACTCGACGTCGCTCGGGTCGAACACCAGCGCGCCGGCTTCGTCTCCGTCGGAGACGCGGACGCCGTGGACCTCGAGCAGCGAGCGGACGACCGCCACGTCGCTGATCGCCGGCACGTCACGCAGCACACTGACCGTCTCGCCGAGAAGAGAAGCGACCATGGCCTTGGTGGCGAGGTTCTTCGCACCCTTGACATCGACGCGGCCGCGAAGCGGGCGGCCTCCTCGAATGGCGAGGACATCGCCGGTGAGTGCGGGGACTTCTTCCGGGATAGCGTCGCGCACAGGTGTCGTCATTCGGGCCTCACTTCATCATCGGGGGCGGGTTTGCCCCTGGCTCCCCCGCCCTCACCGCTTCACAGAACGGGAAGAGTCCTCGGCCGCCACGACTCGCGACGGGCCTCGAACTGCGCGATCTTGTCTTCATTGCGCAGCGTGAGCCCGATGTCATCGAGCCCTTCAAGGAGCCGCCATCTAGTGTAATCGTCGATCCCGAGGTCAGCCTGGATGCCGCCGATCGAGGCCGTCCGGTCTTCGAGACTCACGGTGATCTGCACGCCGGGATTCCGGTCGATCTCGGCCCAGATCCGCTCGAGATCGTCTTCCGAGATCGTCGCCGCGAGCAGGCCCTGCTTTCCGGAGTTGCCGCGGAAGATGTCAGCGAAACGGGGACTCAGCACGACCTTGAAACCGAAATCGCGCAGCGCCCACACCGCGTGCTCGCGACTCGATCCGGTGCCGAAGTCCGATCCGGCGACGAGGACGGATGCACCCTGGAAAGGCGACTGGTTGAGGACGAAATCAGGGTCCTGGCGCCATGCGTGGAAGAGCGCGTCCTCGAAGCCCGTCTTGGTGACGCGCTTGAGGAACACGGCCGGAATGATCTGGTCGGTGTCGACGTTCGAGCGCTTCAGCGGAGCTGCGATGCCTGTGTGCGTGGTGAATTTCTCCATCAGATGGCCTTTCCGTCGAGCGCCGTCGCGTATTCCGGGGCCGCGTCTTCGAGGTCGCCGGGACTGGAGAGCGTCCCCCGGATGGCGGTGGCTGCGGCGACGAGCGGCGACACCAGATGCGTGCGCCCGCCCTTGCCCTGCCGACCCTCGAAGTTGCGGTTGGAGGTGGACGCGCACCGCTCGCCGGGCGCGAGCTGATCCGGGTTCATTCCGAGGCACATGGAACAGCCGGCGAAACGCCATTCCGCGCCGAAATCCTTGATGACCTGGTCGAGGCCCTCCGCCTCAGCTTCCAGACGCACCCGGGCAGAGCCGGGGACGACCATCACGCGAACGCCGTCCGCCTTCTTCTTGCCCTTGATGATCGAGGCGAACGCCCGCAGGTCTTCGATACGGCTGTTGGTGCATGAGCCCATGAAGACCGCGTCGACCGGTACCTCTTTGAGAGGCGTGCCCGGCGTCAGATCCATGTACTCCAGCGCTCGCTCGGCGGCCGCCCGTTCGTTCGGGTCGTCGATCTCCGCCGGGTTCGGCACGGATGCCGACAGCGAGGTGCCCTGCCCAGGGTTGGTGCCCCAGGTGACGAACGGCTCGAGCTCGTCGGCGTCGATGAAGACCTCGGCGTCGAACGCCGCGCCATCGTCGGTGGGAAGCGTGCGCCAGTAGGTCACCGCATCGTCCCAGTCCTCACCCTTCGGCGCGTGCGGGCGCCCCTCGAGGTAGGCGAAGGTCGTCTCATCGGGGGCGACCATGCCGGCCCGCGCGCCCGCTTCGATCGACATGTTGCAGATCGTCATCCGCCCCTCCATCGAGAGCGCGCGGATCGCACTGCCGCGGAACTCCAGGACATAGCCCTGGCCGCCGCCGGTGCCGATCTTGGCGATGACGGCAAGGATGACGTCTTTCGCCGTGACCCCGGGACGCAGGGTCCCCTCGACGTTGATCGCCATCGTCTTGAACGGCTTGAGCGGAAGGGTCTGTGTCGCCATGACGTGTTCGACCTCGCTGGTGCCGATCCCGAAAGCCATCGCGCCGAATGCCCCGTGGGTCGACGTATGCGAGTCGCCGCAGACGACGGTGATCCCAGGCATCGTGAGGCCGAGCTGCGGTCCGACCACGTGCACGATTCCCTGCTCGGCATCGCCGAGCGAATGCAGACGCACCCCGAACTCCGCCGCGTTGCGGCGCAGCGTCTCGATCTGGGTGCGGCTGGTCAGGTCGGCGATCGGCTTGTCGATCTCCCACGTCGGAGTGTTGTGATCTTCGGTCGCGATCGTGAGGTCGAGCCGGCGGAGCGGGCGCCCTTCACTGCGCAGACCGTCGAATGCCTGCGGGCTGGTCACCTCATGCACGAGATGCAGGTCGATGTAGATGAGGTCGGGCTCGCCGTCGGCGCCCTTGACCACGAGGTGATCGTCCCAGACCTTCTCGGCGAGGGTCCTGGGGCGTGCGGAATCGGTACCGGGTGCTGCGGTGCTCATTGCGTGTCTCCTGTGGCTGGCGGTTCGGCCCACGATGGACTCCGCGACGAGGAGGGGCTCAGAACGAGGTCTCGTCGCGGCCGCTAAGAAGAAGGAGCACGGTCCGCATGACGTCAGATTACCACCGCTCGGACGCGCTCCGATCCGTCATGACACTCTGTTCATCACCCACGACCGAGAGGCCCCGCATGACCGTCGACACCGCACGCTTCGCCACTCGAGCGGTCCATGCGGCGAGGAGCCGTGAGACCGCGGCGTCTCGGGCCACGCCGATCTACCTCACCGCCGGATTCGAGTTCGACGACTTCGACCATGCGACCGACCACTTCAGCACCGGCGCCGGCTTCGGATACACCCGCACGGGAAACCCGACCGTCCACGCGGTGGAGCGTCAGCTCGCCGCACTCGAGGGCGGAGCAGAGGCGGTGCTGGTCGCCAGCGGTCAGGCGGCGGTGGTCACGGCCATCCTCGCCGTCGCCGGCGCGGGAGACCACATCGTCTCGTCGACACACATCTACGAGGGCAGCCGCGGTCTCTTCCTCGACAGCCTGGCGCGACTGGGCATCGAGACCACCTTCATCGACGACATCGCCGACCCCGACGCCTGGCGCGCCGCCGTCCGTCCCCACACGCGGGCTCTGTTCGCCGAATCTCTCGCGAACGCCCGCAACGATGTACTCGACGTCGCTGCCGTCGCCGCCGTCGCCGACGACCACGCCATCCCGCTGATCGTCGACAACACTCTCGCGACCCCGTACCTGTTTCGCCCGCTGGAGCACGGCGCGGCGATCGTCGTGCACTCGGCGTCGAAGTTCCTCGCCGGTCATGGCTCTGTTCTCGGCGGAGTGATCGTCGACGACGGCCGTTTCCCCGCCGACAGTGCCGGCCACAACGCGCCGCACCTCGTGCTCCCGGGCCGCGGTGGTGCGCCGAGCGTGGTGGCACGCCACGGAGGACGGGCGCGCATCGCCTACGCACGCGAGGTTGTCGCGCCGCGATTCGGCGCGTCCCCCTCACCCCTCAACGCGTTCCTGATCGGCCAGGGCGCCGAGACACTCGGGCTTCGCGTCGAGAGGCAGTCCCGCAACGCGCTCGAGGTCGCGCGGTGGCTCGAGGCGCACGACGCCGTCGAAAGCGTCGACTACGTCGGACTTCCCAGCCACCCGGACCACGAGAGGGCCCTGCGTTACCTGGAGGGCGGGTTCGGCTCGATCTTCACGTTCACCCTGCGCGGCGGCCTCGACGCCGCCCGGCGGTTCGTCGAGCAGGTGTCGGTGTTCACGCACATGACCCATATCGGCGACGTCCGGTCGCTCGTGCTGCATCCGGCGACCACAAGCCACGCTCAGCGCACCGATGAGGAGCGCGCGATCCTCGGAGTCCGGCCGGGGACGCTGCGACTGTCGATCGGCATCGAAGACATCGAAGATCTGCTCACGGACCTTTCCCGCGTCCTGCAGCCGGTGAAGGAGACCGACCGGTGAGCCGCCCCCAGCACTTCGGCTGGTTCCTGGCTCGCGGTTTCGGCCCTCAGGGATGGGGATATCCCTCCCTCGAGTGGGACTACGACTGGACGCGCCCGGAGGTCTATCAGGACGCGGCCCGGACGCTCGAGCAGGCAGGGTTCGACCTCGTCATCATCGAAGACGCGCCTTCTCTCGGGTCCCCGGAGACGCTCGATCTGCGGGTGCGACACGCGTTCGGCGGGCCCAAGCACGACCCGCTGCTTCTCGCGCCCTACCTCTTCCAAGCGACGACGCATCTCGGCGTCGTGCCGACGGTGAATCCCGCGGCGTACCTTCCCTATACCGCCGCCCGCCAGTTCGCGACACTGCAGCACTTGAGCGGCCATCGTCTGGGGCTCAACGTGGTCACGGACACGGGGAGCGCTCGGCACTTCTCGGATGCCGCGCAGCTCGGGCACGACGACGCATACGACCGCGCCGAGGACTGGCTCGCCGGGCTCCGCGCACTGTGGCGGAGCTGGGAACACGGCGCCCTCGTCGCCGACGCGAGCACCGGCGTGTATGCCGACGGCACCAGGTTGCGCAGAGTCCGGCACCGCGGCACGCACTTCTCGTTCGACGGCCCGCTGAATGCGCTGCCGTTCACGGACGGAGAGCCGGCGATCGTCTCGCCGGGCGGCTCCGGCAGAGGACTCGGCTTCGCCGGGAGCAACTCCGATGTCCAGCTCGCCCTCGCCCCGCTGCACGAAGCCTCCGTTCGCGCGTACCGCTCGAAGATCCACGACGCCGCCGTCGCCGCAGGTCGTTCCGCGTCCGACATCAAGATCCTCTTCGCCATCCAGCCCGTGATCACCGCGTCCGCCGAGGAGGCTGACCGCATCGTCGCAGCATCAGCGCGCCCCGACGACGACGCTCTCGTCCAGATCGCCCGCAAGCAGTCCAGCGACCTCGAGACCGACCTGACGGCGCTCGACCTCGACAAGCCGCTGGATCTGTCCGTGTTCGGCGATCACGTCTCGCGTGGCAGCATCCAGAGACTGATCGGCGACCGCGGTGAGGATGCGCCGCTGCGAGCACACCTGACGGCTCTGGCTCGCGCAGGCCGCATCGTCGACCGCACCGGCTTCGTCGGTACGGCCGAAGAGTTCGCCGATCTCATCGAGGAACTCGGCGACTGGGGCAACGACGGTGTGCTGCTGTGGGGCGACTTCCACCCTGTGACGCTGCACCGTACGCTCGACGAGCTCGTGCCGGTGCTGCGGCGTCGCGGCATCCTGCGCCGTGGGTACGCCGACGGCGGGCTGCAGGCGAACCTGCGCGCGTTCTGAGCCGCGCGCAGGTTCGGTTCCGCTAGTCGTTGATGACCGACCGCTTCTCGACGCGCTTCTCTCGCGAGGAGGCGATGAGGCTGGCGATCGTCGCGACCGACATGGACGCGAGGATGACACCGAGCGAGACCATGTTGCTGATGTCCGGCACCCATTCGACGTGCTCGCCGCCGTTGATGAACGGCAGTTCGTTGACGTGCAGCGCGTGCAGGATCAGCTTGACGCCGATGAATCCGAGGATCACGGCGATGCCGTAGTGGAGGTAGCGCAGGCGGTCGAGGAGATCTCCGAGGAGGAAGTAGAGCTGGCGCAGGCCCATCAGCGCGAAGATGTTCGCGGCGAAGACCAGGAAGCCGTTGGTGGTGATCTCGAAGATCGCCGGGATGGAGTCGACCGCGAAGATGAGGTCGGTCACGCCGATGGTGACGAAGACGATGACCATCGGGGTGAACATCCGCTTGCCGTCGACCGTCGTTCGCAGCTTCGCGCCGTCGTATTCCTCACTGATGTCGATGCGTCGGCGCAGCAGCCGCACGACGAAGTTCTCGCGCTTGACCTCACCTTCGTGGTCTCCCTCCGGCATCGCCTGGCGGATGGCGGTCCAGATCAGGAATGCGCCGAAGATGTAGAAGATCGGCGAGAAGTTCTCGACGATCGCGACACCGGCGAGGATGAAGAGGCCGCGCAGGATGAGCGCGATGATGATGCCGACCATCAGCACCTGCTGCTGCAGGCGTCGTGGCACAGCGAACTGGGCCATGATCAGCACGAAGACGAAGAGGTTGTCGATGGAGAGGCTGTACTCCAACGCCCATCCTGTGATGAAGTCTCCCGCGTTCTGCCACCCGCCGACATTGCCGAGGAGCACGGCGAACAGCAGGGCGAGGGCCACGTAGAAGACCACCCAGAGGGTCGACTCCTTCGTCGACGGGATGTGCGGGCGCAGCTTGATGAGCAGGAGGTCGCCGATCAGGATGATCGTCAGGACGACCATCGACGTGATCTCGAACCAGAGGGGAATTTCCAAGGGCGCACTGCACCTTTCGAAAGGGGTCGGAAAGAAGCCGAAAGTCTCTCCCCCGCACACAGAGTGCGTCGCGCGCCCGGAGCAGCCGTGTCGGTGCTCGTGATGACGTTACGCGCGGATCCGGGATACTCCCTCTCGCACGCACAATGCTACCGGAACCGTCGGGGCGTGGTGAAATGGTCGACGTGACCTCGAACGCGCAGCCCGTGACGACTCCCTCCGACTTCGATCCGCGCGACACGTCGCCACGCAACAGGTGGGCCCGGTCCATCGGATCGCTCATCTTCGTGAGCCGCTGGCTGCAGGCGCCGCTCTATCTGGGCCTCATCGTGGCGCAGATCGTCTACGTCATCGTCTTCATGGTGGAGCTCTGGCACCTGATCACCGAAGACGTGTTCGGCGACATCACCCACATCGAGGAAGCGACGATCATGCTGAGCGTGCTCGGCCTGATCGACGTCGTCATGATCGCCAATCTGCTCATCATGGTCATCATCGGCGGGTACGAGACGTTCGTTTCGCGGATCAACACCGAGGGACATCCCGATCAGCCGGAGTGGCTGTCGCACGTCAACGCGAACGTCCTCAAGGTGAAGCTCGCGATGGCCATCATCGGCATCTCGTCGATCCACCTCCTGAAGACCTTCATCGCGGTCGGCAACATGGACGCGAACGGTGTCAACGCCGAGGAAGTGGGCGGTCTTGGAAGTTACACTCCCACCGGCGTCTTCTGGCAGGTCGTCATCCACATGGTCTTCATCGTCTCGGCTGTCGCCCTGGCCTGGATCGACAAGATGTCGCAGAGCACGTTGAGGGCTGCCCAAGCCAATACGCACTGATTCTGAGACGATGAGGCATCCGTCGACACTTTCCAGTGAGAGACACACCGAACGGAATCGGGATGCCGGTGCAGACGAGCGATCAGAAGTGGGCGGCGCAGGCCGCGGCTGGTGACGAGAGCGCCTTCCGCGAGCTGTACCGGGCGCATGTGCGTCCGGTCTACTGGATCGCCCACGGCATCCTCGGCTCGCCGCCCGATGCGGAGGATGTGACGCAGGAGACGTTCATCGTCGCCTGGCGAAAGCTCCCGAGCCTCGAGCTGCAGGGCGAGTCACTCCTCCCCTGGCTGGCGACGATCTGCAGATTTCAGGCGGCGAACCGCCTTCGTCAGCGTCGCCGTGATCGCGCGCACACCGCGGAGGCCCTCGACGAGGATCTGCCCGACACCGTGAGCGTGGAGGAGCAGGTCATCACCGCTGCGCTGGCTGCACGGATCGCGGCCGAAGTAGGCACCTTGAGCGACCTCGACCGCGAGATCTTCCGACTGTGCGCATCAGAGGGGTATGCGTACCAGACTGCCGCCGAGCAGCTCGGCGTCAGCCACGCCGTCGTTCGAAACCGTCTCTCCCGCGTCCGCACCCAGTTGCGCGGCGCCGTCACGGAAGCGAGAGACGCATGAACGACAAGACCAGCGACAACCGGGCCCGCACCGACGAGTTGCCCGAGCTGCCGGACGACACCATCGAACGCATCGAGACGGCGGTGTTCGCACAGATCGCCGCCGAGCGCGCCCCCGTTCGTGCTGCCGGCGACCGCGCACGCAGGCGCCGCCGACGGTGGTTCACCGGCCTCGGCGTCGCAGCCGCCTTCGTGGTGGGCGTTCTGGTGACACCGCCGATCCTGGGTGTCATGGGCGGCGGTTCGGCCTCGTCGACCGCAGAGAGCGTCGACATGTCCGGAGGAGGCCCCGCAGACACCAGCGCGGAGATCGCCCCTGGGGCCGCCGGCGCGGAATCCGCCGACTCATCGGGACAGGTCACCACAGACATCGACGAGAGCTCGCGCGAGATCATCGCCACTGCCAACGCCACGCTCCAGGTCGACGATGTCCAGGCCGCCACGGCAGCGATCACTCAGCTGGCGGAGGACCGGGGGGGCTACGTCGAATCCGTGGAGGTGGGGCGCGCGACGGTTTCGGACGAGGCGTCCGACTCGATGCCCGCCGCCCCGGTCGACTCGGACTACGGACGGATCACCGTTCGGATCCCGTCGGACGATCTTCCCGACGCGATCACGGCGCTGGGCGAGTCCGGTGAGGTGCTGTCCTCGTCGATCTCAAGGCAGGACGTGACGTCCGTCGCGATCGACCTGCGCGCTCGCGCCGACGCCACACGAGCCTCCGTGGAACGTCTCACCGCACTGATGGCACAGTCCGGGAGCGTGTCCGAGTTGATCGAAGCGGAGGTCGCTCTGACCGAGCGCCAGGCGCAGCTCGAGTCCTACGAGCAGCAGCTCGCCGCACTCGAAGATCAGGTCGCGATGTCGACTCTGCAAGTGGATCTGACGCGAAGCGCAGCGCCGACGGCGGCAGATCCTGCAGGTTTCAGTGACGGGCTCCTGGCGGGCTGGAATGGACTCGTGGTCTCCCTGAACGCGCTCGTGATCGCGCTCGGCTTCGTCCTCCCCTGGCTCGTCATCGCCGGAGCCGTGGCACTCGTCATCTGGCTCGTGCGGCGAGCCCGCCGCGCACGGCGTGCTGTGCCGCGACACTCGGATGCGGAGGCCGGCTGAAGCGAGGACGATCCTGCGGATACGAAGAAAGCCCCCGGGTGACCGGGGGCTTTCTGGTGTCGTGTGACCCCAGCGGGATTCGAACCCGCGTTACCGCCGTGAGAGGGCAGCGTACTAGGCCGCTATACGATGGGGCCGTCTTGCGGACGTTTCCGTCGCGCGACAACCGTTCAAGTATGCCATGACGATTATCGCTCCGCAAAATCGGGCCGAGCATGCCCAACACTCGGGCGTGGCGCACGAAAGAGCGTTTGCCCGCAGGCGTCGGAAGGAGTTGACTCGACTCATGCGCGTGACAAAGTTCGAACATGCCGCCCTCCGCATCGACGACGACGGCGAGACTCTCCTGATCGATCCGGGATCGTTCACCACTCCCCCGAAAGATCTCGCAACTCTCGTCGGTGTGATCATCACGCACGAGCATCCGGACCACTGGACACCGGAGCAGCTCGACCGAATTCTCCAGGAAGCTCCTGGCACGGCGATCTTCGCGCCCGCCGGTGTGGCACGGGCCGCCGAAGGTTACCCGATCACGGTGGTCGCTCCCGGCGAGACCATCGATGTCGGAGGTTTCACCGTCCGCTTCTTCGGTGGCACGCACGAAGTCATCCACTCGTCGCTGCCGATCGTGGAGAATGTCGGCGTCCTCGTCAACGGGGTGCTCTACTATCCAGGCGACTCGTATGCCGTCCCAGAGGGGGTCGAGGTAGACACTCTCGCGGCGCCGCTGGGTGCGCCGTGGCTGAAGATCGGTGAGGCCATCGACTACGTGCTCGCCGTGCGGCCGCGCCGCGCATTCGGGACACACGACATGACCCTGTCCGACGTCGGCAAGAACATGCATCGGCAGCGTCTCCAGTGGGCCACCGAACAGGGCGGCGGGGAGTTCCTCGTCCTCGAGGCCGGCGACTCTCTCGAGCTCTGAGGCCGTCCCCGCGCCGACTTCTCCCCGGAGTCAGCTCGCGGTCGAGAGGCTCCGCACCCGAAGATCGCGCGCGAGATGGTCGCGCTGCTCGACGACGAGGCGACGGAGGGCCGACGGCGCGTCCTCATTCGCCGCGAGCCAACCGTCGACGAGCGTCAACGAGTCCGTCGCAGGGAACATGCCGACGACGAGGCGCTTGGCGATCTCGATGCTGCGCGCCCGCCACGTCGTCGTGAGCCGCGCGAAGTAGTCCTCGTCGAACGCCTCGATGAGGTCGCGGCGTCCGCCCGCGCGGAAGCCGGCGATCTCCGCCCCCAGCTGATCGTTGCTGAGCGAGTCGTCATTCCATGCGGCATCCCATGCCGCCCGGCGTACCGGGGCATCCGGACGAGACGCGAGTGCGCGCCGCGCTGCCGTGTGACCGTCACCGGTGTCATCTCGCTCCTGCTCAGCGGCGATATCCGCGGCATCGGCGTGCCCCCGGGTCACGAGTGCCGTGAGCAGCTGCCAACGCAGATCCGGGTCGACGACGAGGCCGTCCGGAACCGAGCCGTCCAGCATTGCCCGCACCTCGACGTGCCGCGCGTCATCGTGAGCGGATGCCGTCGCCAGCGCCCTCGCCCACGAGAGTTGCGCGTCGCCGCCCGCCTCCGCAGCCTGCAATGCGCTCCACGCCGTCTCGGTCCAGCGCGATTGCTCGTCAGCACGGCGCGCGCCATCGAGGAAATGCCGAAGCGCGAACGACGCGTTGGCCAGGATGCCGGCGAGGAGCCCGATGTTGGGTTCTGCCGGCGCATGCTCGCGCACGATCGAGAGGTAACGCGTCACGTCGAACTCACCGTCTCGCGTCGCGTTCCACAGCGACGACCAGACGAGCGCCCTGGCCAGCGGATCCTCGATCGACGAGAGAGACTGCTCCACGGTGTCGAGCGAACGCTCGTCGAGACGTGCCTTCACGTACGTCAGGTCGTCGTCGTTGAGAAGCACGAGGTCCGCAGATGGGAGGTCCACAGGCGTGCGCTCGTCGATGACGTCCTGCTCGATCTGCTCGCGGCGAACCACCCGGCCCTCGACACGGTCGTAGAGACCGATGCGAAGACGATGCGGCCGCGGATCCGTCTGCATCAGGAACCTCTGCCCCTCCGCATCCGTCTCCATCCAGAGCGCTGACACACCGGAGGTCTGCAGCCATGCTTGCGACCAGTCACTCATGTCCCGGCCCGAGACAGCGCTCAGCTCGACCAGGAAGTCCTCCAGCGTGGTGTTGCCGAAGGCATTCGCGGCGAAATACCGGCGGGCACCTTCGAAGAACGCGTCGTCACCGACGAAGGCGACGAGCTGCTTCAACACGGCCGCCCCCTTGGCGTACGTGATGCCGTCGAAGTTGAGTTTCGCGGCTTCGAGGTCGGCGATGTCGGCGACGATCGGGTGCGTCGTGGGCAACTGGTCCTGCTGATACGCCCACGCCTTGCGGTTGGCGGCGAACTTGACCCACGCGTCGTGGAACCGCGTGGCCACGGCGGACGCGTGCGCGCCCATGTAGTCCGCAAAGGACTCCTTGAGCCAGAGATCGTCCCACCACTTCATCGTGACGAGGTCGCCGAACCACATGTGCGCCATCTCGTGCAGGACCGTGTTCGCCCTGGCGGCTCGCTGCGCATCGGTCGCTGCGCCTCGCGAGAGGTACGCCTCGGTGAAGGTCACCAGGCCCGGGTTCTCCATAGCCCCGAGGTTGTACTCGGGGACGAAGATCTGGTCGTACTTCCCCCAGGGGTACGGGTAGGCGAAGGCCTCGGTGAAGAAGTCGAGACCCTGGCGAGTGACGTCCAGGATCTCCTCGGATTCCATGTACTGCGCCAGAGAGCGGCGCGCGAACAGTCCGAGCGCGATGCTCTGGTCTCCGCGCTGCCATTCACCCGTGACCCGTGCGTAGGGTCCCGCGGCGACGGCGGTGATATAGCTGGAGATCGGCAGGGTGGGGGCGAATTCGACTCGTTGCACTCCGACCCCGACGTCGACTCGCTCCGCGCCCTGGTTCGACAAGACCTCCCATCCGGAAGGCGCGTCGACCACGAACGTGTACGCGGCTTTCATGTCGGGCTGTTCGAAACATGCCATGACTCGGCGTGCGTCCGCAGGCTCGTACTGCGTGTAGAGGTAGGTCGCGTCGTCTGCCGGATCGTGGAACCGATGAAGCCCCTCGCCGGTGCGGCTGTAGGCTCCGACCGCCTCCACTCGGACCACGTTGGTGGCCGCAAGCCCCGAGAGTCGGATGCGCGCACCGTCATAGTTCACGTCCTGGTCGACGCCGTTCACGACGACGCGGTGTACGCCCTCCCCGATGAAGTCGATCCAGGTCGCGTCGGTGGTGGCGTCGAACTCGAGGGTCGTCGTGGTGGGGAATCCGGTGCGCGCACGCTCCGGGGCTCCGGTCAGATCGAGTTCGACACGGATACCGTGCACGGTGACCGCTGCGGATCGCGCCGCGGTCTCGTCTCGGCTCAGATTGGCGGTGTGCATGGATCCATCCTCCCATTCGGATGCCGACGTGCCGTCATCGACGATGACGCAGGAGCGACAGTCATCCGCTTCGGCGGGTGGCCGAGTTCCCGTCCACCTTGCCGATCTTCTCCGGGCCGCCGAGCAGCCGACGGATCGCCGTTTCCGGCGTCACGGTCAGGTCCATGGTCTTTCCGCGTGAGTACAGACGGAACACGCGCGGGTCGATGTAGCTGCCCCGCGCGACCGCCGTGGTGTTGCCGAGCGCCGCCGCAGCGGCCTGGACGGCCAGCCGCTCCGCCTGATTCCGCTCACCGCGACTGTCGAGTCGGCCGATGCGGGCGAGCGCATCGGCCGCGAGGATCGTTCCGTGCAACGTTCGAAAGTCCTTCGCCGAGAACGACGCGCCCGTGATGTCGCGAATGTACGTGTTCACCTCTGCCGGTGTGATCCGGACCCGCCGGCGACCTTTTCGATAAGCCAGTAGGAAAGCGCGGGGCGCACCGACGGCGAACTCTGCGAGTGCTTCCGCGAGCGACTCGTCGGTGATCTCGATCGACGCCGTGCGCCCGCTCTTGGCGGGGAAGGACAGCGCCAGGTCGCTTCCCTCGACCCGGACATCACGACGGCGCAGCGTCGTGAGACCACGACTGCCATGCCGGACGAGATAGCGATCGGACCCGATGCGGAGCGCGGCGTCGTCGAGCAACCGGAACGCGATCGCGAGCGCGCGGTCCTTTGTCTGCCCCTCCTCGCGCAGCGTGCGGGTCACCTGGGCGCGAGCGCTGGGAAGCGCTGCGGCGAGATCGAGCGCGCGCGCGAACTTCCGTCGGTCGCGAGACACACTCCACAACGGGTGATAAAGGTACTGCTTCCGACCGGCACCGTCGACACCGACCGCCTGGATGTGCGCCAACGGGTCGGTGGCGATCCAGACATCGGTCCAGGCCGGCGGGATCGCGAGGTCGCGGATCCGTTCTCGATCCGCCTCAGGCGCTGGTACGTCCTGGTGGTCGAGGTATCGGAAACCGGATCCTGAGCGCCGTCGCCGGAAGCCGGGATCCTCGCCGGGTACCACCCGAGTCAATGCCGCCATTCGTCGGTCCTCCTCGTTTCGAACGCGCGTCGACTCGTGTCGCAGACCGCTCTCTTGGAGAATGCCGTGGTCGGAGAGCCGTGGAAAGGGAGTGGCGCAGCGGTCTCGGGCGTGCTAATCGCCTGGTGCGACCGGCGCGGCGGCAGGGGCGACGTTCGGTGTCGGCTCGTCATTCTTCACACCGTTGACGTCGGCCGTGACCACCCGTTCCAGCACCATCGCAAGTCCGCCCACCGCGACGCTCCCCACGATCATGACGCCGATGAACCAGCTGTCCAGTCCTTCGCCGAGCATCACTCCGGCGACCAGGGGTCCGGCGATCGCTCCGCCTTGGAACGCGGCGGAATTGATCGCGTTGTAGCGACCACGCGTCCGGTCAGAAGCCAGATCGTTGTACATCGCCGGCACCGTCGGCTGCAGCATCGTTTCACCGAACGCGAAGACGCCCATGTAGGCGATCACGCCGATGGCGGCCACAAGCGACGCCGGAAGCAGACCGGCAGCGCCCAGCAGCACCCACGAGAGAGCCCAGATGAGAGCCATCACCTGCATCACTCGGGTCCGCCTCTTTCCCGAGATGAGTCGCAGGACGGCGAACTGCAGAAGCACGATGACGACGGTGTTCACGGCGAAGGCGATCCCGACCACCTGCGTGGAGACCTCGGCCACCTGCCGCGCGTAGGCGGAAAACCCGCCTCCATCTGCCCGTATCCGATGAACACCGACAGGAAGGTGAGGAGAGTCAACCAGAGCACCGCGGGTCGGCGCAGTATGTCGCGATACCCGCCGAGCTCCTCGGAGGTGTCGTCGGCGTCTGGCTGGGTGCGCACGCGACGCAGCGGTCCGAGCAGCAGCGCCAGCGGGATCAGGCAGCTGACGGCGTCGACCAGGAAGATCGTGGTGAAGGTTCCGGGATCGTCCACGTCGACGAAGAACCCCCCGACCACTCCGCCGACGCCGATGCCGAGGTTCACCAGCGCGAAGTTGATGCCGAAGTACTGCTGCCGGATATCGCCGTCGACGACGCTGGCGATCAAGGCGTTCAGGCCGGGCCAGGAGACACCGAAGTTCACCCCGATCAGCATCACCGCGACGGCCGCGACAGCCGGATGCGTGGCGAAGGCCAGGAGCGCGCACCCGGCGATCATCGCGAGGAGCCCGGCGATCAGGATGCGCCGAGCACCGTAGCGATCGATCAATGTCCCGCCGGGGCCGGTGACGATCAGGCCGGTGATGGCGATGAGACTCATCAGCGCTCCGGAGATGCCGAGGTCGAACCCGCGGACCTCGTGGAGATAGATGATCGTGAACGGCAGCGTGAGACCTCGCCCGAGAGTCTGTACCGCGACGGTGGAAAGCAGCCATCGACCTTCGGTGGGGAGCGCATTCCAGAACGCCTTCATACCTGACACCCCGATATTCTCCCGCATGCCTCGGACATCGCTTCGCCGTGCGGCATCACTTGGCGGCGATTGTCTCCGCCGCGCCTGTTCTGCCATGATCCTGACCATGGCCCTGTCGATCGAAGAGTTCCGCTCAGCCCTTGTCAGCGCGGACGGTCGCTCGTCTCTCGGTCTCGATCTGACGGACGCCGATGCACAATCGGTGCTTGCGGACCCGGCGTCGACGCAGAGCTGGTACACCTACTGGCTCACGACGGCAGCGGCCGGACAGATGGTGACGCCCGCCGCTCAGTCCCAGGCACCAGCACCGCCCGCAGCCGGGGCGGACGCACCATGGGGCGATCACGACCTGTCGCGTCTGCTGCCGGCGAGCCCGGAGCAGGCTCCGCAAGCCACCCAGGAGACCGACGGGAAGAAGCGAAACGTCGGGCTGTGGGTGACGCTCTCCGTCCTCGGGGCGCTGCTGCTCATCGCGGCGATCGTCGTCGTCTTCGCCGTGACGACGGCACGCCACTGGACGAAGGTCGACGTCCCTGAGAAGCCGGAGACCTTTCACAGCGAGCAGTACGAGACGGGACGCTACGACGTCACCATGGACGCCGTGAATCCCTGCACGGTCGATCAGGATTGGACCGATTGCATCAGCCTGATGGCGGCTCAGTACGACGCGACCTGCAGCGGAGTCGAACTCACCGAGACGGCAGCGACTCTGTGCAAGGACTACCTCGCTGCAATCGACGAGATGAGGGCGCTGGACGAGCCAGGATCTTACGTGGCCACTCTCGGCGACTACGGCAGCCTCGCTCGGACGCCTGAGCTGGCCACCCGCGAGGTGTCGAACAACGATCACGCGCCGGCGGTCACCCACGAGGCCGTCTGCTATCTCGGATTCATCGGCGAGTGCGAGTGAGCGAAAGGTGAAACGACAAAACCCCCGCTCTCGCGGGGGTTTTTGTCTGGCTGGGGTACCTGGACTCGAACCAAGAACAACGGAACCAGAAACCGCCGTGTTGCCAATTACACCATACCCCAAGGGCGAAACCGGAGCCTCGCACCGAGAGTCAAGCTTACCCGACCGGCGGCCTGTTCGCCAAAAGCGCCGCGCTGCGCCGCCGGCCGGGCGCGCCGCGGATCAGCGCGCGAGGAAAGTCGACAGCGCGCGAAGTCGACGCAGCGACTCGTCCTTGCCGAGCAGCTCCATCGACTCGAAGAGCGGCGGCGAGATGCGTCGGCCGGTGATCGCCACTCGCGGCGGGCCGTATGCGATCCGCGGCTTGAGCTCCAGCTTCTCCACGAGCGCCGCCGCGAGAGCATCCTGGATCGTCTCCGGCGTGAAGTCGGTCAGCGGTTCGATCGCGGAGGCGCAGGCGTCGAGCACCTCGGCGGCGTTCGCCGGGAGACCCTTCAACGCGTCGGCATCGTAGGACACGTCGTCGGTGAAGAGGAAGCCGACCATTCCCGGCACATCGCCCAGCAGCTGAACGCGCTCCTGAACCAACGGCGCGACGCGGAAGGCGAGGACGAGCTGATCGTGCGTGGGCTCGTCGAACAGTCCGGCCGCGGCGAGATAGGGAATCGTCCGCTCGGCGAAGTCCTTGCCGTCGAGCAACCGGATGTGGTCGCCGTTGATCGATTCGGCCTTCTTCTGGTCGAAGCGCGCCGGGTTCGCATTCACGTTCTCGATGTCGAAGGCTGCGGTGAACTCCTCGAGGGAGAAGACATCGCGATCGGGGCCGATCGACCATCCGAGCAGCGCGAGGTAGTTCAGCAGGCCTTCGTGGATGAAGCCGCGGTCGCGGTGCAGGAAGAGATCGGCCTGCGGGTCACGCTTGGAGAGCTTCTTGTTGCCGGTCTCCCCCAGCACCAGCGGCATGTGAGCGAAACGCGGGACGAACGTGGTGACGTCTGCGTCGATCAATGCGGCATACAGCGCGAGCTGACGTGCCGTCGACGGCATCAGGTCTTCACCGCGCAGCACATGAGTGATGCCCATGAGCGCGTCGTCGACGGGGTTCACGAACGTGTACAGCGGCACGCCGTTCGGGCGCACGACGACGAAGTCGGGGAACGAACCGGCCGGGAAAGTAACCTCACCACGGATGAGGTCGACGTAGGTGAGGTCTTCGTCGGGAACGCGGAGACGCAGCGCCGGCTGACGCCCCTCGGCACGGAACGCCGCTTTCTGCTCGCCGGTGAGATCGCGGTCGAAGTTGTCGTAGCCGAGCTGCTTGGCCCGGCCGTTGGCCTCGTTGCGCGCGTCGATCTCTGCCGCGTCGGAGAAGCTCTCGTAGAGCGCGCCGCTCGCGAGAAGCTTGTCGATGACCGATCGGTAGATGGCGTGCCGCTCCGATTGACGGTACGGCGCGTTCGGTCCACCCACCTCCACGCCCTCGTCCCAATCGATCTTGAGCCAGTTGAGCGCGTCGAGAAGCTGCCGATAGCTCTCTTCGCTGTCGCGCGCGGCGTCGGTGTCTTCGATGCGGAACACCATCTTGCCGCCGTTGTGGCGCGCGTACGCCCAGTTGTAGAGGGCCGTGCGCACCAGGCCGACATGCGGCAGGCCCGTCGGCGAAGGGCAGAAGCGGACGCGGACGTCGGCACCACTGGCGGTCGTGGTGAGGGGGTGAGGAGTAGCCATAGCTCTCCGATTCTACGGCGCGAGGCCCTGCCCCACCGCCGCTGTGTGCGTCAGTCGGCCCATCGGCGACAGAACGATGATCGCCACGACGAGGACGGATGCCGCGATACCGAGCCCGGCGTACTGGAAGTTCGCCAGGATGACGCCGGCGAGGACGGACCCCGCTGCGGCGGACAGGCTCATCAGGGAATCGCTGCGGCCCTGCCGCCGAGTGCGAAGCTCAGGGGCGGATGCTTCGGTCAGCAGTGCCGCGCCGGCCACCGTCGCAGCGCTCCACCCGAGGCCGAGCAGAATCAGAGCCACCATGACGCCCCACGCCTCGGTGCCGGCGAACACCGCGAATGCGAGCGCACCGGCAAGCAAGGCCTGACCGAGCAGAACGACACGGAGTCGCCCCCACCGGTCGGCGAGCACACCGAACACCGGTGACAGTGCATACATGCCGCCGACGTGGAGGGCGATGGTGATCCCGACCAGGGCAGACACGTCCGCGGGCGTGGGCGCCATCCCGTTGGCACCGTGCGCCATGTGCGACAGGTGCACGGGCGTCATCGCCATGACCGAGGCCATAACGACGTGGGAGCCGGCGACAGCGAAGATCGCGTACCTCGCCACGAGTGGGCGATCCGCGATGCGCATGCCGGTCGCCGCCGCCGCGGCTTTCGCCAGCCGTTCCGCCGCCAGCAGCGGGTCGGGGCGCAGCGCCACGATGTACAGCACCAGCGCGGCGCACTGCGCGACGAAGGAGAACACGTACGACCCGGTGAGCGGCGGCATCCCGAGCGCCGCCCCGACGATCTCCCCGGGGCCGAGAAGAAGTGGCCCGGCGACACCCCCGATCGTGGTCGACCAGACGACGATCGAGAGGTCACGGCCACGATGCTGCGGGGCCGCGAGGTCGGTCGCCGCGAACCGGGACTGGAGATTGCCGGCGTTCCCCGCGCCGATCATCAGGATGCCGACGAGCAGCAGCGGGAACGTCCTGAGAGCGGCGGCGGCGATGACGACGGCGATCCCGACGAGGGCGAAGAGATTGCCCAGGGTGAGCGCACGACGCCGACCTGTTCGGGCGGCCAGCCGCGCGAGCGGTATGGCGCACAGTGCAGCTCCGAGAGTGACGGAGGCGGTGGCAAGCCCCGAAAGGGCATCGTTACCGGAGATGTCCGCCGCCAGCAGCGCGCCCAGCGAGACGGTCGCGCCGAACGCGATGCCGCCGAGCACCTGTCCTGCGGACAGCACCAGGACCGTCCGACGCTGTACAGCCGTCTGCTGCACCGCCGTCAGAGCGGCGACGTCGGTCATGAGGCGGGAGCGGCGTTGCGTGCGACGTTGCGCAGGATCCCCAGCCCGGTGACCTCCACCTCGACGACGTCACCCGCGTCGAACGTGCCCACTCCGGCCGGCGTGCCCGTCAGGATGACGTCACCGGGGAGAAGCGTGAACACGGCTGATGCGTACTCGATGATCGCGGGAACCGAGTGGATCATGTCGGTGAGCGGCGCCTGCTGGCGCATCTCGCCGTTCACGCGGGTCTCGATCGTCGCGGACGTCGAGTCGAAGTCGGTCTCGATGATCGGGCCGAGCGGGCAGAACGTGTCGAAACCCTTCGCCCTGGACCACTGCCCGTCCTTGCGCTGCAGGTCGCGAGCGGTCACATCGTTGCCGATGCTGTAGCCGATCACATAGTCGAGTGCGTTCTCGGCCTTGACGTTCTTCGCGATCTTTCCGATGACGACAGCGAGTTCGCCCTCGTATTCGGTGCGTTCGGAGATCGACGGGCGCACGATGGCGTCGTTCGGCCCGATCACGGAGGTGTTGGGCTTGAGGAACAGCAGCGGCTCCTCAGGAGCCACTCCCCCCATCTCGGCGGCGTGGTCGTGATAGTTCTTGCCGACGCACACCACCTTGGACCGCGGGATCACGGGTGCCAGCAGCGCAGCATCCGCCAACGGCACGCGCGCACCGGTCGTCTCGTACCCGGCGAACATGGGATCTCCGGCGAGAACGACGAGGTCGGTCCCATCGATGATCCCGTACATGATGGCGTCGTCGTGGCTGAACCGGGCGATTTTCATGGCACCAGCCTAGCGAGCCGCGCGGGTCTCAGGAGTCCAGGCGGAGTAGCCAGCCATGCTTGTCCTCGCGACGTCCGTACTGGATATCAGTCAGCTCCTCGCGCAGCGACAGCGCGAGTTCGCCCAGGGGCTGCGGCTCGTCGAATCCCTCGCCCACGAGGGCGCCGATCGGCGTGACGACGGCGGCGGTTCCGCAGGCGAACACCTCGACGATGTCGCCGGACGCGACACCGTCACGCCACTCGTCGATCGAGATCGGGCGCTTCTCGACGGTGTAGCCGCGGTCTTCCGCCAACTGGAGCAGCGAGTCGCGGGTGATGCCCTCCAGGATGCTGTCGGATTCGGGGGTCACGACGCGCCCGTCCTTGAAGACGAAGACGACGTTCATGCCGCCGAGCTCCTCGACGTAGCGGTTCTCGTTCAGGAACACGACCTGGTCGCACCCCTTCGCCGTCGCCCCGCTTTGCGCCAGCAGACTCGAGGCGTAGTTTCCCCCCGTCTTGGCCTTGCCGGTGCCGCCCTTGCCGGCGCGGGCATACTCCTCGGACAGCCAGATCCGCACAGGCTTCACTCCACCACTGAAATACGCGCCCGCCGGGCTGGCGATGACGTAGTAGGCGACCTTCTCCGCTGCCCGGACGCCGAGGAACGCCTCTTTGGCGAACATGAACGGACGCAGGTAGAGGCTCTGATCGGCGCCGGACGGCACCCAGCGACCGTCGACCGCGATCAGCTCACGCAGCGACTGGATGAAGTACTCGGTCGGCAGCTCGGGGAGGGCCAGTCGACGGGCGCTCTCCTGCAGACGGGCGGCGTTGCGGTCCGGACGGAAGGTGTGGATGGATCCGTCCTCGTGCCGGTAGGCCTTGATGCCCTCGAAGATCTCCTGTCCGTAGTGCAGGACCGATGCCGCGGGGTCGAGAAGGATCGGCCCGTACGGCTGCACGCGCGGACGGTGCCAGCCTCCTTTGGCCGACCAGCAGATGTCGACCATGTGGTCAGTGAAGACGACGCCGAATCCAGGGTTCTCGTTGACCTCGGCGATCCGAGCCGGGGAGGCGGCCGTGAGGTTCTTCGTCACAGCGAACTCCAGCGGAGTCGCCGTCGCGGTCGCATCGATGGTCGTCATCTCATCATCCGTTCTTCGAAAGTGGGCGCAGCTTCGCGCTCTGCCAGCCTACGCCTGCCCGCTCAGAGGCGAGCAGCGATGGCGGAACCGATCTCGGCCGTCGTGCGCGGCGCGCTCCGTTCCGCGATGTCCGCCTCCACTGCCGCGCTGACGCGAGCGGACTCCGCCCCGAGACCGAGGTGATCGAGCATCAGTGCGACCGAGAGGATCGCCGCTGACGGGTCGGCCTTTTGCTGTCCAGCGATGTCCGGTGCCGATCCGTGGACCGGCTCGAACATGGAGGGAGACTTCCCCTCCGGATTGATGTTGCCGGACGCCGCGAGGCCGATGCCGCCGGTCACGGCGCCGGCGAGGTCCGTGAGGATGTCGCCGAACAGGTTGTCGGTGACGATGACGTCGAAGCGCGAGGGGTCGGTCACCAGGAAGATGGTGGCGGCATCCACGTGGAGATAGTCGGCGGCCACGTCGGGATGCTCCGCCGACACCTCTTTCACGACTCGCTGCCAGATGGCGCCGGCGTGCACCAGCACGTTGGTCTTGTGAACGAGCGTGATCTTCTTCCCTCGGCGTTCGGCGAGTTCGAAGGCGTACCGGACGACGCGCTCGACCCCGAACGCGGTGTTCACGGACGTCTCGTTGGCCACCTCGTGCGGCGTGCCCTGACGGATCGACCCGCCGTTGCCGACGTAGGGACCCTCTGTGCCTTCCCGAACCACCACGAAGTCGATCTCGCCGGGGTCGGCCAGCGGGCCGGATGCGCCCGCGAAAAGCTTGGAAGGGCGAAGGTTCACATAGTGGTCCAGCGTGAACCGCAGTTTCAGCAGAAGACCCCGCTCGATGTTCGCATCCTTCAGACGCGGATCACCGGGCGTACCGCCCACCGCCCCCAAGAGGATCGCGTCGTGCGCGGCGATCGCCTGGAGGTCGTCGTCCGTGAGGGTGTCCCCCGTCTCGAGGTAGCGTGCCGCACCGAGGGAGAACCGTGTCTTGTCGAACGTCACATCGGTGTTCAGGGTGACGGCATCGAGGATCTTCTCGGCTTCGGCGACCACCTCGGGACCGATCCCGTCACCGGGGATGACGGCCAGCTTCACGACACGCGACATGACTCTCCTTGCAGCGGGATGAACCGGCCGGCATCCGAGCATGTCGAGCCGACCGGTCCTCCCAGCGTACTGGTCAGTGCGAGGGCGCCTTGCGCAGTGTGACGGCGGCGATCGCACCTGCGGCGACCACGAGAGCGGCCCCGATCAAGGAGGTGACCATCACCCCTGAGCCGAATGCCGCTGCAGCCGCATCCCACAGCGCATCACCCGGATCCGCCGGCAGCGCCTGCGCCGCCGTATACGCGCCG
This sequence comes from Microbacterium sp. CGR2, assembly GCF_003626735.1. Classification (NCBI taxonomy): domain Bacteria; kingdom Bacillati; phylum Actinomycetota; class Actinomycetes; order Micrococcales; family Microbacteriaceae; genus Microbacterium; species Microbacterium sp. CGR2. Next base: position 2,635,773 of record NZ_RBHX01000001.1, on the reverse strand, counting down.
GCGAGGGTCTCTTCTGCGGCCGCCGCCGCGTCGGCAGGCACCCCGGCCGGCACGACGAGGGCGCTGTGGTAAAAGGCGGTGATGATGCCGCCGAGGACGGCGGTCCCGAGCACGGCACCGAGTTCGTAGGCGGTCTCGGAGACCGCACTGGCGGCTCCGGCCTTCTCCGCGGGGGCGCTCGACAGGATCAGCTCGTTCGAGATGGTCTCGGCAGCGCCGATGCCGACACCCAGAACCACGAAGGCGATGATCAGCGGCACGACCCCGTGGTCCTGCGAGGTGAAGGCCACGATCAGGTAGCCGACCACCGAGAACACCAGAGCACTCGGGACGAGCACGTGCGGACGGACGCGCCGAGAGATCGGGACGACGGTGAGGCCGGCGACGATCATGGCCGCCATACCCGGCACGAGCGCGAGCCCCGCCACCATCGGCGACAGGCCGAGCACCAGCTGAAGGTGCTGCGACACGAAGTAGAGGAAGCCGACCAGTGCGACGACGCTGAGCAGATTCACCAGGATCGCTCCGGAGAACGACCCCCGCCGGAACAGCGCCATGTCGAGCATGGGCACCTCGGCGCGGAGCTGCCGCCGCACGAACATCGCGCCCATCCCCACTCCCAGCACCACCCAGCCGAGAATCGCCAACGACGGTCCATCCACCGCGAGCGACTTGATCGCATAGACGACGGGGACCATCGCGGCCATCGACAACAGGATGCTCGCCGGGTCGATCCGGCCGGGGTTCGGGTCACGACTCTCCGGCACCAGCAGCGGCGCGCAGATCAGCAGAGGGATGAGCACGGGTACGGCGATCAGGAAGACGGAGCCCCAGGAGAAGTGCTCCAGGAGGAATCCGCCCACGATCGGCCCCAGTGCGGCGCCGGCGGAGAACGCCGACGCCCAGACCGCGATGGCCATCCGGCGTTGGTCGCGGTTCCGGAAGATGGAGCGCAGCAGCGACAGCGTCGACGGCATGAGCATCGCTCCGAAGAAACCGAGCAGCGCCCTGGCCGCGATCAGCAGTCCCGCTGTCGGCGCGAAGGCCGCCAGCGCAGACACCGCAGCGAAACCGACGGCCCCGATCAGCAGCATCCGCCGCCGTCCGAATCGATCGCCGAGAGTGCCCATCGTCACCAGCAACCCGGCCAGAACAAGCGGGTACACGTCGATGATCCAGAGTTGCTCCGCTCCGGTGGGCGCGAGCGAGAGTGAGATCTCCGGCAGCGCGAAGCTGAGAACGGTGTTGTCGACCGAGACCAGCAGCACGGGGAGCATCAGGACGAACAGCGCGGCCCAGCCGCGTGCTCCGACGCGGGGAGCATCCGTCTCGAACGTCGGAATCGACGCAGTACGGCTCATGACACACCTTTCCTCGTGGAGCAGCCCATAACTAAACCGTCCGGCTGGTATAGTAACAGATATGCCCCGACCTCCCCTCGCCCGCGAGAAGGTTCTCGACGCCTTCGAGACAATCGTCATCGCCGACGGCGAACGCGCTGCGACTCTCGAAGCCACGGCAAGGGCTGCCGGCGTGTCCAAAGGCGGCTTGCTCTACCACTTCGGATCCAAAGAAGAACTCACGGCCGGCCTGCTCGAGAGACTCGACGCCCTCGCCTCGCAGGATCTCGAACGTATGACGTCAGCCGATGAAGGCCCCGTCGCCTACTACATCCGCACCTCGGTGATGGAGGATGAGGCCCTCGATCGAGTTCTGATCGCCGCTTCACGCCTCGCGCAGGGCGGCACGACCGCAGCCGCCGAGGCTCTCCGCGACACCCGGCGACGGTGGGAGGACGCGATTCGCCCCCATGTGCGGGACACCGCGAGCCTCGACCTCGTCATGCTGCTCAGCGACGGCCTGTACTTCAACAACTCTCTCGACATCCACGGACCCGAACGGCTGGTCCCGCATCGCGAGCAACTCGCCGATCTGATCGCGCTCGTGCTGCGCGCGACCTCGTAGCGCGCACCACACACGAAGAAGGCGGGTGGTCGCGCCACCCGCCTTCTTCGAGAATCCCGCGGTCAGACCTCGGTGATCTCGATCTGCCGGAAGAGATCGGCGTCGATCGCGTCGCGCACGTCGTCGAGCAGTTCGTCGGACACCGGTGAATCCAGCGTCAGCACACTGAGCGCCTGTGCCCCAGCCGCCTGTCGCGCGATCTGCATCCCGGCGATGTTGATGCCGGCCTCGCCGAACTTCTGGCCGTAGACGGCGACGATGCCGGGGCGGTCGGTGTACAGCATCACGACGTGGTGCTTCTCGATCGGCAGTTCCAGCGTGTGATCGTTGATGCCGACGAGCTTCTCGGCCTGCTTCGGACCCGTGAGGGTTCCGGAGACCGAGAGCTGGGAGCCGTCCGACAGCGCGCCGGTGAGGGTGATGATGTTCCGGTACTCATCGCTGACGTCATCCTTGAGGAGACGGACCGCGATGCCGCGCTGCTCGGCGAGCAGAGGCGCGTTGACGTACGAGACGGTCTCGCTGACGATGTTGGTGAAGACTCCCTTGAGGGCCGCCAGCTTGAGCACGCTGACGTCATAGTCATTGAGTTCGCCGTGCACCTCGACGTCGAGGCTGGTCAGCGGAGAGGTCGCCAACGCCGCGAAGATCTGGCCGAGCTTCTCGACGAGCGAGATCCCGGGACGCACGTACGGGTCGATGACGCCACCGGCGACGTTGACCGCATCGGGCACCAGGTCTCCGCCGAGCGCCAGACGCACTGAGCGGGCGACCGAGACGCCTGCCTTCTCCTGAGCTTCCTCGGTGCTCGCGCCCAGGTGCGGGGTGACGACCACGTTGGGCAGCTCCAGCAGTGCGCGAGCGGTGCCGCCCTCCGCCGGGGGCTCCGACGTGAAGACGTCGAGGCCCGCACCGGCGATCTCACAGGCGACGAGGGCTTCATGAAGGGCGCCCTCGTCGATGAGACCGCCCCGCGCGACGTTCACCACGAACGCCGTCGGCTTCATCGCGGCGAACTGCTCTGCGCCGATCATGCCGGTGGTCTCAGGAGTCTTGGGCATGTGGATCGTGAGGAAGTCGGCTTCCGCGACGAGCTCGTCGAGCGACAGCAGCTGCACACCGAGCTGCTGTGCGCGAGCCGACGTGACGTAGGGGTCGTACGCGACGACGCGCATGTCGAAGGCGGCGAGCCGAGCGGCGACGAGCGCGCCGATGCGACCGAGTCCGACGATGCCGACCGTCTTCTCGAACAGCTCGGCGCCGGTGAAGGAGCTGCGCTTCCACTGGCCCGCGGCGAGAGACGCATGCGCCGCCGGGATGCGGCGCGCGAGGCTCAGGATGTGTCCGACGGTGAGCTCGGCGGCGGAGACGATGTTCGACGTCGGCGCATTGACGACCATCACGCCTGCGGCGGTCGCGGCCTTGATGTCGACGTTGTCGAGGCCCACTCCGGCACGAGCGACGACCTTGAGGTTGGGCGCGTGGCTCAGCGCCTCCTCATCGATGCGCGTGGCGGAACGGACGAGCACCGCATCCGCGTCGGCAAGGGAGGCGAAGAGAGCCTCCCGATCGGTGCCGTCGACGTTTCGGACATCGAAGTCCGGGCCGAGGGCCTCGATCGTGGCGGGAGAGAGCACTTCGGCGATGAGCACAACGGGCTTCGGCACAGAGAATCCTTCGGGGCAGCGCGGCAGGCGGGAGAGGGCCGATGCGCCGCACACCATGGGGGCGCGATCACGTCAACTGTACCCGAGGGGCCAGCGCGCTCCGCGCCGTGTGACAGCTCGAGTCGCCTACCCGAACGGGTGCCGCGGGTTCAGGCGCTGGGCAGGGTCAGACTCAGGGTGAGGAGACTCAACCAGAAAACGGCAACGATCCCGAGCCCGGCGAGGAACGCCAGCGCGAGTTCTCCCACGCGGCGCCGTCGTCCGATGGCGAAGGCGAATCCGAAGACGATCGCCGGGAACACGACGCCGAACAGCAAGGTCAACCATCCGGCTCCGGTGAGCCCGCTCTGCGCCATGGTGATGAGGTGCGCCACGGCGTTCCACACCGCATAGGCGTACAGGAGACCGGCGAGGCCGATGACGAGTCCGACAAGCCAACGGGGAGAGCCTGCGGATACGGGCGTGGTGGTCTGTGATTCGCTCATGCTCCGATCGCCCCCACTGTGACGAACGGCCAGGGCACGAGGAGCACGACTCCCACGAGGAGCGCTGCCACCCGAATCCACGCGGCACGCCCGCGGGTCAGCACCCAGCTGGCGAGGAACCAGAGCGCGGGAGCGGCGACGGCCAAGACGAACCACGGTACGAACATGACGTCGTCGACGAGGAAGGATGCGAGCGGGCCCAGGCGCAGACCGCCGATGACCCATCCGATCGTGTAGAGGAGGTAGACGCCGCCGACCACTCCGAGGATGAGCAGCATCGCCGTGCTCAGGCCTGCGCGCTCCTGACCGTCGGCAGGCACGACCGTTCCATCCGCCTCGATCCGACCGACGACAGCGCTCCCCTTGCCCACGGCGTTCCACCCGTCGGGAAGTGCGGCATCCTTCTGCGGCGCGGCGTCGTCGCCGTCCCAGCTGAGCGCGTCGTCGGAGTGGGAAGTCATTCCCCCAGAGTAGGACACGCGGTCCACTATGCTCAGGGCATCGGGCCGGAGTGCCCTCGCTTACGGGGAAGGATCGCCGTGACGGAGAACGCGAAGTCGGACCGGATCGACCGCGACACGAGCACACCAGGACGCACCGATCCGCCGGTCGGCTGGACACCCACGCCTGCCGCGAAGAAGAAGGCGACGACGTTCCGCTGGATCGCCGCGAGTCTGTGGGCCTTGGCCATCGCGGGCGAGGCGTTCGGCATCTTCTGGCTGCTGCGTCAGCGGGTCTTCGTCGGGGAAGACGGCGCCCTCGTCCGCGATCCGGAGACCGGGCTCCTGCAGGAGCAGAATGCCACCGCGCAGTTCCCGCAGTGGGCGTTCATCTCTCTTCTCGTCCTGCTCGTGATCATCGCCACGCTCTCCATCACCGGCTCCATCCTGTGGAAGAAGGCCAACCGGCTCGACCCGGCTCGCAGATCGGACACGTTGCGCTTCTTCGTTCAGAATCAGCTCGGCGCCATCATCGCGGTGGTCGCGTTCCTCCCCCTCATCATCCTGATCTTCCTCAACAAAGACATGGACAAAGGGCAGAAGGCGACGGCCGGTGTCGTCGGGATCGCCCTCGCCACGCTCGCCGTCGTCCTCGGCATCGACTTCTCACCGCCGTCGGTCGAGCAGTACACCGCCGACCAGTCGGCGGTCATTCAGCTGCTCGGCAAAGACGAAGTCGTCTGGGTGGACGGCGGCGAGGTCTACCACGTCTGCAACCAGGTGCCGGCCATCCAGACAGGCAGCGAGATCCGAACCGGCACGACGGCGGAGGCCGTCGAGGCGGGGAAGATCCGCCTGACCCTGCAATTCGCGTCCGAGCTGCGCACCTGCGATCTCGCTGTGCCCGAGAACGACGACGAGATCACCGAGGCGCTCCGCGCAATCCAGGCCGGCGAGGTCGACACTCCTCTCCCCGCCCCGGTCTGGGCGGACCCCGCAGACGCGCCGATCCAGATCGACGAGGCGGCGCCCGCAGAGTAGCCGTGTGCCCGGCGCTACCGAGCGCCGAGTGCTTCCACGAGCCGCTCCTCCGCGGCGAAGAGGTGCTCTGCGAGCAGCCTCGCCGCCCGCTCCCCCTCACCGGACGCGACGGCCTCGAGAATCTCGGCATGCTGGGCAGCGATCGCGGCGGCGGCCAGGAGTCGTCGTCCTTGCACCTGCGCCATGCACAAGCGCACCTCGTCGAGGACGCTGCGATACATCCGGCTCGTCCGTTCGCTCTCCAGGGCGTCGATGAGTGCGGTGTGGAACCGAAGATCCGGATCCACGGTGGCCGGATCCGGTCCTGGCGGCAAGGCGAGGATCTCGGCATTCGCGTCCACGGCGAACTGCGGCACCGTCCTGGTCCCTGCGAGTTCCCGCAGGGCGGCGCTCTCGAGTCTCGTTCTGGTGCGATACACGTCTCTGACGGTGGCGGGGTCGATTCCCGCAACCCTGGCACTGCGGTGCGCGGTTCGAACGAGGATGCCGGAGGCGACGAGCTGCTCGATGGCTGCCTTCGCGCTCGGCCGCGCCACGCCGAACGTCCGAGCGACGGCCGCCTCGGTCAAGGGTGTCTCCGGACGGATCTCCCCGCTGAGGATGCGGGCGCGAAGCTGTGCGGTGACCGCGTCGACCACCCCGACGATCCCGAGACCGGAATCCACGCTCGTTGTCATCCGATCAGCTTAGTCAGGCGTACGCTGCCAGTACACTTGTCAGACAATTCCTGTCCGGAGCAGAGGAGCACCGTGTCGACCACACTCGCCCAACCGTTGGACCCCGCGCTGCTCGGGCCCGCGACGCAGGTGCACTCTCGCTCCATCGACCGCTTCGCCCGGGCGCACGACGCGTCGCACTACCTGCTGATCCCTGACGCCGTGCTGACACCTGCCGATGCGGAGGACGTGGCGCGGATCTTCACCGCCGTCCGGGCCGCACGACGCACCCTCACCTTCCGCTCCGGGGGGACGAGCCTCTCCGGACAGGGAGTGAGCGACGACATCCTCGTCGACACGCGGACCAGCTTCCGAGACATCCTCGTCGAGGATCAGGGGGCGTCGGTCCGCGTCGGCCCCGGAGCGACAGTCCGGCAGGTGAACACCCGTCTGGCAAGATTTCGGCGCAAGCTCGGGCCTGACCCTGCGAGCGAGATCGCCTGCACCATCGGTGGCGTCGTCGCGAACAACTCCAGCGGGATGGCGTGCGGCATCACGGACAACTCGTATCAGACCATCGAGTCGATGCGCGTCGTGCTCCCCAGCGGGACGATCATCGACACGGCGAGCCCGAACGCCGACGCCGAGCTGCGTGAGAGGGAACCCGCCCTGGCCGAAGGACTCCTCGACCTCCGCGCGCGTCTGCTCGACTCCCCCGATCACGTGCGATTCATCCGTCAGCAGTTCTCCATGAAGAACACGATGGGATACGGACTCAACGCCCTTCTCGACTTCGACGAACCCGTTCGCATCCTCGAACACCTCATCATCGGCTCCGAAGGGACCCTGGCGTTCGTCGCGGAGGCGTGTTTCCGCACCATCGATGTGCGACCCGCTGTCGCTACCGGCCTCCTGGTCTTCGAGACGCTGTCTGCGGCGATGGCCGCTCTCCCGGCACTCACCGATTTCGGACTCGCCACCATCGAATTGATGGATGCCGCCTCCCTCCGTGTCGCACAGACCCTCAGCGACGTTCCGCAGGCTATCGCCGAGATCGATGTGCGGGGGCACGCGGCGCTTCTCGTCGAAGTGCACGCCACGGACGCAGCCGGCCTCCGTCGTGCGAGCGAAGACGCACAGACCCACTTCGAGTCGCTGCCGCTGGCCGTCTTTCCCCGCCTCACCACCGATGCCACGGAGCGCGCGGCGCTCTGGCAGGTGCGGAAGGGGCTGTACACGGCGGTCGCCGGTGCGCGCCCCTCCGGCACCACGGCGCTGCTGGAGGACATCGTGGTGCCCGTGCCCCGCCTGCTCCATACCTGCGAGCGACTGATCGAGCTGTTCGCCGTGCACGGTTACGAGGAATCGGTCATCTTCGGTCACGCGAAAGACGGCAACATCCACTTCCTGCTCAACGAACGCTTCGACGACCCCGCCAGCGTCGCGCGATACCGGCGGTTCACCGACGATCTCGTCTCGCTGGTCCTGCAGCAGCAAGGATCGCTCAAGGCCGAGCACGGTACCGGTCGGATCATGGCGCCGTTCGTGCGCAAGCAGTACGGCGACGAACTGACCGACATGATGTGGGAGATCAAGAAGCTCTTCGACCCCGACGGCATCCTCAACCCGGGAGTCCTCCTGTCCGAGGACCCCGATTCATACCTGGCCGACCTCAAGCGGGTCCCGACGGTCGAGAGCGAGGTCGACCGATGCGTGGAGTGCGGCTACTGCGAGCCGACCTGCCCCAGCAAGGACATCACCCTGACACCGCGACAGCGGATCGTCATCCGCCGCGACATGGCATGGGCAGAGGAGCAGGGAGACGCCGAGCTGCTGCGCGAGCTGCAGGCCGACTACGACTACGACGGTATGCAGACGTGCGCCGTCGACGGGATGTGCGCCGTCGCCTGTCCCGTCGACATCAACACGGGCGATCTGGTGCGAAGGCTTCGCGCCGAGCAGTCGAACCGGGTGGAAGGCGCCGTCTGGACAGCGGCGGCCACGCACTGGGGAGGCGTGACCCGCGCCGGCGGGGTGGCGTTGACTGTCGCCGACGCGCTGCCGACGCCGCTCGTCCGTGGCGCCACACATCTGGGCCGCGCGCTCCTCGGCGCGGACACCGTGCCCCTCTACGACGACGGGCTCCCGCGGGCGGGACGACGCCCGCGAAGCCGGCCGCGCCGGCGGATGCGCGCGCCGTGTTCTTCGGGTCGTGCATCGGCACGATGTTCGGCGCAGAGAACGACGGTCTCGGCTCCCGTGACGCGCTGCGACATCTGCTCGACCGCGCGGGCATCGCGGTCGTCATCCCGGATGAGCATGGCGGGCTGTGCTGCGGAACGCCGTGGAAGTCGAAGGGGCACCTCGACGGCTACGCCCGTATGACCGACCGAGTGCTGGACACCCTCTGGGAGGCCAGCCGTCGCGGCGAGCTTCCGGTGGTCTGCGACGCCGCCTCCTGCACGGAGGGCCTGGACGTGATGCTCGCGCAGGCCGTCGCCGCGCGCCCCGACTACGCCAGGTTGCGGATCGAGGATGCGACGACCTACGTGGCGCGAGAGGTATTGCCCCGGTTGGACGTGCGGTCGCGGCTCGCGAGTGTCGCCGTGCACCCCACGTGCTCGACGACCGCACTGGGCGCCACCGCCGCGCTGACCGCCATCGCCGAGGCGATCGGCGACGACGTCTTCATCCCCGAGGGATGGGGATGCTGTGCATTCGCCGGTGACCGCGGGATGTTGCACCCGGAACTCACGGCCAGCGCGACCGCACAGGAATCAGGCGAGATCGCGGAGGCGGAGACGTCGCGCGGCGAATTCGCGGCGTACGTCTCAGCGAACCGTACATGCGAGATCGGTATGACTCGCGCGACCGGACGGTCGTACCGCCACGTGATCGAAGTGCTCGAAGAGCTCACCCGACCCTGACACGAAGAACGGGCACCCCCTGAGGGATGCCCGTTCTTCTCGGTCGGTCAGCGGTCAGCGCGCAGCACTGCCGTCGACGTAGTCCTCGTCCTGCTGCTTCCATGCGAAGAGCGAGCGCAGCTCCTTGCCGGTCGCCTCGATCGGGTGCTTCTCTTCCTTCGCACGCAGGGCGAGGAACTCCTCGCCGCCGTTGTCCTGGTCGTCGATGAAGCGCTTCGCGAAGGCACCGGACTGGATGTCGGACAGGATCGCCTTCATCGACTCCTTGACCTCGGGGGTCACCACTCGCGGACCGGAGACGTAGTCGCCGTATTCAGCGGTGTCGGAGACCGACCAGCGCTGCTTGGCGATGCCGCCCTCCCACATCAGGTCGACGATGAGCTTCAGCTCGTGGAGCACCTCGAAGTAGGCGATCTGCGGCTGGTAGCCCGCCTCGGTGAGGGTCTCGAAACCGGCCTGGACGAGGTGGCTCACGCCGCCGCAGAGCACGGCCTGCTCACCGAACAGGTCGGTCTCGGTCTCTTCGGTGAAGGTGGTCTTGATGACGCCCGCGCGCGTGCCGCCGATGGCCTTGGCGTAGGAGAGCGCCGTGTCCCAGGCGTGGCCGGAGGCATCACGCTCGACCGCGATGATGTCGGGGATGCCACGGCCGGCGACGAACTCGCGACGGACGGTGTGGCCCGGGGCCTTGGGAGCGACCAGGATCACGTCGACGCCCTCGGGCGCATCGATGTAACCGAAGCGGATGTTGAAGCCGTGCGCGAAAGCCAGGGTCTTGCCGGCGGTCAGGTTCGGCGCGATGGACTCGCTGTAGATCACGCGCTGATGCTGGTCGGGCGCGAGGATCATGATCAGGTCAGCCCACTCCGTCGCGTCGGCGACCGACTTGACCGGGAAGCCTGCTTCTTCCGCCTTCGGCGCGGACTTGGAACCGTCCTTGAGGGCGATGGTGACCTCGACGCCGGAGTCGCGAAGGTTCTGCGCGTGGGCGTGACCCTGGGAGCCGTAGCCGACGATCGCGACCTTCTTGCCCTGGATGAGGGACAGGTCAGCATCTGCGTCGTAGAAGATCTCGGTACTCACTTGTGTTTCTCCTTGTTCGTTGCGTTTCGTCTGTGGGAGCGTGGGTCAGCCGCGCAGGACGCGCTCGGTGATGCTCTTGCCACCGCGGCCGATGGCGAGAAGGCCGGACTGGGCGATCTCCTTGATTCCGAACGGCTCCAGCGCTTTGAGCAGGGCTTCGACCTTGCCCTTGTCTCCGGTCACCTCGATCACCAGCGCATCCGGGGCGTAGTCGACGACAGAGGCGCGGAACAGATTGACCACCTCGATCACGTTGGACCGCGAGGCGTTGTCGGTGCGCACCTTCACGAGCATGTGCTCGCGCTGTACCGAAGACGTCGGGTCGAGCTCGACGATCTTGATGACGTTGATCAGCTTGTTCAGCTGCTTCGTCACCTGCTCGAGCGGAAGCTGTTCCTCCACATCGACGACGACCGTGATCCGGGAGATGCCCGGAACCTCGGTCACGCCCACCGCGAGGGACTCGATGTTGAAGCTCCGGCGGGCGAACAGCCCGGCGACACGGGTGAGAAGTCCGGGACGGTCCTCCACCAGCAGGCTCAGCACGTGTGTCGACATGGCTCAGTCCTCTTCGTCGAAAGCGGGCGCGTGCTCGCGCGCGTACTGGACATAGCTGTTGCTGACGCCCTGCGGCACCATCGGCCAGACCATCGAATCGGCGCTCACGACGAAGTCGATCACCACCGGACGGTCATTCGTCTCGAGGGCGAGCTGGATGGCGGCGTCCACCTCGTCTTCCTTCTCGACACGGATCGCCAGGCAGCCGTAGGCTTCGGCGAGCTTCACGAAGTCGGGGATGCGCTTGGTGCCATGCCCGGTGTTGAGATCGGTGTTCGAGTGCCGTCCGTCGTAGAACAGCGTCTGCCACTGTCGCACCATCCCCAACGACGAGTTGTTGATGATCGCGACCTTGATCGGGATGTCGTTGATGACGCAGGTGGCGAGTTCCTGATTGGTCATCTGGAAGCAGCCGTCGCCGTCGATCGCCCAGACGTGTCGATCCGGTTCGGCCACCTTCGCGCCCATCGCTGCAGGCACGGAGTAGCCCATCGTGCCGGCGCCGCCGGAGTTCAGCCACGAGTTGGGACGCTCGTACTTGATGAACTGGGCAGCCCACATCTGGTGCTGACCGACGCCCGAGGCGTACACCCCCTCGGGTCCGGTGAGTTCGCCGATCCGCTGGATGACGAACTGAGGGGCGAGCAGACCATCGGTCGTGGGCGCGTATCCGAGGGGGAACTCATCACGAAGCCCGTCGAGGTAGGACCACCATTCCTCGGTATCCGGCTTGCCGCCGTCGATCGCGCCGCGGAACGCGGACTCGAGATCGGTGAGCACGTCGCGCACGTCACCGACGATCGGCACGTCCGCGGTGCGGATCTTGGAGATCTCGGCCGGGTCGATGTCGACGTGGACGACCTTGGCGTTGGGGGCGAACAGCGCCGCCTTGCCCGTCACACGGTCGTCGAAGCGCGCGCCGAGCGAGATGAGCAGGTCGGCTTCCTGCAGCGCCAACACCGCCGGAACCGTGCCGTGCATGCCCGGCATGCCCAGGTGCTGCGGATGCGAGTCGGGAAACGCGCCACGAGCCATCAGCGTGGTGACGACGGGCGCTCCCGTGGTCTCGGCAAGACCGAGAAGCTCAGCGGACGCCTTGCCGCGGATGACCCCGCCGCCGACGTACAACACGGGCTTCTTGGCCTGGGCAAGAAGGGCCGCCGCCGCCTGGATCTGCTTGCCGTGCGCCTTGGTCACCGGACGGTAGCCCGGCAGGTCGACCTTCGGCGGCCACACGAACGGGGCGGTCGCCTGCTGCGCATCCTTGGTGATGTCGACGAGAACGGGGCCGGGACGGCCCGTCGATGCGATCTCGTACGCGGCGGCGAGGGCCCCGGGGATCTCGGCGGCATCCTTCACCAGGAAGGAGTGCTTGGTCACCGGCATCGTGATTCCCACGATGTCGGCCTCCTGGAAGGCGTCTGTTCCCATCAGGGTCGAGAAGACCTGCCCCGTGATCGCCAGCAGCGGCACCGAGTCCATGTACGCGTCGGCGATGGCTGTCACGAGGTTGGTCGCGCCAGGACCGGACGTCGCGATGCAGACGCCCACTTTCCCCGAGGCCGAGGCGTACCCCTCTGCAGCGTGACCTGCGCCCTGCTCGTGCCGTACGAGGATGTGACGAAGCTCCGAAGCATCCATCAGCGGGTCGTAGACAGGAAGGATGGCGCCGCCGGGAAGACCGAAGACATCCTTGATCCCGAGCAGCTCGAGAGCGCGGACCACGGCCTCTGCGCCGGTGATCTCCGGCGCTGCTGCTTGGCGGGCGGGCGGCCTCGGCACGGCCGAAGCGTTTTCAGCAGTCATGAGTTTCCTTCTGATGATCTGTGGAGGACGCCGGATGCCGGTGGCATCCGGGTCAGCCGGTCGTCGCTCCCTCGGCGGCGGACCGCACGAGGCGCGAATACTTGGCAAGAACGCCTCGGGTGTAGCGCGGGGGAAGCGGCTCCCAGCCAGAACGGCGGGAGGCGAGCTCTGCCTCATCGACGAGTAGGTCAAGAGAGCGAGCTGCGATATCGACCCGTATCAGATCACCATCGCGCACGAAGGCGATGGGACCTGCGTCCACCGCTTCGGGTGCTATGTGGCCGATGCACAGGCCGGTTGTGCCGCCTGAGAATCGTCCGTCCGTCAAGAGTAGTACATCTTTTCCGAGCCCAGCGCCCTTGATGGCCGCCGTGATGGCGAGCATCTCCCGCATCCCCGGTCCACCCTTGGGACCTTCGTAGCGGATGACGATGACCGTCCCGGCGTCGATCGAGCCCTCGGCGACAGCATCCATGGCCGCGCGCTCGCGCTCGAACACGCGGGCGGGTCCTTCGAACACGGCGGCGTCGAAGCCCGCGGTCTTCACGACCGCACCCTCGGGCGCGAGCGATCCGTGCAGGATCGTCAGACCGCCCGTGGCGTGGATCGGGTTGTCGAAGGTGTGGATGACCGTTCCGTCGATCGGCTCAGGTTTGAGATCGGCGAGGTTCTCCGCGAGCGTTTTTCCGGTCACCGTGAGAGCGTCACCGTGCAGCAGACCCTCGTCGAGCATCGCCTTCATGATGACCGGGATGCCCCCGTGGCGGTCGACGTCGTTCATGACGTACTTGCCGAACGGCTTCATGTCGGCCACGTGCGGCACCTTGTCGCCGATGCGGTTGAAGTCGTGGAGGTTGAGATCGACCTCGGCCTCCCGAGCGATGGCGAGCAGGTGCAGGACCACGTTGGTCGATCCGCCGAGCGCCATCGCCAGCGCGATCGCGTTCTCGAACGCCTCTTTCGTGAGGATGTCGCGCGTGGTGATCCCCTGCCGGAGCAGGTTGACCACGGCCTCGCCGGAGCGGTGCGCGAAGTAGTCGCGGCGACGGTCCGCCGCGGGCGGGGCTGCGGAGCCGGGAAGGCTGAGTCCCAGAGCCTCCGCCACGGAAGCCATCGTGTTGGCGGTGTACATGCCGCCGCAGGCGCCCTCGCCGGGAGCGATCGCGCACTCGATGCGCTTGAGGTCTTCCTCGCTCATCAGGCCCGCACGGCAGGCCCCGACGGCCTCGAACGAGTCGATGATCGTGACGTCCTTCTCCGTGCCGTCCGACAGCTTCACCCAGCCCGGAGCGATCGATCCCGCGTACAGGAACACGCTGGAGAGGTCGAGTCGGGCGCTGGCCATGAGCATGCCGGGGATCGACTTGTCGCAGCCGGCGAGGAGCACCGAACCGTCGAGACGCTCGGCCATCATCACGGTCTCGACGGAGTCGGCGATGACCTCGCGCGACACGAGCGAGAAGTGCATACCCTCGTGCCCCATGGAGATTCCGTCGGACACGGAGATCGTGCCGAACTGCAGCGGGTAGCCGCCGCCGGAATGCACGCCCTCCTTCGCGCCCTGCGCGAGCCGGTCGAGGCTCAGGTTGCACGGGGTGATCTCGTTCCAGCTGGACGCGATGCCGATCTGCGGCTTCTCCCAGTCGGCGTCGCCCATCCCCACGGCCCGGAGCATGCCCCGGGAGGTCGTCGCCTCGATGCCGTCGGTGACGACGCGGCTGCGGGGCTTGATGTCGATGGGCGCGCTGGGAGAAGGATCATGCGAGGACATGACGGCAGTCTATTCCCGGACCGAGCTGCGCTCGTCCGCGAGCGCCTCCAGAAGCGCGGCGATCTGTTGTGGGTTCTCCACACGCAATGTGGCGGCGGACTCCCCCGGTCCCACCCGCACGCCGAGGTCACCCGGTTGCAGCACACGCATCGCGTCTTCGTCGGTGACATCGTCGCCGGCGAACAGGATGCCGGTCGGGTCGAAACGCTCCCGGAGTGCGGCCATCGCGGCATCTTTGCCTTCCGCGCGGGAAGAGAATTCCAGCACGCGGTGCCCGGCGCGTCGACGCCAGTGCGGGAAGCGTTCCGCGACCAGCGCGTCGATCTCCGCGAAGACGCGGGCCTCGGTCTCCCGGTCGGCGCGCCGGGTGTGCACGCCCATACCGAACGTCTTGGGCTCGAACTCTGCGCCTTCGTAGCGGGCGATGATGGGCCGAGCAGCGTCCCACAGCGCTTCGCGCGCACCATCGTCGGTCGGCTCGCCGGAGGGGGCGGCCTCCCCTGACCCGGGATACCAGTACTGCGCGCCGTGGGAGCCGGCGAGGACGATCGCCGAATCGTCGTCATGCTCGGTGATGACCCGGAGGTCGTGCAGACTGCGCCCGGAGACGAATGCGACGACGGTGTCGGGAAGAGCGGCGAGTCGGGCCACCTGCTCCTTCACCTCCGGCAGGGCGCGTGCCGCCATCGGTTCGGGCACGAGCGGAGAGGCCACTCCGTCGAAGTCGAGCGCCACGACCAGACGCGGGGTCGCGGCAAGCTTCGACAGCGCAGCGTCAGGGGTTCCGGGGATCCAGGTGCGGGTCACGTTTCTCCAGTTCAGCGTCGGGGACGATCAGCGGGCGCTGCGCGCAGCCGCGAGGGCGGACAGGAAGGACTCGGACCAGGCGTTGACGTCGTTGTCGAGGACACGGCGTCGCAGCGATCGCATGCGCCGCGACTGCTCCCTCGGCGGCATCTCCACAGCGCGCATGATCGCGTCCTTGAGTCCTTCGATGTCGTGTGGATTGACCTGAATGGCGCTCCCGAGCTCGTCCGCCGCACCGGCGAACTCGCTCAGCACGAGTACTCCGCGATTGTCGATCCGGGTCGCGACATACTCTTTGGCGACGAGGTTCATGCCGTCGCGCAGGGCAGTGACGAGCATCACATCGGCCGCGAGATACAACGCCGCCATCTCCTCGCGCGGGTAGCCCTGGTGCAGATAGCGGATGGCCGTGTGCCCCATCGTGTCGTTGTCGCCGTTGATGCGACTGACGGCGAGCTCGATCTCGTCCCGCAGGTTTGCGTACGCATCCACCCGCTCGCGGCTGGGGCTCGCCACCTGGACCAGGGTGACGTCTTCCACCGACAGCACACCGGAGGTCAGCAGTTCGCCGTAGGCCTTCACCCGGTGACCGATTCCCTTGGTGTAGTCCAAGCGGTCGACGCCGAGCAGGATGTGTTTCGGGTTTCCCAGGTTCTGCCTGATCTCGGCCGCACGCGCCTGGATGTCGGGCCGCGAGGCGAGTTCGATGTACGGGGTGGTGTCGATGGAGATCGGGAACGACTTCACCAGCGCACGATGCGAATCGCCGCGGTCGTCGATCTCGCCGTTGCCGGAAGGCACCGTGACCGTGGCCGACTTGATCTCGTACTTCAGTCGGCGGCGCACGGCGTTCAGGAAGTTCGTGGCATCCGTCGCCCGCTGGAACCCGATGACGTCCGCGCCCAGCAGACCGCGCAGCACCTGACCGCGCCAAGGCAGTTGCGAGTACAGGCCGTGGGCGGGGAACGGGATGTGGTGGAAGTATCCGATCGTCACATCCGGACGCAGGGCCCGCACCATCTGGGGCACGAGCTGCAGCTGGTAGTCGTGCACCCAGACCGTTCCGCCCTGCGCCACGGCCGCAGCAGCGGCATCCGCGAAGCGACGATTCACCGCGACGTAGGCTTCCCACCACTCCCGGTGGTACTGCGGAGGCGCGATGACGTCGTGATAGAGCGGCCAGATGGTGTCGTTCGAGAAGCCCTCGTAGTACTCCGCCACTTCCTGCTCGCTCAGGGCGATGGGAATGAGGCGAATGCCGCCCGACTCGAACGGCTTCAACTCGACGTCGGCCTGGCCCGGCCAGCCGACCCAGGCGCCGTTGACGGTCTTCATCACCGGCTCGAGAGCGGCGACCAATCCACCGGGAGAGGTGCGCCAGGTCTCCTCACCGTCGGGTCCTACGACTCGATCGACGGGCAGCCTGTTGGCAACCACGACGAAATCTGCGGCGGCCATGATGACTCCTCACGCAAGGGGTTGTTTGCTTCCCAGGCTAGCGAGGTTGCCGCCTCAGTTCTGCCAGCGCCTCACCCGACGCTGTCCACCGGGCGCGTCTGTGCACCGCTGAGGAACCAGTTCGCGACCCCCGCGCTGAACGCGATGGCCGCCGCGATCATCGGAAGGAACAGCGCCGGCGCGGTCCCGAGGCTTTCGGCGATCTCCCCCGTCACCGCCGCTCCCAGCGACTGTCCGACCACGACCCCGGAACCGAGCATCGTCATCACGGTCGCCGATCGACCTCGCGGGCTGCGCGCGGCGCCGAAGCTGTACTGGGTGACCAATGTCGGGCCGATGCCGATCCCCATGATCGCCAGGGCGAACATCATCATCCCCGGCGAGTCGACGAATCCCAGCAGCAGGCTGCCGGCCAGGAGGATGCCGGAGAACACCAACCACCGCGCCCGCAACGAGAATCTCGGCGGAAGCCAGGCGACGCCGAGCGCGAGGACGGCGGAGCCCACGCCCATCACGCCATACAGAAGACCTGCCTGCTCGGGTTCGCCGAGGTCAGCCATGAACGACGTGAGCGAGGTGAGCATCGAGCCGAAGAAGATGCCGACGCCGAGGATGCCGGTGACCACGATGAGCAGCTGCGGACGGAACAACTCAGAGACGGCCGACGGTGCCTTTCCGTCCTCATCGCGGTCCTGTGACACATGCCGGCCGCTGGGGTGCAGCGCGAAAGCGCCCACGAACAGAACTGTCAGCGCGGCCGCGCCGACCAGCGGAGCCCAGGGCGCGATCGCCGACGCGAGGATGCCGACGAGGAACGGACCGAACACGAAGACGGTCTCGTCGGCAGCGGACTCGTATGCCATCGTCCCGGACACCGTCTGCGGTTGGCGGTCGGCGGACACCCGTTCCCGGATGATGCCGACCAGGCGGGAGCGGGACAGCGGCGCCACCTGCGGCGCGGTGGCGCCGATGCCGACGGCGGCGAGGAGCACGAATCCGTCGGCGGCAGAGCCATAGACCACGGCGGTGAAGAGCATAAGCGCCGCGCCGTTGGCGACAGCGAGGATGAGGAGCACACCGCGCTGGCCGAACCGGTCGGCGGCCGCTCCGAGTAGCGGCCCGAAGCAGGCTGTCCCCAGTCCGACGGCGGCGGAGGTGAGACCGCCGAGAGAGAGCGAGCCGCGCGCCGAGACGACGACCGTGAGGACGCCGACGACCATCATGGCGAACGGCAGGCGCGCGACGAACGCGATGAGAAAGTAGGGGAAACCGGCGAGACGAAGAAGATTCGGCTCCGCAGGACTATCTGTCTGGGCCTGAAGTGATGCGTGTGTCATGGCTCTCGCGCGTCGAAGACGCGATGTCGGGTGCCGCCGCTGTCCGAGGGAATGCCCTCGGCCGGTAGATACACGGTGTGCGGCCGCGGTCGTGCCGCGACCTGTCCATGATATCCGGTGCGACTGAGTACTCGCCGAAGCCGGATGGCAGGTCCGAGGGCTCGTTGTCAAGGCTCAGTACGTCAGCCGATGCCGCCCGGTACCGTAGGGGCATGCGCTACCTCTTCAGCACCGGACTCATCGCGGCCATCTCGGCGGGCATCTCGCTGCTGCGCGGCACCCGTGAGGAACCCATCACCTGGCGCTCTGCGTTGTCCTGGCTGAGCTGGGGCATCACCATGGCGCTCGCTGTCGGCGCGGTCGTCGACATGCGTCGCGTACGACACGGCGGTCCTGTCGACGCCGATTCCCCGCAGTCGGTCAAGAAGTCGAAGAAGGCTCAGCGTCTTCAGTTCCGCTCGCAGAAGGCGCTCGCCGACGCGCAGGGTCACGCGCAAGACCGCCGGAGCTGACTCCGGCCCTCCCCGCGGCGTCCTCAGCGAGTGAGGATGAGCGCCTCGCCCTGACCTCCCCCGCCGCACAGCCCGACCGCGGCTGTGCCCTCACCGCGTCGCGCGAGTTCGTGCGCCACGTGCACCACGAGACGGTTGCCGGACACCCCGATCGGATGGCCGACCGCGATCCCGCCACCGTGGATGTTGACGAGTTCGCTGTCGAGCCCGAGTTCCTGCTGCGATCGGGCGACAACGGCTCCGAATGCCTCGTTGATCTCCACCAGGTCGAGATCCTTCGGTGAGATGCCCTGCTTCGCGCATGCCTGTTCGATGGCGCGCGCCGGCTGCGCCTGCAGCGAGTTGTCCGGGCCCGCGGTCTGCCCGCTCGCTCCGACAGCCACGAGCACCGGCCAGCCGTTCGCCTCGGCGTTCGAGCGGGTGGTGACGATCACCGCAGAGGCGCCGTCCGAGATCTGCGAGGAGTTGCCCGCGGTGATCGACCCGCCCTCGGCGAATGCAGCTCGAAGGCCCGCGAGCGTTTCGACGGACGTGTCGGGGCGGACCCCTTCGTCCTGAGTCACCTGCACCGGTTCGCCGCGTCGCTGAGGTACCGAGACGGCGACCATCTCCGCATCGAACACGCCGGAGGCCTGCGCCGCGGCCGCACGCTGATGGGACTGGGCCGCCACGGCATCCTGCGCCTCGCGCGTGAGTTCGTAACGCATGTTGTGGCGTTCTGTGGACGCTCCCATGCTCTCGTTGTCGTACGCGTCCGTCAGGCCGTCGTATGCCATGTGGTCGAGCACTTCGACGCTGCCGTACACCCAACCGTCTCGTGACCCCATCAGCAGGTGCGGCGCGCGCGTCATGGATTCCATCCCCGCGGCGACGACGACTTCGGCGTCTCCCGTGCGGATCATCCGCGCCGCGTCGATGATGGCGGTCAGGCCCGACAGGCAGACCTTGTTCACGGAGTGCGCAGGCACATCCCAGCCGATGCCGGCACCGATCGCTGCCTGGCGAGCCGCATTCTGGCCGGAACCCGCCGCGAGGACCTGTCCGACGATGACCGCGTCGACCTTCGCCGGGTCGACGGATGCCTGCTCCAGAGCGCCGCGGATGGCGAAGGCTCCCAACTGCGGCGCCGTGAACGACGCGAGCTGCCCCTTCAGTCGGCCTTGCGGAGTGCGCGCCGCGGCGACGATGACGATGTCGTTGTCAGGCATGTTCAGAAGTCCTTCCCTCGATGGGTGTGCCGGCCACGATGAGTGGCGGGTCTGTCCGTGCGCGCACCTCGTCGATCGTGACTCCGGGCGCCAGTTCCACCAGCACCAGTCCGTCTTCTGTCACGTCGATGACCGCGAGGTCGGTGATGATCCGGTCGACCACACCTCGCCCGGTGAGTGGAAGCGTGCACGTGTCGACGATCTTCGCGGTTCCGTCGCGCGCGACGTGTTCCATCAGGACGATGACACGTCCGGCCCCGTGCACGAGGTCCATGGCACCGCCCGGACCTTTGACCATCTTGCCGGGGATCATCCAGTTGGCGAGGTCGCCGGATGCCGAAACCTGCATCGCTCCGAGGATGGCGGCGTCGACCTTGCCTCCGCGGATCATCCCGAAGCTGGCCGCCGAGTCGAAGAACGATGAGCCGGGAAGCACGGTGACCGTCTCCTTCCCTGCATTGATGAGATCGGGGTCGACGGCCTCCTCTCGCGGATAGGGCCCGACACCGAGGATGCCGTTCTCGGACTGCAGCACGACGACGATGTCGCCGGGCACGTGGTTCGGTACGAGTGTGGGCAGACCGATGCCCAGGTTGACGTACGAGCCATCCTGCAGCTCGGCCGCGGCGCGCGCGGCCATCTGATCCCGTGACAGTGCCATCTCAGACCTCCTCTGCGGCGACCGTGCGCCGCTCGATCCGCTTCGGGATGTCCGTGCCGACCTCGACGACGCGGTGGACGAAGATGCCCGGAAGGTGGACGTGGTCGGGATCGAGCTCCCCAGGCTCCACGAGCCGCTCGACCTGCGCGATGCACACACGACCCGCCATGGCCGCCAACGGATTGAAGTTGCGCGCGGCCTTGTTGAAGATCAGGTTCCCGTGACGATCGCCGAGCGCCGCATGCACGAGCGAGAAGTCGGTCGTGATCGCTTCCTCCAGCACGAACTCGCGCTCCACGCCGCGCACGGCGAAGGTCCGGAGGTCTTTGGGCTCGGAGGCCACCGCGATCGATCCGTCGGGGTTGTAGCGTCGAGGCAACCCACCGTCGGATACCTGCGTGCCGACTCCGGTCTGGGTGAAGAAAGCGGCGATGCCCGCTCCCCCGGCCCGGAGCTTCTCGGCCAGCGTGCCCTGCGGGGTGAGTTCGAGTTCCAGTTCGCCGGAGAGGAACTGTCGTTCGAACTCCTTGTTCTCTCCGACGTACGACGAGGTCATCTTGCGGATGCGCCCTGCGGCGAGCAGGATGCCCAGGCCCCAGTCATCGACGCCGCAGTTGTTACTCACGACGCTGAGGTCGGTGGTGCCCTGTGCGAGCAGAGCCTCGATGAGGGCGATCGGGTTGCCCGACAGCCCGAAGCCGCCGACAGCGACCGAGGATCCGTCCTCGACATCCGCGACAGCGGCCGACGCCGAGTCCCACTGCTTGTCGATCACGCGTGCTCCTTCGGTAGGCCTGGATCAAGCATCCGTCTCGGCGACCACGACGCGCCATCGGTGTCTTGCTATGTGGTGGATTCACGCAGTAGCGTCCACATCATGGACTCACCGATCGGCGGCGTTCCCGGCGCACAGGCCATCGCTCGTGCCGCGCACCTGCTGCGTCTTGTGACAGCGGCGGGTCCCGAGGGCGCGAACGCGCAGGACCTTGCGCATGGGTCCGCCCTGTCGAGATCGACGACGCACCGTCTGCTCAGTGCGTTGCGCGTCGAAGGCCTGGTCGATCGAGATGGCGACACCGGCCGGTGGATGCCGGGGCCAGAGCTCTTCCTCATGGGCTCGGTCGCGGCGGCGCGCTATGACGTGACGGCGCAGGCGCGGGACATCGTGCGTTCCCTCGCGGTGAAGACGGAGGAGAGCGCGTTCCTCTCCGTGCGACGCGGAGATGAGACAGTGTGCCTTCTGCGTGAAGAGGGCTCCTTTCCGATCCGCTCATTCGTCCTCAGTGAAGGCGTGCGCTTTCCACTCGGCGTCGCGAGCGCCGGTCTTGCGATCCTCTCCTTCCTGCCCGATGACGACGTGAGCGCTTATCTGAAGCGGCATCCGGACCTCGCCGGCACGTGGGGACGGTCGCACGGTGAGCGCCCCCTGCGCACGCGGATCGCCGAGACGAAGGAACGCGGCTACGCCGTGAACCCGGGATTGATCGTGGAGGGCAGTTGGGGAATGGGAGCAGCGGTCTTCGATCGCTCCGGCCGGCCGGAATGGGCGCTGAGCCTCACCGGAGTCGAGTTCCGGTTCGGCCCTGACCGCATCGCGGACCTCGGTCGCACGCTGCTCGCGCACGCGCATCAGCTCTCGGCGCGAATCGCGAGCGCACGGCGGTAGGGCGGTGGGGCGGTAGGGCGGTCGTCGCACATCTGACGACCCAGCCGGGCATCACGCGATGGGTCGGCGAGCTGGAACGAGAGGGGCTCGTGCTGCTGGCCTGGCCGGGGCGGGTCTCGCGGCCATGCTGATCGGCGAGGCGGCCTGGCTCCTGACGGCTGGAGGTCAGAGGTACGGCGCGAAGGACGTGGGAACGGTCACGTTCTCCGGGAGTCCGTGGAAGAGCGGCGCCACCTGCTGCGGCGTGTACCCCGCGATCCCGCACCCGACGGACGTCAGCAGAAATCGCAGCTCCGGATGCTCCGACGCGTAGTCGACGAAGATACGCGTCTCCCGCGCGAGCACGTCCAACCCACTCATGGTGTCGATGGCGTAGCTCTGACCGTGGTGTCCATGCCCCTCGCCCCACACCGCGCCGAAGAGTTGGTGCGCGACCCGCGCCGCACCGCCGCCATGGAGCCCGTCCGCGTTCGAACCGAACACGAAGACCTCTTCCGGTGAAAGCTCGGAGATGTGATCGGGCGTGGTTTCCATGTCTGAACTCTACGTCGAGCTGACACTGCCGGAGAGAAAGCAGAAAAGCCCCGGAAACTGGCGAGAGTCTCCGAGGCTGATCCGTGCACCCCCTCGGACTTGAACCGAGAACCCACTGTTCGTCCAGGGGCGGAATCGAGCGTGATGGACCGTTATCGTGCGCGTGTGGATACCTGGGGAAAACCCAGTTCAAAAGGTTAAATCTGAAAACGAGTCGCTACGCCCGATCACGGACGTTCCCAGACGCATCCTGACTACATCCTGACTGAGACGCGGCGAGCGCGGCTAGTCGTGTCGGACTATGAAGACCCGCTCGTCGTCCTCGTAGACCGCCCGCCCCGACTCCACGAGATCGTGATTCGAGACGTTCGTGATCTTCTCTTCGCCGTCGAGCAGGGTGCTCTCTCTGTGCAGCAGGTCCTCGCGGGCCACGTAGCTGAAGAGGTCCGCGATGACCTCGAAGCTGATGCTGTGGAGCCGTTGCGCGCGGTCCCGATCCGAGACGAACATCACCGACGTGGTGCCCTCGTCAGTGAGGAAGATCTGAAACACGAAGCTGTGGATGATCTGGTTGCACAGGCGAGCGACGTCGATCTGAGAGCGCGTTGGCTTGTCGAGGTTGTAGAACTCGTCGGGGCTGAATCGGTCCAGCACCCTCGGTACGCGACCCACGAGCGGATAATGCACCACGGGGTAACGTCGAGCCCCGAGCAGCGACGACGTCTTGCCGGAGTCGATCAGTCGGCGGATCGCGTACGCCCCCATCATGACGTCCTTCTCGGCGAGGAAGTAGGTCCGATGCGTCCAACGCTGTTGCGTGTTCCAGCGGAGCAGCCTCCTGGCCGACTTCTGAAGCTCCTCGCGCCACGGCACTGAGTCCCCGATCATGGGTAGAGTCTGGCAGCAACAGATCATGAGCGAGTCTGCATGCGACTTCCCGTCGCATCGGTTAGCGCGTGACACTCAATAAATACCCCAGGTTAGCGCGTATAAATCAACACGCATCTGCGTTAGGATCGTCGCAGTGCCCTCTCCAGTCGTCGGCTGTCACCAACACATGGAGAGGGCACTTCGTCGTTTCTGGAATTGAGCCGCTAGCGCGTGATGCGCACTTATTGACGAACCCTACAGAGCAAGCCCGCTATGTAGTGTGCAGAGTCAACGAGTTTCGTGGAGAGCTTGGATTATCTGGTTGCCGGTCCTACTCTGGCCCTGACAGCCGACGGCAGTAGCGACCGTTCGGCAGAGTCCAGCCGAGATGCCGGGGACGTATCCAGACCGGAAGTGAACACACCTTCTGGTCGCTCGTGAGACTCCCGACCGAAACCGAGTCTCAGCCCCTCTCCCTCACGGGATGACAATGCGTGACCCAAGACGGGCGGGTCGATCTGCTCCTCGGAGTAGAAGTGCTGGACAACCGAACACGTGACGCGACAGGACGACCGCCTGAGACCCGCTGTAGGCGACAGCGCTACAAGATGGCCACCCCGATGAGGTAGTCGGGTCCACGGTAAAGGCGAGCCCGGGCGTGGACCATCCAGCGCACGACCCTCAGTTGACCCAACGGTTCGTCGGCATGCATTGGCCGAGTGTTTGGCTCCATACGTGACGCCGACCTCCCCTTTGGTGCTAGTTCGCTCTAGCCCAGGGGGGGGTGATCACCACCGTGACCCTCGCGAGCGAGTGGGGATGATCCGGATCTAATGGTGAGCTGTGCACTACGGCGGTTAGCGCGAACGCACTCTTTCAGCGCCCATCCCAGCTCTAAGTCCAATCGAATGCGGGGATGTGCCGATATCCCTGGTGACATGGAAACGACAGCGATCACCACAGCCCGCCCCGGGCGTCGCTGTGTGCTGTGCTCCCATCCCGACCGCACACAGATCGAGTTCGACCTGACGGCGGGCACCTCCTCGATCCGAGGCGTTGCGGGGCACCACGGCCTTGCTCCCGAGTCCGTACGTCGCCACGTGCGCGATCACCTCACCGCAGCAGCTCGCGCAGCAGTGGCAGAGGTGGACGGCGCTCCAGGGCTCACCCTCGCAGGCCGTCTGATCGATGTCGCAGACCACGCACGAGACACCCGTGCAGCAGCCGAGGCCAAGGGCGATCACAAGACGGCCCTTCACGCCGGGCAGGCAGAGGCTCGCGTCCTCGCTGTGCTGGCTCCCCTCGACACCCTGGGGGCCGATATCGCGGAGTCGATCCAGGACGCGACAGACGCCCTGAGCATCCTCGCGACGACCGTGCGCGAGCATCCCGAGCTGGCCGAGACGATCATCGATGTGATGACCAGCCGCAACCGGCACGACTGGGCCGACCGCATCCGAGAGCTGGCCCCCAGCTCGAATCGAGAAATAGAGGTAAGCGCGTGACGCACACAATTGAGACCCCTCGCGAGCGTCTGGATCGGCTACGTGCCGAGGTAGCCGACCGCAAGCAGGCGGCGAGCGCAGAGCTTCCCGTGCGACCGGCTGACACCTTCCACGCGCTGAAGACCGGCGTCACGATCAGCGTGGGCAACGGCTTCATGTCCACGGCGCACATCACCAAGGCGGGCGAGAACATCATCGTGACGCAGAACATGATCGACGCCTCCCGCGACACGTTTGGCAACTCGTGGATGTCGCTCCTCGGTGACGACGCGGCGCAGATCGAGCGGTGGGGTGAGGTTCGATTCCGGCTGGGCCGCGCACCCGAGGGCACGCCGACGTGGGGGGCCGTGGGAGACAGTGATTGGCGCGAGCAGCGCGAGGACGCACGCAAGGCCGCATGGGCCGAGGCAGATCCCGAACGGCGCGCAGCAGCCCTCCAGACCGTACATGAGCGGTTCGGCCCCGCGCCGCTCACCAGCACGATCATCAGCAGCACCCCGGACCCGTCCATCGCCGCAGCCGAGGCGCAGCAGGAGGCTCTGGCGAAGGGCGGGGTGCGTCACGTGTCGCACTATGTCGCACAGGAACCCGGGGTAAAGCGATGAGCGTCGCCGCAGGAAACCAGAATCGAGCCATCGCGGTAGTTGTCCGCGAGCTGATCGCGAGCTACCTCGACCGCGAAGGCTTTGACGCCGTGGCCAAGCCGTACCACCCGCGCATCAGCGACTCACTGGACCACACCTTCGCCCCCGACGTCGCCGGACTCCCGGGAGTGCACCTCGACGTCTCCAGCCGACTGACGCACCGGCTCGCAGTGGATCTCGATGGAGCCCGCCGCGCTGGAGCGATCAACGGTGCCGAGGTCTCCGCCTTCGTGCAGTACAGGTCCAACAAGGACATCTCCGAGTCGTTCGTGATTCTCGGGCTCGATCACTTCACCCGACTCGTGCGCGGCGATCACCTCCGCCCGCCGCCCTAGCTCACGATCTCCTCGTCGCCGGTTCCTTGGACCTTGCTCGGACCTTCGCCAGCGACGAGGCGCGGATAAGGGCGACTCGATCCGCCCTCCGCACAAGGGGGACGCCCGCCGCGTCGCGAGAGGCGTCCCCCGCCCGTCCCGATCCCCGCCGAGCACGCATGCGCCGATTTCAGGTCGGCGGGGATCGGGACTCACAAGCCCCGGCCCCCGTGACCAAACGATCAAAAGTTGGGACTGAGCGCGGGGGTCGGTCCACATCATCGACAGCAGGGAGCGAACCGTGAAGACGAGCCGCGCAGGTCGCAAGATTCATGCCTTCCGAGTCAGTGGGCGCAACGAGCCCGGGTACTCTCAGCCGAAGCAGGAGGCGCAGCAGCAGCCCGTCCAGGCTGGGCCTGTCGCACCGCCTGTGCGGCCCTCCGCGCCTCCCACGGCACCGCAGCGCCCGCAAGACGCCGCGACGATGCAGGAAGCGCTGAACGGCCTCATGCAGGCCACGTCACTGCACGGCATCAAGCTCGTGACCCCTCGATTCCGCAGCACCTCAGGCCCCTGGATTCGACTAGGCGATCACGACATCCGCATCCCCGCCGACGTCATGGTCCGCACATCGCGGCAGGTCGCGGTTCTCGCCTACCTCGACAGTAGCCGCGAGGCCGGACGTGTAGTGGTCCTCGTGGTCCGCCCTCAGGGCATGCGCGAGATGATCGGGCTCGCTCCGAATCAGCTCACGCAGCTTCGAGAAGTGTTCTTGGGCCGATGAGCGCCGCCACCGCCTGGCAAGCCCTCCAGATCGCTCTGACCGCTAACACCCCCTCGTGCAATGGTGACGAGAGGTTCATCTCCGAGACCGCCGACCATGATGCCGTGCTCAGGAAGATCTGCGACTCCTGCCCGGTCCTGGTGCAGTGCAGCGAGTACGGGAAGGCGGAGCACCGGCACCGCGTCTGGGGTGTCTATGGCGGTGTCATTCGTCGCACCAAGCCGCAGGCGAATCCTCGACGTCGCACAGCTCTGCCACCAGAACGGGTGACGACGTGACTCTCATCCCGTTCACGATGCGACTCGCCACCGCCGACGCACGCCCACTGGGCCGCGACGCCGTGGTCGATGCCGTGCTCGCAGTCAAGAGCCAGTACGGCACGCCACCTCCCGATGTCCTCGCAGCCCTACGCGACGTAGGTCCCGTGCACGCGGATCTCGTCGCCACCGACTCGGAGTGGATCGACGGACATCCGCGGTTGAGCTACGAGGTCGAGGACTACCGGCCCCTGACGGCCAACGACATCCCGACGACGTTGTACCGCTGGGCGGCGTCACCTGACGGCACGTGGTGGAGTGCCGCGAGGTTCGACGCCTGGAGGGAGGGTAGCGGGCGTCACACAGACCCGTGCATGTGGGCCGTGGACGCCAACGACCTCGACGTCATCGCGAGCTTCCGATGCCGATTCGGAAAGCTCTATTCACCGCGGGAGTTTGTCGCCATCCGCTGACCTCGAACACCGCGCGGCACCGCGTCTCAAATCCAAGGATTCGAGACGTTCCGAATCCCTGCCATTGCAGCACGCAGATCGTCACGAGAAAGTGACCAAAAACTGTCTCTGCTACTTGTCTCAGATACCCCGTACGGTTTACAGTTGAGACATGACCACCTCGAAGAGCTTCGGCTACGCAAGAGTCTCGACCACCTCGCAGACAAATGACCGCCAGCTCGACCGCCTGACCGAGGCCGGGATCGACCGAGCCGACATCTTCGAGGACAAGATCAGCGGTGCTCGACAGTCTCGACCCGGGCTGGACGATCTCCTCTCCCGCGTCCGCCCCGGCGACACGATCACCGTCGCGAGCATGGATCGCCTGGGCCGCTCCGCGCTGCACGTGCTCTCGACCCTGGCCGATCTCGAAGAGCGCGACATCATCGTCAAGAGCTTGAAGCCGGGCGAAGACTTCACCGGCCCCACGGGCAAGCTCGTGCGGGCCGTCATGACCCACGTGGCCGAGTGGGAGCGCTCGATGAACGCCGAGCGCGTCGCAGAGGCACGTGCAGCTCGTGCAGCTCGCGCCAAGGATGGCGAGCAGATCGCGGGCCGACCGATCTCGGCGATGACAGCCGAGAATGTCAGGAAGATTCGGCAGCACAAGGCCAAGGGGCGCACGGTGGCCGAGATCGTGAAGCTGACGGGGATCTCGCGCGCATCGGTCTATCGAGCCCTGGCCGACTAGCCGATCTTCTCGCGCTACGGTCGCGTCTGCCACGCTGTACCCATGGACGATGACGACGACCGCGAGACCTTCCTCCAGGCTGAGGGGCTTCCGGCGCTGAGCATGCCCGCGTTCCAGCTCCACCACTTCGCGATCACCGAGAGCTTCCAACGCGGCACCCCGGGATTCATCCCAGACGACTACCTACAGTCCATTGCCGCAGAGACGACGCTGACGGCGGTCGAGCTGGAGACTGCCGGACTTTGGGTGCGGCGCGATGGCGGCTACTTCGTGAACGACGCCGACACCATCCGGATGATGCTCAGTTTCCGCGAGGGCAGCGACGCCAACGCGGCCAAATGCCTGGCCCGCGGCCATCATCTCCCGAGCGAGGACGAGGACGACGACTGGATCATCTGTCAGACCTGTCACGTCCCGCTGAAGCGCCCGGACGGCAAGCCGGTCGGGGGCGAGAACGGCGAACCCCCGGACTACGGTCCCCGCCACGACGACCTCACCGCCGAGTAACGGCATGGACTGGGAGAAGATCGGCGCGGCAGTGTGGGAGTGGGTCCCGTGGCTGATCGGCATCGCCGGTCTCGTATTCGGCATCCTCGCAGAGCGCCGCGCACGCCGAGCTGAGAGCCGGAACAGTCGCGACGACAACGCACCCCCATGGGGCGACGCCGAGCACGTGAGCGGCGACCTCTTCACGATCCGGAACGACTCCACACGCGACGTCATCGTGACGGCGGTGGAGGCAGACCCCGCCAAGAAAGCGGGCTTGCTGAGATTCCGTGAGGACTTCCCGCGGACGATCTATGCAGGAGACTCACTCGGCGTGCTCGTCGGAGAGCGGTACTCCCTGAGCCGTCCCGACGTCGTGCTCGTGTGGAGGTTCGTGGATGCCGACGAGGTACGCCGAAACCGCCGCATCCTGCCGAGCGTGACTCCGTGACCGAAACCGACCGCGAGCGCCACGGACGCGCCCGAGAAGCAAGCCAGATATACGACCGCATCCAGGATCATCCTGGCGAACAGGCGCGTCGTCGCTGGAACACCCTAGAGATGGTTCACACGGCGCTCAACATCAACGAGCACTCGCTGCTGCGCTACGTGGATTTCAATGGACCAGACGCCGAGCAGAAGGTAGCGCGTCTCGCGCAGCCGGACGGAGCCCGAGGCGGCATGGGCGAATTCTGGCTGACGGCATTCCTTCTTCTGGCGAACTACACGTCCATGAACGCGACGCTCATCGACCATTGCCGCGCTCTGATGTCGAAGTACAAGGATACGGAGTTCGCGCTCCAGGACGAGCAGCGAAGGGCTCCCCTCGTGACCGCACCGGTAGGGCGGTTCATCAAGGATCTGAGGAATGTCATTGTTCACCAGTCTGCACCGCCGCTGGAGTTCGAGGTACGAGTACAAGACGGTCACCTAACCCGAAGCGCCAAGCTGAATAGTGCAGCGATGCTCACGAACGAGAGGTTCACGGCGGGGGCCAAGGAGTACCTGAGTGGCAAAGAGTCCATCGTCATTACCGAGGCCGTCACAGAGTACGCCGCGTTGCGCGAGGACTACTACGGCTGGCTGTTCGACCAGTTCGAGGACGTCCACGAGGCTGAGCTGACCGAACTGGATCAGCTGAGACAGGAGTACCTCCGAGTGAGCGGACTCGATGGCGGCGGACTAGAACCCGTCCACTTTGCGCGCATGACAAATCGCGCTGGCAACGATGTGGGGGCGGTGGTGGTAACGGACGTTCGAGTCCTCGATGACGAAGACCCCGATCACCGCGACGACGGCTCGCGAGCTGGAGAGTCTCCCTAGATCTACGTCTCGAACGTATGTTCGACTCTTGATATCCTCGATCTCTCGGAGATCGAGGTGCGGGGATGGGTGCGAGCGACCGGCTGAAAGCGTCGAACTACGTACGCAGTGCGCGGGCGTCCGTCACTGCCGCAGCCAAGCGCGGCCCTCTCCAGTCGCTCTCTGATCGGGAACTCGCTCTACGCGAGCACCCCGTCACGGTCTACCCTCATGCCCTCCAGCGACGAGTGCGGGCGTGGGTGCGGTTCGGAGCTGAGGCCGTCCGCGTGGATGCCAAGATCATGCGCTCGACGCCGCTCGCAGTCGGGATCGAGTTCCACGGGACCGAGCAGACGTTCCGGTGCTGGGTGTGGGGCAACGCGGTCGAGATCATCGAAGAGATCCCGCAGCACGACCGGTACCGCTAGGTCCTCCTCAAAGCCCCAAGAGCAGCGTCCTGGGCCTTCGCAGCCCGCGCAGCTTCCCGTCGCTCTTCCTTCGCGGCAGCCTTGCCGGATGCCTCCGCGATCTCGATCACCAGCTCGACGTCGTGCTGAAGCGCGTAGAAGAAATCGCGCTCCAGCCTGGCCTTGTCCAGACGCCTCTGTGCGGCAACGGCATCGCCCTCGATCTGGCCGGACGCGATCATCTCGTCAAGATCCCAGGTCCCCGGATCACGTCGCATCGCGCTCGCCTGCCTGGAGCCACACATCGATATCGGACTGCCGATAGCGGACGCGGCCCCCAGCATGAATGAACCGAGGGCCGGTGCCCCGATACCGGAGCTGGGCCAGGGCAGCAACGGATCGCCCCAGGTATCGAGAGGCGTCGCGCGGCGTGAGTAGTCGGGAGCTGGCGTTATCGTTCGTCATACTCGTGATACGCGCACCGAGAGGGAACGAACAAGGATGAGCAGCACCAAAGTGTGGATCGCGGATCGATGGAAGGGCGCGAAGACCGGCCCCGGCCTTCGATGGCGTGTCGTGTGGATCGACCCCGACACGAACCGTGAGCGCTCTCAGAGCTTCAGGAAGAAGCCCGAGGCCGAGGCGCACCAGACGTTCATGGAGAACTCGCTGAGGGAGAACAGCTACACAAGCCCCGAGATCGCCGCGATGACCGTGGCCGACGCCGTCGAAGCCTGGATGAACTCGAAGAAG
The DNA here is from genome assembly GCF_003626735.1 of Microbacterium sp. CGR2. Lineage (NCBI taxonomy): Bacteria > Bacillati > Actinomycetota > Actinomycetes > Micrococcales > Microbacteriaceae > Microbacterium > Microbacterium sp. CGR2. The sequence goes on along the minus strand of NZ_RBHX01000001.1, from coordinate 2,604,666 downwards.
AATCCGGGCGAGGCGAGCCGGGGCACCTACCGCGCCCGCATCGACAACTACGTCTTGCCGCGCTGGGGGAAGACTCGCCTGAGCGCCGTCAAGCGCACCGACATCGACATGTGGGTCTCCGCCCTCCAGGACGGCTCCGCGGCCCGCAGACAGGGCATGGAAGGCGCACAGGGGCCGCTGGCACCGAGAACCACCAAGGCGGTACTGGTGCCGTTCATCGCCGCCCTGAGGTTCGCCGTCCAAGAGGGATGGATCAGACGCAATCCGGCATCGGGAGTTGAGACTCCGCGCACAGAGTCGGAGCCGGTGATCTTCCTCACCTACGCCCAGTTGGAGAAGCTGATCGAGGCCATGCGGGCGACCGCGACCGCGCAGGATGCACTACTCGTCGGCATCATGGGGAACATCGGCTTGCGTCCGGGCGAGGCGTTCGCGCTCGACGTGGGAGATGTAGATCTCACTCGACGTCGTCTCTCGATCTCGAAGACGTGGACGGTCAACGGCTCCGCGAAGCCGATCATCGGGACCAGCCCGAAGACCAGCAGCGGCAACCGTGAGGTGCCGATCCCGCCGCACCTCGTGGATGACCTCCGCGCCCAGATCGGCAAGCGCCCGAAGACGGCCCCGTTGTTCGTGAATCGAGAGGGCAATCACGAGAGCCCAGGGAACTGGCGCAACCGACAATGGAAGAGAGCGACCGAGGCGGCGAAGACCCCGGCTGGGCTCACCCCGAAGGGGCTACGTCATACCGCAGCGTCACTCGCCATCGCAGCCGGTGCCGACGTGCTCATGGTCCAGAAGATGTTGGGCCACGCCGACGCCAAGGAGACCCTGAACACGTACGCCAAGCTCTTCCCGGACCGCATGGATGAGGTCACGGAGAAGATGACGAAGGCCCGAGATCGAGCCCTCCGAAAGGGCCGGAAGAGTCAGGACAAATCCTGACCAGTCGGAACGCATCCTGACCAAATCCTGAATATGCGTCTCGCCCAGAAAGCGAAAAACCCCCGAATCTGGCGAGAGATCAGGGGTTTTTCGTGCACCCCCTCGGACTTGAACCGAGAACCCACTGATTAAGAGTCAGTTGCTCTGCCGATTGAGCTAGAGGTGCGTGGCCCGGGATGACCCCGACCGAGGAATTACATTACCAGTCCGTGGGCTCCATGCGAAATCGAGGCGGGCGGACGTGCAGCTGTCCACGGGAAGACCCCGAGAGTGGCCAAACGTCCCTCGGGAGCCACCGTTCTGCCGACTATTCTGAGAGCGTGACCGCCTCCCCCAGCGCCGACGACCTGCGCAACGATCTCGAGCTCGCTCTCCGGCTCGCGGACGCCGCCGACGCGCAGTCCTTCCCGCGTTTCGATGCCGCAGATCTCCAGATCTCGACGAAGGCCGACCACTCGCATGTGACCGATGCCGACCTCGCGACCGAGCGTGCCATTCGTGGCGTCCTCGAGACGGAGCGTCCCGATGACGGCATCTTCGGGGAAGAGTTCGGAGCCCAGGGCGGCACCCACAGGCAATGGATCATCGATCCCATCGACGGCACGGCCAACTTCCTCCGCGGAGTCCCCCTGTGGGGCACGATGATCGCCCTGGCGATCGATGGTGTGCCCGTTGTCGGCGTGGTCAGCATGCCCGCGCTCGGACGCCGCTGGTGGGCCTCAGCGGGCGCCGGCGCGTGGACGTCGGACGGCGAGGAGTCCCGAAGGCTGAAGACCTCCGACGTGAACACGCTCGACGACGCCAGTGTGAGCTTCCAGAGCATCGCGCAGTGGTCGGAGGCCGGGCACCTCGACACCCTGCTCACGGTGGCCGCGCGCGTGTGGCGCGACCGGGCCTACGGCGATGTGTACTCGTACATGCTCCTGGCCGAAGGTCGCATCGACATGGTCGCGGAGTTCGGCGTCAAGGAATACGACATCGCCGCGGCGGTGCCGATCGTGCGGGAAGCCGGCGGGCGGATGACCGCGTTCGACGGCGCCGATACGATCTCGGCACGATCCACGCTGGCGACGAATGGTGCCCTTCACGACGACTTCCTGACTCTGATGCACCGTTGATCAGGATCGTGAAGCCCGTGTCGAGCCGCCGTTCCCTCACCTTCGCGGCCGCTGTCCTGCTTGCCGCGCTCGCCTTGTCGTCGTGCGCGGCGTCCGGCGAAACACCGACCACAGCGCCTCACGCGTCCGCGACGCCGACTCCCGGATCAGACCCCGGCGCGTCGGCCGAGACCGAAGGGCCGATCACGTGCGAGACCATGATCTCCCCCGGCACAGTGGAGGCGCTGACGGATGCCGGGTGGACGGCCAAGCCCAAGGAGTTCGTCGTCGGAGACGTCGAACTCACCGAGGGGTTGCTGTGCTTCTGGGCCGACTACTCGGTCGGATCCGATCACGGCCAGCTCTACGGGTGGGCGGAGATCACCGCCGAGCAGGCCGAGAAAGCACAGGAGGCCCTGGCCGCCGGCGGTTGGCGCCGCGAGGAATCCCCCGAAGGGGTCTACTTCACGGAAGACCCGCAATATGCGATGGGGACCGACGACGAGGGCTACGGGATGACCTACCTCTTCAACGACGGCTGGGTGAAGTTGGCCGATACCAAGCAGAGCCTGATCCTCATCGACTGGGGCAGCTGAGCGCCCCGTTTTCGGATGTCGGTGGTACCTGCCAGGCTGACCCGATGGAATCCCTTGCTCTCCGCCTCTGGCAGGATGACGATCTCTCTCTCCTTCATCGGGCCAACACCCCCGAGATGACCGCACATCTGAACGGTCCGGAGACCGAGGAGCAGATCGCCGAACGGCACGCACGCTACCTGCGGCTCGTGTCAGCAGGCGACGCCAAGATGTTCGCGATCGTCGCAGACGGGCGTTCTGTCGGCTCGATCGGCTCGTGGAAAGTGCGCTGGCGTGACCGCGATGCCCTCGAGACCGGCTGGTTCGTCCTCCCGGAGGCGCAGGGCCGAGGTGTCGCCGCTCAGGCTCTTGGGCTCCTGATCGACGAGGAGCTCCTTCACGCTGACGGCCCGGACACGATGGTCGCCTTCCCCGAGGTCGACAACGGTGCATCGAACGCTGTGTGCCGCCGGGCAGGTTTCCGCCTCGAGGGTTCTTTCACCGAAGCATTCCGCGGGCGCCCCCTCGTCATGAACGAATGGGTGCGCGACCTCCGGGTGCGGTGACCCGCGGCTTACTCGCGCAACGGCACGCGGACGTCGCCGCCGGCCTCATAGGTCAACCGCTCCCCCATCTGCACGAAGGTGGACTCGGCGATGAAGCCCCCGGCGAACAGCGCCTGCCCCTGATGGAAGGACTGTGCCCGCCGGATCGCCTCATCCGAGGCGAAACCGAAGACGTCCGCAAGCTCCGCCAGGTCCCTCGGGGCGTTCACCCGCATCAACCCGAGGTTGTCGCACTGGGAGAGCACGTTCGGGTGAATCTTGGTCGGTCGCTGCGTCGAGAGGAAAAGCCAGAGACCGAACTTCCGGCCTTCAGCGGCGATCTGGATGAGCCGGGCCGTCAGTTCCCGCTCCACCGCCGTGGCCGGCTGCGGCGAACACAGGTTGTGGGCCTCGTCGATGACGATCAATACCGGGCGACGTTCCTCACGCCGCATCCACAGATGCTCCAGGACGGCGAGGGCCGCCACTTTCGGCTCCACCGGGTGATCGAACCCGCCCAGGTCGAGAACGGTGGCGCGCGGCCTCGCATCGATCGTGTCGACGACCGATGCTTTACCGCGCGACCATAGTTCCCACTCGAGGACCTGCAGGTTCTCCATGCGGTTGGCAAGACGTGCTTTCGCCGGATCGCCGGTCGCACGCAGACCGCGGACCATCTCAGCCGCGTCGAACTCCTCTGTCGACACGTCGGTGTGGAGCAGCGCGTTGTACTCCTCGGCATCCGCGACCGGGTCGATCTGCAGCACCGCCGCCTTGGCCGCCGGTGAGAGGTCGACATATCTCACGCGCAGCCGCTCACCGTCAGCGCGCCCGGAACGGAACACGCGCACGTCGAGGTCCGCCAAACGAGTCGCGTCGGGCTCCGCAGTAGTGGGACGCACCTCTCCGAGTCGGACGAAATCCGCGTTCGGGTCGAGGATGAGCAGCGGAAGTTCAGTGTGCAGCAGCAGCTGCTCGAGCACGACACCGAGCGCGTAGGTCTTGCCGCTCCCGCTCTGACCGCACCAGAACGTATGCCGGTTGAAGCGACGCGCATCCAGTCGAGCAGGTGTGTCCGCGTCCTCGATCGTCGCCCCGATGGTCAGTGCGGTCATGTCCACCTCTTTCTGGTCGCCTCCAGAATGCCCTGTCACGCGACCCCAGGGAAGAGCGCGGGCAGCGTGCTCGCCTTCGGCGAGGGGACGATACGGCGGACCGATCGTCCTCGGTATGCGCCTGACGGAGTGAGCAGACGCAAAAAGGCCCGCCTCCCAGTGAACACTGGGGAGGCGGGCCTCTTTCTTGCGACAGCGACCTGGTGGAGCTGGGGGGAATCGAACCCCCGTCCAACGCTGAGTCTCCACGCCTTCTCCGGGCGCAGTCTGTGCAGACGTTCTACTCGGCTCCGACCTTTGTCACAGACACCTAAGTCGACGAGCCCAGCCTGGGAAGAGTCCCGTGTGACGTCCAGACGCCATCACACAGCAAGATTCCTAAATGACGCCAGGATCCGTGCCGGAATCACACACGGCCTGACGGACTATCGGGCTCGCTTATGCAGCGAGGGCGAAGTCGTTGCGCTTGGTTTCGGCAACTATTTTTTTGCAGAGAGCGTTTACGAGATAACTCTGCATCCTCGGCCCGCTTCTCGTGGATTCACAGGCGCTGTCGAAACCGATCAGCCCCGTGGACCTTCTCTCGAAGGAGCCGCTGTCGCACTGTGGAATTTTCATCTCAGATGACGAACACCTGAGCATCACAGACTACAACGTCGAGAGCGCCTTCGCCATTCCGCGTCCGCGCGCATCGCTGGCGTAGAGTCACCGTATGAGCGAAGTCACGGTCACTGTCCGCGGTGAGCACGAGGCGCGGGTCGCACCCGAGCGGGCCAGCATCCGGGTCGGTGTTCGCGCGGAGGGTCCTGAGCGCTCTGCGGTCGTCGACCAGGCGCTGCGTCTCGCCGACCCCGTGCGCAGGAGCATCTCCGACCGAGCGGATGCAGGAACGATCGTCGACTGGACGAGCAAACGACTGGCCGTTCGCGCGGAGCGCCCGTGGAACAGCGAAGGCAAGCGCCTCGCGCCGGTGCACTATGCCAGCGTCGACTTCACCGCGACCTTCGCCGAAGCATCCGAACTCTCGACCTGGGTGTCGGACATCTCCGCCTGGGACGGCATCGAAGTCGGCAGCGTGAACTGGCATCTGACGCCGGAGACCAGGGTTCGTGTCGAGCAGGAGGTCGCGGCACAGGCCGTCGGAGTGGCTGTGACGCGTGCCGACACCTATGCTCGCGCACTCGGACGGCACGAGGTCCTTCCCCTCGAGATCGCCGATGTCGGGCTGATCTCCGATGGCAGAACGGCTCCGGGCTCCCCGATGGTGAAGGCGCGCGGTGTCGCCTTCGCCGCAGATTCCGCACCGGCGATGGAGTACGAGCCGGACGACATCGTCATCTCGGCCACCGTCGAGGCGCGATTCCTCGCCCGCTGAATCGCTCAGGCGTCGTGCGTGAACGCCGTGAGCTCCGCGGCCAGGCGCTCCGAGACTCTGGCGTGCACCGCCGTGCCTTCTTCGCGGTGCTCCACGGAGAGGAGCATCCCTGTCTCGTGAATCGCGGCGATCAGGTCGCCCCGCTCGTACGGAACAACGGCGTGAACCTCGACCGCGGGCTTGGGGAGTGCATCCTCGATGGCGGCGCGAAGCTCGGCGATGCCCTCGCCCGACCGCGATGACACGAAGTGCGCGTGCGGCTGCAGGCCACGCAGCACGAGACGCTCGTCGTCATCGATGAGGTCTGCCTTGTTGAAGACGACGATCTCCGGGAGATCTCTCACCCCGACGTCACCCATCACATCGCGCACCGTCTGCAGTTGTCCGGCCGGATCAGGGTGCGATCCGTCGACCACGTGCAGAACGACGTCTGCCTGACCTACTTCTTCAAGCGTCGAGCGGAACGCCTCGACGAGCTGCGGCGGCAGGTTCCTCACGAAGCCGACCGTGTCGGTGATCGTGTAGACGCGGCCGTCTTCGGTCTCCGATCGGCGGACCGTCGCGTCGAGCGTGGCGAACAGAGCGTTCTCCACCAACACGCCCGCGCTCGTGAGTGCGTTGAGGAGGCTGGACTTCCCGGCGTTGGTGTACCCGGCGATCGCCACAGAGGGGATCGTGTTGCGCTTGCGCTCCGCGCGCTTGGCCTCGCGCGCCGGACCGAAGTCGCGGATCTGCCTGCGCAGCAACGCCATCTTCGTGCGGATACGGCGGCGGTCGAGCTCGATCTTCGTTTCACCCGGACCACGCGAACCCATACCGGCGCCACCAGCGCCGACCTGCCCACCGGCCTGACGGCTCATCGAGTCACCCCAACCGCGCAGGCGCGGAAGCAGGTACTCCAACTGGGCCAGCTCGACCTGGGCTTTGCCCTCACGGCTCTTCGCGTGCTGGCTGAAGATGTCCAGAATGACGGTCGTACGATCGATGACCTTGACCTTGACGACGTCTTCCAGCGCGCGTCGCTGGCTCGGCGCGAGTTCCGTGTCGGCGATGACGGTGTCGGCACCGACGGCCGCGACGATGTCCTTCAGTTCCTGCGCCTTGCCTCGGCCGATGTAGGTGGCAGCGTCGGGATGCGGACGACGCTGCAGCACGGCATCGAGCACGACGGCCCCAGCGGTCTCGGCCAGCGCAGCGAGCTCACGGAGGGAGTTCTCGGCATCCTCTTGCGCGCCCTGCGGGTAGACACCCACGAGCACCACGTTCTCGAGCCGCAGCTGTCGGTACTCGACCTCGGTGACATCTTCGAGCTCCGTGGAGAGTCCGCCGACGCGACGAAGCGCGTGGCGGTCTTCGAGATCCCACTGATTGCCGTCTGAAGCGCCGTGCGCTGCCGTCGCCTCGTCCTGCAGCGCCTGCGCCCCGCCGAAGACGCGCACCTCGGAGCGCTGGTCGGCGTTGGCGAGCACGCGGTCGACCGCGCCGTCGTCGGTGGAGGGTGAAGTGGTATCCGTCATCCGTTCCTGATCTCTGGGTTTCGTTGCGAGCCTTAACCTTAGCCCGCGCTGTCCGGTACGCTCACCGTATGGGGTCCGACCACTATTTCACTGCGGCTCCGGCAAGCCCCGAGAACCTTCGAACGATCCGCGTGACGCTCGCAGGCCGAGACCTGGATGTCACTACCGCAGGTGGCGTCTTCAGCCCGGATCGGTTGGATGCCGGCACTGCAGTTCTCTTCGCCAACATGCCCCCGGTGCCCCCGGGAGGCGATCTTCTCGACCTCGGCAGCGGTTGGGGGCCCATCAGCCTCTCGATGGCGCTTGCTGCTCCGCACGCTACGGTGTGGGCCGTCGACGTGAATGAGCGTGCTTTGGACCTTGTGCGTCGGAATGCCGCCGCACTCGGTCTTACCAATGTCAACGCCTCTCTGCCCGACGATGTTCCCGCAGACATCACATTCCGCACGATCCGCTCCAACCCCCCGATTCGCGTGGGCAAGGATGAACTGCACGGGCTCCTGGAGCGATGGATCCCGCGACTGGATGACCGCAGCGATGCCTGGCTGGTCGTTCAGCGCAACCTCGGGGCGGATTCGCTGCAGCGCTGGCTTTCCGCGACCTTCCACCCGGGGTACAGCGTCTTCCGCACGGCAACCGGCAAGGGATATCGCATCCTGAAGGTGCGCAAGCACGGCACTCCGCCGACCGAGCCGATCACCGTCAGCTGATTCAGGGCGAGGCTGGTTCGGCTTCAGGGCGAGGCTGGTTCAGCCGGCGTCGACGCGAGATCGCGATGCCCGTCAGATCAGATCGATTTCGCCCTGGAAGACCAGCTGCGCGGGACCCGAAAGTGCGACGTGCTCGCCGTCTTCCGCCGGGAACATCCGCACGCCGAGAGTGCCACCCGGGACCTCCACCTGCCAGTTGTTCGGTGCCTGATCGCCCGCCCAATAGCGCACGGCAAGAGCCGTCGCGGCGACGCCAGTCCCGCAGCTGAGGGTCTCGCCCACACCCCGCTCGAACACCCGCATCCGCACGTGGCCCACTCCGTCACGCACGAGCGGTTCGCCGGGCACCACGAACTCGACGTTCGCTCCGGCCGGGAGGATCGGGTCGAGGTCAGGGGCACGGTGCAGCTCGGCAGCGGCGAGTTCTGCTTCAGAGGCGAGAGCGACGACGACGTGCGGGTTGCCGACGTCGATGCCGAGGCCAGGACGGGTGACCGGCAGGCCATCGACGCGCACGAGCGGGTCGTCTCCCGACAACGTCCAACGACCGAGGTCGACCTGATAACCGGTGGCACTTCGCGTGACATCGCGAACGCCCGCCCGGGTTCCGATCGGCAGAGTCGAGCCGGGCTCAATGGTCGCAAGCCCGGCGCGGACGAGGAAATGAGCGAACACACGGATGCCGTTTCCGCACATCTCTGCCGTCGAGCCGTCGGCGTTGCGATAATCCATGAACCACTCGGCGTCGGGTTCTTCTTCAAGCGCCGCCGCCCCATCGGGGATCGCGGAGGATCGAACGACGCGCAGGATGCCGTCTGCTCCGATGCCGAAGTTGCGGTCGCAGAGCACCGCGACCTGCTCGACCGTGAGATCGAGGTCTCCCTCGGGGTCAGCGATGATGACGAAGTCGTTGCCGGTGCCGTGTCCCTTGGTGAATGCGACCATGAGCCCAGTCTAGGGATTCCGTACGCTGACCCGGTCAGCCGTCAGCGCACTCACGATCTGCCGCTGATCACGCGATAGCGGCCGCACATGAAGCTCCTGTTTCTCGCGACCTCGATCAGTTCGAGGTCGAGGCTGCGTGGGAGCAAGGGGGCGCCGGATCCCAACGTGACCGGCGCGTACTGCACCCACACCTCGTCGAGCAGACCGGCGTCGGCGAACTGACCGGCGAGGTCGCCGCCCCCGACCACCCAGAGGTCGCTGTCGCCTGCAGCCTCGAGCATCTCTCCATGAACGGTGTGCACGTCGAGCTGCGTCAGACGGATGTCGGCGCCGTCCGGGACGTCGAGATCGCGATGGGTGAACACCCACGTGGGTTGCGTATATCCCCACCGCCCCTCTTCGTGACGCATGACCCATTCGAATGTCGAAGCGCCCATGGCGAGGGCACCGATTGTCTTCTCGAACACCTGGTAGGCCATCGGCCCGTCAGGATCGATGTCCTGCTTCAGCAGCCAGTCGAGGGAGTGCTCCTCGGTGGCGATGAACCCGTCGAGGCTGGAGGCGGTGTAGAAGTGAGTCGTCATCGATTCAGCGTCTCACCGGCCACCGACATCGGTCGACTCAGTTTTCGACGAGCCGTTCGGCGGCGACCGGCGCCGGCTTCCACTCGATCTCTGCGTATCGCTTGAACCACGATACCTGGCGTCGCGCGTACCGTCGCGTCAGAGCCTGGGTCTCGGCGATCGCCTGCTCCTGCGTCAATTCGCCGTCGACCTGCTTCAACGCTTGGGAGTACCCGATGGCCCGCTGTGCGGTGGTGCCGCGCTCGAGTCCCCGTTCCCGCAACGCGAGCGCCTCGTCGACGAGCCCGTCGCCCCACATCTGCTGGACCCTGGCATCGAGCCGCTCCACGAGAGCCGGACGATCAATGCTCAGACCGATCACCCTGGTCGGCCGATGCCACAGCTCGGGCCGCTCGGGAAGGACCGCGCCATGCGTGACACCGCCCTGTTCGAGCACCTCCAGAGCGCGGATGACGCGGCGGTCATTGTGCGGGTCAACGCGGGCCGCCGTGGCGGGGTCGAGCACTCGAAGCCGCGCAAGCAGCGCCGCAAGCCCGTCAGCGGCGAGTTCGCTTTCGAGGCGCTCACGGACGGCAGGATCGCGCGGAGGAAAATGGAACTCGTACACGACACTCGACACGTAGAGACCTGACCCACCCACCAGGATGGCGTCGCCGCCTCGCTCGTGGATCCCGGCGATGGCCGCGCGGGCCAGCGGCTGGTACCAGGCGACCGCGGCTTCCTGGTCGACCTCGCGGACGTCGAAGAGATGATGGGGAATTCCGCGACGTTCCGCAGGGGGGACCTTCGCCGTCCCGGTGTCCATGCCGCGGTAGAGCTGCATGGCATCGGCATTCACGATCTCCGCGGGGTTGCCGCGCTCACGCAGAATCTCGGCCAGATTCAGAGCGAGATCGCTCTTTCCCGTGCCCGTCGCGCCGACGATCGCCCAGAGGCGCGGTCCTTCGGTCACACTCCGACGCGCAACGTCGGGAGGCCGAGAGATACGGCCCTCGGACCGCCGTCACTACTCGGCGCAGGCACCGCACACGACTCGGCTTGGCTGCGGTCCCACGCATCTCCACCTCGGGTGCGTCGAATGCGCAGCGGAGCCCCGGTGGGATCGTCGGCGAGCAGATGGAACGGCGCCGCGTGCGTGACGGTCACGGTGACGACATCGCCGGGGCGCGGGAGTTCAGAGCCCGCCGTGACTTCGAAGTGCACCAGTCTGTTGTCTTCCGCTCGCCCGGTGAGGCGATGTGTGGCTGCATCCTTCTTGCCCTCTGCCGTCGACACGAGCACCTCGACCTCGCGGCCGATCTGCTTCTGGTTCTCCTCCAGCGAGATGCGCTCCTGCAGAGCGATCAGGCGGTTGTAACGCGCCTGAACGATCTCTTTCGGCACCTGGTCTTCCATGGTCGCGGCGGGCGTGCCTTCGCGGATCGAGTACTGGAACGTGAATGCTCCGGCGAAGCGCGCCTCTTCGACCACGCGCATGGTGTCTTCGAAGTCTTCCTCGGTCTCACCGGGGAAGCCCACGATGATGTCGGTGGTGATCGCGGCGTGCGGCATTCGCTCGCGCACTCGGTCGAGGATGCCGAGGAATCGCTCGCTCCGGTAGGAGCGCCGCATCGCTTTGAGGATGCGATCGCTTCCGGACTGGAGCGGCATGTGCAGCTGCGGCATCACGCTCGGGGTCTCCGCCATGGCGTCGATCACGTCGTCGGTGAACGCCGCGGGGTGCGGGCTGGTGAAACGGATGCGCTCCAGACCGTCGATCTCGCCCGCAGCGCGGAGCAGCTTCCCGAATGCATGACGGTCTCCGAACTCGACACCGTAGGAGTTCACATTCTGCCCGAGCAGGGTGACCTCGATCGCACCGTCGTCGACCAGCAGTCGGAGCTCGTTCAGGATGTCACCGGGGCGACGATCCTTCTCCTTGCCCCGCAGGCTCGGCACGATGCAGAAAGTGCAGGTGTTGTTGCACCCCACCGAGATCGACACCCACCCGCTGTGCGCGGAGTCGCGCTTGGTCGGCAGCGTCGAGGGGAAGACCTCGAGCGACTCGAGGATCTCCAGTTCGGCGTCGCCGTTGTGGCGCGCCCGCTCGAGAAGTCCGGGGAGTGAACCCATGTTGTGCGTCCCGAAGACCACATCGACCCACGGCGCTTTGTCGAGCACCGCCTGCTTGTCCATCTGCGCGAGGCAGCCACCGACGGCGATCTGCATACCCTCTTTGCGGCGTTTCACCGACGCGAGGTGCCCGAGCGTGCCGTAGAGCTTGCCCGCCGCATTGTCGCGTACCGCGCACGTGTTGATGATCACGACATCGGCTTCGTCACCCGCGGAAGCACGGATGTAGCCGGCGCTTTCGAGCGAGCCGGACAGACGCTCAGAGTCGTGAACGTTCATCTGGCACCCGAAGGTTCGCACTTCGTAGGATCGCTGTCGGCCGTCGATGTCGATTGCCGCCGAGGACGCACTGATGATCGTCGGTTCACTGCGCGGGATAGTCATGATCACCCCATTCTACGAGCGCTTGCGGATGCGGACGCCGAGTGGCTCAGTCAGAATCGACGAACCGAACTCCGGAGGGTGATCCGCCGGATCCGATCTCACGAAGCGCCGTTTTGGCCGCGTTCATCGCGACCCCACCGTTGTAGCCCCGTCGAGCCAGCTGACCGACGAGGCGCCGCAAGGCCGTGTCGTTGTCGAGTCTGCCCATCGATCGCGCCTTGGTCCGCGCGAAGTCGAGTGCACGCTCTGCATCGTCGTCAGGCAATTCGTCGAGCGCCGCGTCGATGACATCGCGAGGGATTCCCCGCTGGGACAGCGACCGCGAGAGCGCGACCCTCCCTTGCCCCTTTCGCTCGACGCCCGAGGTCACCAGCGCGCTGGCGAGGATCGCGTCGTCGAGGTACCGGCGCCGGAGGAAGTCGTCGATGACGTCGTCGATCTGTGCGGCGTCGAGGTCGTGCCCCCGGAGGACCAGGCGCGCCTCGGCGATCGAGAGCGACTTCGATCGGAGCTTGCGGAGCAAGGACTCTTCTGCCGTCGCACGGACTTGCTCGGGAGATCGAACATCGTCGGATCCGGCTGACGTCTCGTGCGGGTCGCTCAGTGCTCGCAGCCGCGGCGCGGAACGCTCCGGCTCAGGCTGCTGCGACGCCGCCATTCGCGCGGCTGCTCCGCGTGCGGGATGCCGTTCACTGGGAGTGCCGGCATCTGCTGCGGCACCGTCGCCCTCAGGATTGATCGCGTCGTCAGAGACCGATGGTTTCGCTGCGTGCGCCCCAGGAGAGGCCGTCGTCCTCGAGCCGAAGAGGGGAATGATGGGGGCGATCCGCTCAGAACCGCCCCCATTCGCGTCGTTCATCAGGCCGGTCGGCGCTCGGCGAGCTCATCAGTGGCCGCAGGTGCTGCCGCCTGCCCGCCGATGCCGAGCTTCTGCTTGATCTGAGTCTCGATCGCAAGTGCGATATCGGGATTGTTGATCAGGAAGTTGCGAGCGTTCTCCTTGCCCTGCCCCAGCTGGTCTCCGTCGTAGGTGTACCAGGATCCCGACTTCTTCACGATGGCGTGCTCGACGCCGAAGTCGATGAGGCTGCCTTCACGCGAAATGCCGATTCCGTAGAGGATGTCGAACTCGGCCTGCTTGAACGGCGGCGCCATCTTGTTCTTCACGACCTTGACCCTGGTGCGGTTTCCGACCGCGTCCGTGCCGTCTTTCAACGTCTCGATACGACGAATGTCCATTCGGACCGATGCGTAGAACTTCAGGGCCTTACCTCCGGCGGTGGTCTCGGGCGATCCGAAGAAGACGCCGATCTTCTCGCGAAGCTGGTTGATGAAGATCATCGTGGTGTTGGTCTGATTCAGACCACCCGTCAGCTTTCGCAGGGCCTGCGACATGAGCCGCGCCTGGAGGCCCACATGGGAGTCGCCCATCTCGCCTTCGATTTCGGCACGGGGAACGAGGGCCGCCACGGAGTCGATGACGATGAGGTCGATGGCCCCGGATCGAACGAGCATGTCGGCGATTTCGAGGGCCTGTTCACCGGTGTCGGGCTGAGAGACGAGAAGAGCATCGATGTCGACGCCGAGCTTCGCCGCATAGTCGGGGTCGAGCGCGTGCTCCGCATCGATGAAGGCGGCGATACCGCCGGCACGCTGCGCGTTCGCGATGGCGTGCAGCGTGAGCGTGGTCTTACCGGACGACTCAGGTCCGTAGATCTCAACGATGCGGCCTCGCGGCAGGCCTCCGACCCCGAGAGCGACGTCGAGGGCGATGGAGCCGGTGGGGATCACTGCCACGGGCGCGCGCTCGTCGCTGCCCAGCCGCATGACGGAGCCCTTGCCGAACTGACGGTCGATCTGGGCGAGGGCGGTTTCGAGGGACTTCTCGCGGTCGGCGGGTGATGGCATGGTCTGCTCCTTATGCTCGCGTGGTGCCGCCTGTAGGCTGCCGCGGCGCTCCCGATTGGGGGCAACTCTCCGACAAGGCGTGTGGCTCTGTGGCCTGTTATTCACCGTAGAAGGAACCACCGACATTGGGTGGGCGAAACCTTCAACCGTGGAGAACACGTCACGTGAACCGCTTGTGCAGCAGACTACGCCCGTTTCGAACAGATCTTCGACGACACGCCATCATCGGCGAGTCGGACTGCGAAATCGCTCGAAGGCGTCAGGCCACACCCGAGCGACGCTTTGGCTCCTGTCGGCCTACGCCATGACGCCGATTGTCGGGCACGTCCATCTCGACGCACAGCGCCAGCCAGATCTCGCGCGGTGGAGTGCCGTCTGTGAGGGCCTCCGCCGCAGTTCGACCGCCCAGGCCGCCGAGAACGAGATCATTGATCAGCGACGTGGCACGAGCCTGGAACTCCGTGTCGACGGCGCGTAGAAATTCGCTACGACGCATGCTCTGTACCGAACTGTTCGAACGTCAGTGCAGCGAGAGTTCAGGCTCGATCGACGCGACCAAGTCGTCGGGAACGACATCCGGGAAGACCTGAATGCCTTCGAGCACGGAGATACGATCGCCGACTTCGCGCATGATCGTGGAGATGGGGACATCGAGTGCGTCAGCGACCGAAGCGAGGATCTCGCTCGAGGCTTCCTTCTGACCTCGCTCCACCTCACTGAGGTAGCCGAGTGCCACGGAGGCCTTGCTGGCGACCTGTCGGAGCGTGCGCCCCTTACGCAGGCGGAAGTCCCTCAGCACATCGCCGATTTCCTGTCTTACAAGAATCATCGGAACCTCCTCCCCAATCGTTCCCCTGGGGTCTCCCCCATCGAGGGAACCAGTCTAGCCCTCCTGGCATGCACAGAATCTACCCCGGCACTCTGTGGTTTGAATGTGAGCACAGTGAAGACAACCGCGACGGACACGTGACTATTCCTCAAGCACTCGGAGCAGCACGTCAAGCACGCCGCGCACGGACTGCTGCCGGATCTCGCTGCGGTCTCCCGTGAAGTGGAACGCCTCCGTTCGCGCGCCACCCGGCGTCACGATGCCGACGTGAACGGTGCCGACGGGGTGACCGTCGGTCGCGCCCGGACCCGCGACACCTGTGGTGGAGATGCCGACCTCCGCTGATGTTCCGTCGACAGCGACCGCGTGCCGAACTCCCTCGGCCATCTGCAGCGCCACCGAAGAGTGCACCGGTCCGTGCCGCTCCAGGAGATCAGCGTCCACGCCGAGCAGCAGGTGCTTGACGGGCGTCGCGTAGGCCACGACACCGCCCAGCAGAACAGCCGATGCTCCCGGCACCGACACGATCTCCGCGCAGACGGCACCACCGGTCAACGACTCCGCGACACCGAGCCGCCAACCTCGCTGCCGCAGTGCCGACAGCACCGCTGCCGCGGACGAGTCGCTCACGCCGAGCGCCGAGAGCCCCGGACCTGCGCGACGATGTAGTCGATGCCGCTCGCGACCGTGAGCACAAGCACGACGATCATCAACACGAAGGTGATGAGAGTCCACGGCCCGAGGCCGATGAAAACGTGCAGCGGGAGAAGCGCCCATGCGAGTGCTACGCCCTGCACGGCCGTCTTCACCTTGCCCATCCAGGCGGCGGCGACGACATGTTCGCGGGCGACCACCAATCGGTGCACCGTGATGCCCCACTCGCGGATGAGGATGACGATGACGATCCACCAGTCCACCTCGGCGAGGATGGCGAGTCCGATGAAACCCGCTCCCGTGAGCAACTTGTCGGCGATCGGATCCCACAGCTTGCCGAAGTCACTGACGATGTCGTACTTGCGCGCCAGATAGCCATCGACCCAGTCCGTGGATATCCCCACGATGAAGAGGATCGCGGCGGTCCACCGCGACGCCAGCTCAGTGAGACCGTATGTACCGCCGAGGAGAAGCACCACGAAGAAGATGACGGCGAGCGGGATACGCGCGACCGTGAGCGCGTTGGGAAGCTGCCGCGGAATGGCCATCATCAGTCGCGCCCCGTCAGGCCCCAGGCATCATCGTCGCCCTCCGCCTCCACCTCGGGGAGCCCGCTGAACTGCGCCTCGACCGGATCATGGGCGGCACCCATCGTCGCGGAGTGAGCCGGTGCCGCAGGGGCCGCTGCGGCCGCCGGGGCCGCCGGCACATCTTCGCCTCGGAGCTTCGCCAGGACCTGAGGGAGCTGTTCAGCGGTCGCGAGGACATCTCGGGCCTTCGACCCTTCGGACGGTCCGACGATCTCGCGCGATTCCAACAGATCCATCAATCGCCCTGCTTTGGCGAATCCGACCCGCAGCTTGCGCTGGAGCATCGATGTCGAGCCGAACTGGGACGAGACGATGAGTTCGGCGGCCGCGAGCAGAAGCTCGAGGTCGTCGCCGATGTCTTCATCGACTTCCTTCTTCTTCGTCGGCTCCAGCGCCTCCTGCACATCCGGTCGGTAATCGGGCCTGGCCTGCCGGGTGACGTGCTTGACGACGGCGTCGATCTCCTTCTCATCGACCCAGGCGCCCTGCAGTCGGAACGGCTTCGATGATCCCATCGGAGAGAACAGCGCATCGCCCTGCCCGATGAGCTTGTCGGCGCCGGGGCTGTCGAGGATGACGCGGCTGTCGGTGACGCTGGTGACTGCGAAGGCGAGGCGAGAGGGCACGTTCGCTTTGATCAGGCCGGTGACGACATCGACGCTCGGCCGCTGCGTGGCGAGGACCAGATGGATGCCGGATGCTCGGGCGAGCTGCGTGATGCGGACGATGGAATCTTCGACGTCTCGCGGGGCCACCATCATGAGGTCGGCGAGCTCGTCGACGACGACCAGAAGGTACGGGTACGGCTTGAGGACCCGTTCGCTGCCCGGCGGGAGCACGATCTCGCCGGCGCGCACCGCACGGTTGAAGTCGTCGATGTGGCGGTAGCCGAACGACGCGAGGTCGTCGTAGCGCATGTCCATCTCTTTCACGACCCACTGCAGCGCCTCTGCGGCCTTCTTGGGATTCGTGATGATCGGAGTGATCAGGTGCGGTACGCCGGCATAGCTGGTGAGTTCCACGCGCTTCGGGTCGATGAGCACCATCCGCACGTCGGCCGGTCGGGCTCGCATCAGCAGACTCGTGATCATCGAGTTCACGAAGCTGGACTTACCGGAGCCGGTGGAACCCGCGACGAGAAGATGCGGCATCTTCGCCAGATTGGCGATCACGATGTTTCCGCCGACGTCCTTGCCGACACCGATCGTCATCGGATGCGTGCTCTTCTGCGCTGCCGGAGAACGCAGCACGTCGCCGAGCGCCACCATCTCCTTGTCGGCGTTCGGGATCTCGATGCCGATCGCGCTCTTCCCGGGGATCGGCGAGAGGATGCGGACGTCGTTGGAGGCGACGGCGTAGGCGAAGTTGTTGCTCAGCTGCAGGATCTTCTCGACCTTGACGCCGTGACCGACCTCGACCTCGTACTGGGTCACCGTCGGCCCGCGCGAGAAGCCCGTCACCTTGGCGTCGACCTTGAACTGAGAGAGGACACTCGTGATCTGCTCGATCACCTTGTCCGTCGCTTCGGATCGCACGACCGGGGGCGGCCCTTCGACCAAGAGCCCGGGCGAGGGAAGGATGTACGGTGCCACCGGCGCCTGCGGACCGCGCTCCCCCGGTCCTTCGGTACCGAAGCCGTCGAGTCCGGGAAGCTCCGGGATCTCACCGGTGTCGGACTCGTCGTCGAGGAGAGCCGTGGCCTGCTGTCCTGCCAGCGCGTCCGTCACGGAGCGAACATCGGTCAGCACCTCGGTTGCCGCGTCGTAGGGGTCTTCGACGACCACGGCCTGGTCGTAGGCGGGGGTCGGGTCCGAGGTCGTCAGCAGCGCGGTGATGTCGTCGCTCGCGAGGGTTCCCTCGTCGGGATCTTCCTCACGGCCGGTCTTGTTGCGCCGCCACCAGGGCAGAACATCGGGATCGTCGACCTTGTCGGCTTCGTCGATCGTCGCAGCATCCTTCGTCGGCTTCTCCGGCCGCTCCGCATCGAACATCCAGGCGTACAGGTCGCCGAGTCGAGCGCCGATGCGGTTCGGCGGAGTCTTCGTGAGGATCAGGACGCTGAGCGCCGCGAGGAGAGCCAGAACGATGTAGGCGGGAATATCGGTGAGATACGTCAAGGGCTGGCCCACCAGCCAACCGAGCAGCCCACCGGACTCGCTGAGCGCCGGCATGCCCTGGTTCGGATGGGGGCGCGGGCCGGCAACGTGGAAGATCCCCGCCAGCGCGAGGACGAACATGCCGAAGCCGATCCCGATGCGCCCGTTGTCGTGCACCGACGAGGGATGACGGAACAGCCAGCCGGCGAGAAGCAGGAGCAGGACCGGCATGATGAAAGCCACGCGGCCCACGAACAGGCCCACCGAGTAAGCGCTGATGTTCGCCGCGACCTCGTTGCCGATGAAGAACCACTCGTTGACCGCTCCGAGAGCCGCGAGAAGCACCAACAAGAACGGGAAACCGTCGCGCCGGTCGTCTTTCTCGAGAGTCTCGGGTCCGAACGCGCGGAACAGTCCGCCGACACCGTGGGCCAGCCCCACCCAGGCGCGAACCGCGACCGGAGGCTTGTCCTGCTCGTCGATGTACTTCTTCGGAGCGGGCTGGGCCTTGGGAGTCGCCTGCCGCTTCGGGCGCGGCGGCGCGCTTGTCGACGCGCGCTCAGTATTCGTAGTGCTCCTGGCCATGCCTTCACGTTACGGCCAGCGACCGACATCGCCCCGCAATGACGCGGCTTTCCGGCGATCCGGTGCCGTTCAGCACCGGATCGCCGGAGGGTGCGGGCGTTATGCCTCGATGACCAGCGGCACGATCATCGGACGACGGCGGAGCTTCTGGTTGACCCAGCGACCGATCGTGCGACGAACCACCTGCGACAGCGAGTGCGTGTCGCGAACGCCATTGCCGGCAGCCTCCTTGAGCGCCGCCACGATCTTCGGCGCGACGTCGTCGAAGACCGAGTCGTCTTCGGCGACTCCGCGCGCGTGGATCTCCGGTCCGGAGATGATGCGACCCGTGGCGGCATCCACCACGACGATCACCGAGATGAAACCCTCTTCCGCCAGGATCCGGCGGTCCTTGAGGTCGGCATCCGTGATGGCACCGACAGACGATCCGTCGACGTACACGAAGCCCAGATCGAGCTGCCCCGCGACGCGGGCGTTGCCGTCCTTGAGGTCGATCACGGTGCCGTTGGAGGCGATGATCGTGCGCTCCGCGGGAACCCCTGTGTCCTGAGCCAGCTTGGCGTTGGCGATCAGGTGGCGGTACTCGCCGTGCACCGGGAGCACGTTCTTGGGTTTCAGGATGTTGTAGCAGTAGATGAGCTCACCGGCCGCCGCGTGCCCGGAGACGTGCACCTTCGCGTTCGCCTTGTGGACGACGTTCGCCCCGAGCTTGGTGAGGCCGTCGATGACGCGGTAGACCGCGTTCTCGTTACCGGGGATGAGGCTGGAAGCGAGGATGACCGTGTCGCCCTCACTCACCTCGATCGCGTGGTCGAGGTTGGCCATGCGGCTCAGCACGGCCATCGGCTCCCCCTGCGAGCCCGTCGACATGTAGACGATCTCATCGTCGGGCAGGTCGCGGGCCTTCTTGTAGTCGATCAACACGCCGGCGGGGACCTTCAGATATCCCAGCTGCTCCGCGATGGTCATGTTGCGCACCATGCTGCGGCCGAGGAACGCCACGCGGCGTCCGTTCTCGTGCGCTGCGTCGATGACCTGCTGCACGCGGTGCACATGGCTGGAGAAGCTCGCGACGATGACCCGGCGCGGCGCCTTGGCGATCACCTGGTCGAGAACCGGTCCGATCGATCGCTCGGTCGGCGTGAACCCGGGGACGTCGGCGTTGGTGGAGTCGACGAGGAACAGGTCCACGCCCTCCTCTCCAAGGCGGGCGAACGCGCGCAGGTCGGTGATCCGGCCGTCCAGCGGCAGCTGGTCCATCTTGAAGTCACCGGTCGCGAGCACCATGCCCGCGGGCGTGCGGATCGCGACAGCGAGGGCGTCGGGGATCGAGTGGTTGACGGCGATGAACTCCAGGTCGAAAGGCCCGACCCGCTCCTGCTGGCCCTCTGTCACCGTCAACGTGAACGCCTTGATGCGGTGCTCCTTGAGCTTCGCCTCGATGAGAGCGAGAGTCAGCCCGGAGCCGATCAGGGGGATGTCGTTCTTCAGACGCAGCAGGTAGGGCACTGCTCCGATGTGATCCTCATGACCGTGAGTCAGCACCACGCCGACGATGTCGTCGAGGCGGTCACGGATCGGCTCGAAGTCAGGAAGGATGAGGTCGACGCCCGGCTGGTGCTCTTCGGGGAACAGGACGCCGCAGTCGACGATCAGGAGTTTGCCGTCGTACTCGAAGACGG
Source organism: Microbacterium sp. CGR2 (assembly GCF_003626735.1). Taxonomy (NCBI): domain Bacteria; kingdom Bacillati; phylum Actinomycetota; class Actinomycetes; order Micrococcales; family Microbacteriaceae; genus Microbacterium; species Microbacterium sp. CGR2. The sequence continues at coordinate 2,584,418 of NZ_RBHX01000001.1, read as the reverse complement.
TCATGTTGCGACCGATCTCGCCGAGTCCGCCGAGCGGCGTGACGCGCAGTGTGCCCTCGTCGAGCGGTGCGGGATCTGTGATGGGGATGGACATGGTGTCTCCTCTGTCGGACGCGGTGCGCATCCGGTTGTTCATGGGAACGCGGCTCAGCGCGTCGTGCCGTGCACCTTGGGCAGGGCACCGCCGGCGGCCGCGTTGCGGTCCGGGCGGAAGTTCGAGAAGTCGGCACCGGATACGTCCTTCACGAGGTCGAGCTCGTCCTCGATCAAGGCGGCCTCCCACTCCTCCGGACCGACCAGGGGAAGTCGGACGCGCGGGCTCGAGATGCGACCCAGGCCGTGCAGGATGTACTTGGCCGCGACCGTGCCCGGCACGTGCGTCATGACGGCCCGGACCAGCGGCTCGAGACGCTTGTGCGCCGCCGTGGCCGTGGCGAGATCGCCGTTGTTCACCGCGTCGACGATGGTGCGATACGGTGCGGCGGCGACGTTCGCCGTGACCCCGATGAGCCCGGTGGCGCCGATGGCGAGGTGGGGCAGCACGTTGGCGTCGTCACCGGAGAAGTACATCAGGTCAGTCTGGTTGAGCACGCGGCTCACCTCGGAGAAGTCGCCCTTGGCGTCTTTCACCGCGAGGATGTTGGGGTGCTTCGCAAGACGCAGGATGGTCTCGTACCGGATCGGCACACCGGTGCGACCGGGGATGTCGTAGAGGATCACCGGGAGGTCGGTCGCGTCGGCCACCAACCGGAAGTGCGTGAGGATGCCGGCCTGGGTCGGCTTGTTGTAGTACGGCGTCACGATCATGATGCCGTCGGCGCCGGCCTTCTCGCTCGCCTTGTACAACTCGATCGCGTGGGCGGTCTCATTCGACCCGCCACCGGTGATGACTTTGGCGCGGCCGGACGAGACCGACTTTCCGACCTCGACGAGCTTGAGCTTCTCGGGGTCGGTCAGCGTGGAGGTCTCGCCGGTCGTTCCCGTCACCACGATGCCGTCCGCGCCTGCGGTGATGACGTCATCGATGTGCTTCTCGACGGCGGGCCAGTCGACTTCGCCGTCGGCGGTCATCGGTGTGACCAGCGCGACGAGAACCTGTCCGAAGGGGTTACCCGAGTGCGTCATGCCCCCCAGCGTATCGCCTCGGATGACGCGTACGCAGACGCGCCGGCCGGTCAGATGCGGCCACGCCGCGCGATCCCGGAGGTGAGGGCGCTCGGCAGGATGCCGGTCAGCGCGACCAGCGCTTTGTATCGCAGCGACGGGATGGACACAGCTTTTCCTCGCGCCGCATCGCGAAGCCCGGTGCGGACCACGTCCGGAGCATCCAACCAGAGGAAGCCGGGCACGCCCTCGTGTCCGACGGCGAGCCCCATGCGCTCGTGGAACGAGGTATGGGTGAATCCGGGGCACAGCGCGGTCACGGAGACGCCGTCCCGCGCATATTCGGTGTTCGCCCACCGGCTGAAGCCGATCAGCCAGGACTTGCACGCCGAATAGGTCGAGCGGGAGATGAACCCTGCGACGGACGCGACGTTGACGATGCGTCCGCCTCGGCCGCGCATCGTCTGGAGAGCGGCGTGCATGAGACGCATGGATGCTTCCACATGCACGCGAAGATGACGAACCTCGTCGGCGATGTCGTTGTCCGCGAACTGCAGCGGCAGGCCGAAGCCCGCGTTGTTCACGAGAAGGTCGACCGGGTCGGCGGTGTCATGCAGCCGCTCCACGACGGTGGCGACTCCCGCCTCGTCGGCGAGGTCGGCGACGATCAACTCGACAGCGGCGCCGTACTCGCTCCTGAGGTCTGCAGCGAGCTCTTCCAGCGCCTCCCGCGAACGCGCGACCAGGACCAGGTCCGCTCGACGCCTGGCCAGTTGCCGTGCGAATTCGGCTCCGAGTCCGGCGCTCGCACCGGTGATGAGTGCGGTGGGCATCAGCGCTCGTATCCGAGGAAGCGGTAGCGGATGCCGGTGCGCGAGGTCTGCCACTCCCCCTCGTCGACAAGGCGCCAACCGCTTCTGGGGGGCGCGTGGGTGTCACCTTGGACCCCGAGGTCGAGTTCGGTCACCTCGAGCCGGTCGGCGTCGCCGATGACCTGGCGGAAGATCTCGGCTCCGCCGATGAACCAGACCCGGTCCTGGCCACGTACGGCCTCCTGCACGTTGGCTGCACGCCGGGCACCCTCGGCCTCCCAGTCCTGACGGCGCGTGATGACGATGTTCTCGCGCCCCTCCAGCGGACGGAAGCGCTCCGGCAACGAATCCCAGGTCTTACGGCCCATGACCACCGTGGCCCCGAGCGTGACCTCTTTGAAATGGGCGAGGTCTTCCGGCACGTACCAGGGCATCCCGCCCTGGGCGCCGATCACCCCTCCGTGCGCCTCAGCCCAGATGAGGCCCACCATGACCGGTCCGCCAGACGCCGGGCTCATACCGCCACCGCCGCGCGGATCGGCGCGTGATGCTGGTAATCATCCACGACGAAGTCCTCGTAGCGATAGTCGAGGATCGACTCCGGAGTGCGCGCGAAGCGCAGCGTCGGGTAGTCGAACGCGTCCCGGGTGAGCTGTTCACGCACCTGTTCGAGGTGATTGTCGTAGATATGGCAGTCTCCGCCGGTCCAGACGAAGTCGCCAGGGGCGAGACCCACCTGCTGCGCGACCATCATGGTCAGCAGCGCGTAGGAGGCGATGTTGAACGGGACCCCGAGGAACATGTCGGCGCTGCGCTGATACAGCTGGCACGAGAGCTTGCCGTCAGCGACGTAGAACTGGAACAGCGCATGGCACGGCGCGAGCGCCATGTCGGGGATGTCGGCCGGATTCCAGGCCGAGACGATGAGACGACGAGAATCCGGGGACCGGCGGATCTGCTCGATCACGTCGGAGAGCTGGTCGATGCTCTCGCCGTCCGGCGTCGGCCACGATCTCCACTGCACGCCGTAGACCGGCCCGAGGTCGCCAGTGGCATCCGCCCACTCGTCCCAGATGGTGACGCCGTTCTCCTGCAACCATCGGACGTTCGAGTCTCCGCGCAGGAACCAGAGCAGTTCGTAGGCGATGGACTTGAAGTGCACGCGTTTCGTGGTGATCAGAGGGAAACCCTGTGAGAGATCGAACCTGATCTGCCGCCCGAAGACACTGGTCGTGCCGGTCCCGGTGCGATCGTCCTTGTGCGTGCCTGTCTCCAGAACATCGCGGAGCAGGTCTTCGTACGGTGTCGGGACGGCTGCGCTCATGGTGCCACGATACCTTTTCCGTGTCGGCGTCGGGCGGATGCGGAGCCGCCCTCGCCCTGCCGTCATCGACGGAAACATCGGCGCCGTGAGCCGCGCGGGGTCGTAGCCTCGACCTATGTCGCCCGCGCTTGCCCTCGGATACGTGGCAGGGCTTCTCGTGCTCGCCGCGATCGTCGGCGTGCTCGTTCGCCGCCGAGACGGGCGTCACCGCACGGGCGGCACCCTGCGCTTCGATCCCGCGGATGCCGGCTCTGCCGACGTCGGCACCGCGGCGACGCTCGTGCAGTTCAGTACCGAGATGTGCGCACGGTGCCCACAGGTCCGACGGATGCTCCGCACGTACGCGTCAGACCACGAGGGGGTACGGCACGTCGAGGTCGACCTGACCCATCGGCCGGATCTCTCCACCCGTTACAAGGTGCTGCAGACGCCCACGACCTTCGTGGTCGACACATCCGGCGCTGTCCGCGCCCGCTTCCACGGCGTGCCGCACCGCCACGCCATCGCCGAAGCTCTCGCGGCGCTCTGACGCCGAGACTGGAGAAGTCATGACCACGTCCACCGGCATCGACCCCCGCGGTCCACGATTCGCCGCCGCCATGACGGCTCTCCTGCTTCTGGTGGCGACGTTCCTGGCTCTGGTGGGCATCTCGACCGCGCGCCTCTTCGACACCTACGTCGCCTTCGCTCCCGGGTTCGACTTCGCCGTCATCGCCGGGCGTGACGCCTGGGCGATACAGGCCGCACCGCTCCTGCAGCGCGCGCTTGATCCGGGCTTCCTCCTCGCCGTCATCATCGCTCTGCTGTTCCTGTGGGGTGTGGTCTCTCCCACGACCGCGCCCTGGAGCATCCTGTTCCGCCGACTCGTCCGGCCGCGTCTCGCCGGCCCGACCGAACTCGAAGACCCCCGGCCGCCGAGGTTCTTCCAAGGGGTCGGGCTCTTCGTGGTCGGCGCCGGGCTCGTCCTCCACCTGCTCGGCGTCCCCTGGGCCCTTCCGGTGGCGACGGCAGCAGCGTTTGTCGCAGCTTTCCTCAACGCCGCCTTCGCATTCTGCCTGGGTTGCCGGCTCTACCTCCTCCTGCAGCGCGCCGGCGTCGTCGGCCGCGCGGCATCCGCGTCATGAGAGCCGTTCCCTCGCTGAGGGCTGCTCGCTAGGCTGGCCACGACGCGTCGCCGCATCCGCGCGCGACGAGAACCGGAGGAATCATGCCCGTCACCAGCGAAGCCGCCAGCACCTGGACAGGTTCCCTCATGGAGGGGTCGGGAACAGTCGCGCTCTCCTCGTCGAACCTCGGCACCTTTCCGCTGAACTGGAAGGCCCGCAGCGAAGGCAGCGACACCACCACCACGCCCGAGGAACTCATCGCCGCTGCGCACGCATCATGCTTCAGCATGGCGCTCTCGCATGCCCTCGCCGAGAAAGGCACACCCCCCGAGCGTGTGAACACCAGCGCATCGGTGACGTTCAAGCCCGGTGTGGGGATCACGGGCAGTCACCTGAACGTCAACGCAGTCGTGCCCGGCCTGTCACCGGAGGCGTTCCAGGAGATCGCCGAGGAGGCGAAGACCGGCTGCCCGGTCTCCCAGGCGCTCGCGGGAATCGACATCACTCTCGAGGCGACCCTCGCCTGAGGGGTGCGTCAAGCGCGAGCGCGTCGAATCGCCTCGCGGATGCTCGCCCGGGCGTCCTTGCGGCGCCCGGCAGCATCCTGCACCACCCCGAGTCGGTAGCGCGCCCGCCAATCGGCCGCATCGGCGTCGGCCTCCGCGGTATAGCGTGCGATCAGAGGGTCCGCATCCGCTCGTGCGATTCTTCCGCTCGGAGTGAGCTCGGTCTCGACGGGAGGCATCCCGTCTTCCTTCTCGAGTCGGCGCCCGAGCCGGTCGGCGGCGAAACCGAACTGCATCTCTCGGATCAGGGCCCATGCCCCCACGGGCGCCAGCACGATCAGGGCGACCCCCATCCCGATCGACACCGGCGTGCCCACAGTCAGGAACATCACCGCGAGCCAGACTGCGACGGCCAGATAAGCGAGAAGCGCCGCCGCCATCAGGCCGACGCCGATCCGCGACATCACGAGCGGATGCCGATGTCGATCATGTTCTCGAGGCCCACCACGACGCCGGTGGCGCTGAGGGCGAAGGGCACGGCGATCCGGATGCCCGGGGCGTAGGCGAGAGCCGGCTCCACAGTGTCGTGCGTGAAGGTGAGTGATTCACCGGGACCGGACAGGATGACGTCCTGCTTGGCCACCACACCCGGGCGACGAAGTGAATGGATCGGGACGCTGCCGACCTGCTGTCCTCGGGCACGCTGGTCGGCGTGCGGCGCACTGACCGGGCCCTGCTCGGCGCGCGCCGCAGCGATCAGCTCGGCAGTGCGGACGGCGGTTCCGCTCGGAGAATCGATCTTGGTCTCTCGGTGAGCCTCGACGATCTCCGCCGAACCGAAGAACGGTGCAGCCGCCGCAGCCAACGCGGAGCCCAGGACGGATCCGAGAGAGAAGTTCGGGATGAAGACGACGCCCGTTCCTGCCGCCTCGACGAGCGGACGCACCAGCGCGATGCGCTCAGCCGACCATCCGGATGTGGCCACGAGCACGTTGATCCCCCGTTCCACGGCGGCGCGGACGACGTCGACGCTCACCTGCGGGGTGGACGCGTCGACGACCAGGTCGGCCCCGTCGAGATCGGAGATGTCACTCGCCGAGGTGAGCACTCGCGTCACCTCGAACCCCTCGAGCTCTTCGATCACCGCGTGGATGATCGTTCCGAGCTTCCCGGTTCCGCCGACGAGTGCGACCTGCGTTGTCATGCGTCCAGTCTATGGAGCGCCACCCCCGCGCAGGCGGGGGCGCGCGGGCCGGAGCAGTGTCAGACAGGCAACGGGTCCGGGATGCCGGTGCGAAGCTCCACGGGAAGGTGACCGGTGTCGTTGTGATTCAGAAGCGTCCAGGGTCGCCCCTGCTTCTGCGCGATGATCGTCAACCCGCAGTGCGCCTGGTTGAGTGTCATCCATCGCCACTCCGGGGCTCCGAGCACTTCGCGGACGAACCAGGAGATGACGAAGTTGTGAGTGATGAGGACCTCGTGGACTTCGCCGTTCTTGCGCACCAGGAACTCGTTCACGGCGTCGGACATCTGCGCGCGACCGGCCTCGATCTCCGCAGCCGTGACCGACCCGAAGAACGGTTCGAACGCGGCGGGCGTCTCTTCCGTCATGCCGGTGGGCACGCAATCGAAGAGCAGCGCGGTCGGCTCGGGGACGACGGACGGGAGACGACCGGCGATGGCCCGCGCCGTCTCGTCGGACCGCAGCAGCGGCGAATGCCAGACCGCATCGAGCGGTAGCCCCGACAGCCGGTCGGCGATCAACTCCGCCTGTCGCTGACCCCGCGGCGAGAGGGGGCCGTCGGCGAGGCCGTGCTCGGCATCCTGATGTTCACCGTGTCTGACCAGATAAATGTAATGCGTCACAACTCGCTCGCTTCATCGCCAGCATCCGCCGGGCTTCTCTTCCACCCTATGGCACGGATGAAGTGGGGTTCAGTTGCCCGCGCGTGTGAGCTCGGCGACGTGCGCACGCGACAATGTGACTCCGGCTCCCTGCATGAGTTCGTCGACGTGGTCCGTGGCGAAAGTGTTGACGATGGGAGCAGCCACGGTTCGCTGAGCCAGGAGCCAGGCGATGGAGACGGCCGCGACCGGGACGGCGAGTTCGGCGGCGACCTGGTCGAGAGCGCGGAGGATCTTGATCCCACGTCGGTTCAGGTGACCGCGCAGCTGCTCGCCGCGCACACCCTGGGACGTGAGTGCTTTGCTGCGGTGACGACCGGAGAGGAATCCGTGCTCCAGCGCGTGCGAGGGCGTCACGGCGAGGTTCTGCGCGCCCGCCACCAGACGGAGGTCGCCTTCGAACGGCTGACGACGCAGCAGGTTGTAGGGCGCATCGATCACCTCGATGCGCGGGTACCCTGCGGAAGCCAGGATGCGCGCCTCGACGAGGCGCTCGGGCTCGAGCCGGAATGCTCCGACGGCACCGATCTTTCCGGCCTCACGAAGCCACTCGACCGTGGCGAGGGTGTCTTCGAGGTTGGTGGTGGCATCGAGCGTCGCGTCGAGATAGAGAACGTCGATCCGGTCGACGTCGAGCCGTGTCAGAGACCCCTCGACGGCGCGGACGAGGTTCACGGACCCGAGACCGGGGTTGTCGGCATGCGCCCCGATGCGCACGCTCAGCACCGAGCGGTCCCGTTGACCGCGCGAGCGCAGCCACTGGCCGATGATGTGCTCGCTGCGGCCGCCGGAGAAGCCGTCAGCCGTGTGGATCGCGTTGCCGCCGAACTCCACGTACCGGTCGAGAATGGCGTGGCTGGTCTCCAGATCGACGTTCCAGCCGAACTCGGCCGCGCCGAGCATCATCGGGAACATCTCGAATCCGGTTTCGCCGAGCTGCGTGCGGATGGTCTCGCCGACCCCCGGGCCGACGATCGGGATCGGAGCCGACGGGTGTTCGGTGGCCTCTTGGGCTCGCTCGTCCGGCGCTCCTGCGCCTACGTTGAACAACCGCATACTCTCTCACCCCCGCGTCGATCGGTGCGTTCCGACCTGCGTCACTGCCATCTGATGCACCCCCCGGTGCGTACTTCGAGGGTAAGCGAGAACGGCGAACCTCCCGTCCAATCGCGGGAACGGCGAGGAAACTTCCGATAACGGTTTGATCACGGAGAAGACGAGCGGAGCCCGGGCTCGTCCTGTGCGGACGAGCCCGGGCTCCGGATCGAACGGGCCGTGCTTACTCGGCGGCTGCGTCCTCAGCGGGCGCGGCCTCGGAAGGCGCGCCCTCTGCGGCTGCGGCGTCGTCGAGCACGGGCTCGAGCGACAGCTTGCCGCGGTCGTCGATCTTCGTGATCTTGACGAGGATCTTCTGGCCGACCGAGAGGACGTCGTCGACGTTCTCCACGCGCTTACCACCGGCGAGCTTGCGCACCTCGGTGACGTGCAGCAGTCCGTCCTTGCCGGGCAGCAGCGACACGAAGGCGCCGAAGGTGGCGATCTTCACGACGGTGCCGAGGAACTGCTCGCCGATCTCCGGGTTGGTGGGGTTGGCGATCGCGTTGACCTGGGCACGAGCCGCCTCGGCCGAGGGACCGTCGGTCGCACCGATGTAGACCGTGCCGTCCTCCTCGATGGAGATCTGCGCACCGGTCTCGTCCTGGATCGAGTTGATCGTCTTGCCCTTCGGGCCGATCAGCTCGCCGATCTTGTCGACCGGGATCTGCACGCTGATCACGCGCGGCGCGGTGGGCGCCATCTCGTCAGGAGCGTCGATCGCGGAGTTCAGGACGTTGAGGATCGTCAGGCGAGCATCGCGCGCCTGCGTGAGCGCACCGGCGAGCACCTGCGTGGGGATGCCGTCGAGCTTCGTGTCGAGCTGGATGGCCGTCACGAACTCGCTGGTTCCGGCGACCTTGAAGTCCATGTCGCCGAGCGCGTCTTCTGCACCCAGGATGTCGGTCAGCGCCGCGTAACGGGTCTCACCGTTCACCTCGTCGGAGACGAGGCCCATGGCGATACCGGCGACCGCTGCGCGCAGCGGCACACCGGCGTTCAGCAGCGACAGGGTCGACGCGCAGACGGAGCCCATCGAGGTCGAACCGTTGGAGCTGAGAGCCTCAGACACCTGACGGATCGCGTACGGGAACTCCTCGCGGCTCGGCAGCACCGGCACGAGTGCGCGCTCGGCCAGGAAGCCGTGCCCGATCTCGCGACGCTTCGGCGAACCGACTCGACCGGTCTCACCGGTCGAGTAGGGCGGGAAGTTGTAGTGGTGCATGTAGCGCTTGCTGGTCGTGGGCGACAGCGAGTCGATCTGCTGCTCCATCTTGAGCATGTTCAGCGTGGTGATGCCCATGATCTGGGTCTCTCCGCGCTGGAAGATCGCGGAGCCGTGCACGCGCGGGATGACCTGCACCTCGGCGTCGAGCGGACGGATGTCCGCCAGCCCACGGCCGTCGATGCGCGCGCCCTCGGTGAGGATGCGTCCGCGGACGATCTTCTTCGTGACCGACTTGTATGCGGCGGAGAACTCCAGCGGAGCGGCAGCCGGAAGCGAGTTCGCTTCGGTGGCCTCGATCAGCTCGGCGCGGACGCGGTCCTTGATCGCATCGTCGGCAGTCTGACGCTCGGTCTTGTCGGCGATCTGGTAGACACCGACGAGCTCGTCGTACGAGCGCCCTGCCACGAAGTCGTAGACCTCCTGGCTGTACGCGGGGAAGACCGGGTACACACCCGGCTCCTTCGACGCGGTCGCAGCAAGCTCGGCCTGAGCCTTGACGAGCTGCGCGATGAAGGGCTTCGAAGCCTCGAGACCCTGCGCGACGATCTCTTCGTTCGGCTTGGTCGCGCCGGCCTTGATGAGGTTCCAGCTGTTCTCGGTGGCCTCGGCCTCGACCATCATGATCGCGACGTCTTCGGTTCCGTCGGCCTTGGTGACGACACGGCCGGCGACGATGAGGTCGAACACGGCCTCGCTCACCTGCGCGGCGGTTGGGAACGCGACCCACTGGTCGCCGTGCTCGCCCTGGCCAGGGATGAACGCCAGACGCACACCGGCGACGGGACCGGAGAACGGCAGACCGGAGATCTGCGTGGACGCGGAGGCGGCGTTGATCGCGAGCGCGTCGTAGAACTCGCCCGGAGCGATCGACAGCACGGTGATGACGACCTGGACCTCGTTGCGGAGTCCGTCGACGAAGGACGGGCGCAGCGGACGGTCGATCAGTCGGCAGACGAGGATCGCTTCGGTCGACGGGCGACCTTCGCGACGGAAGAACGAGCCGGGGATCTTGCCGGCAGCGTAGGAGCGCTCCTCGACGTCGACCGTCAGCGGGAAGAAGTCGAAGCCTTCGCGCGGGTGCTTACCTGCGCTCGTGGCCGAGAGAAGCATGGTCTCGCCGTCGAGGTAGGCGGCGACTGCGCCCTGCGCCTGCTGCGCGAGGCGGCCGGTTTCGAAACGGATGGTGCGGGTGCCGAAGCGGCCGTTGTCGAGAACGGCCTCGGTGGCGGTGATTTCAGGACCTTCCAAGAGGTCTCTCCTTCTTTGTTTAGACTCGCGAGTCCATGTGACGCGCGAGCGCATTCAAGAGGAGCGGAACGGCAGGGTTCGGGCGCGCGGGCACTCCCGCGAATGACACCTGCGCTGGCCACCAGTAGAAAGCCACCCGACATCTCTCGTGCCGAGGAACCCACCACAGGGGACCAGCTTCTCCGCCGCTCGCTCCGTGAGTCGATATGAAATTGTGCGGTTGACACACGTCAGCCTCATCCAGCCTAACAGCGCGACAGCGGAAACCACAGGACCGACGGGCCTCACAGAAGACGACACGGTCCCGCCATGCGCCGTTCACCGGGCGGATGCCGTCACGTGCGCGGCATCCGCTGTGCTGTGGTGATGCGCATGTCAGTCATCGGCTGCGGGTACCTCGGTGCCGTCCACGCCGCCGCCATGGCCTCGATCGGACACGACGTGATCGGCGTGGACGTGGACGAGGGCAAGATCGCCGCGTTGGCGACGGGAACGGCTCCGTTCTTCGAGCCTCGCCTGAGCGAGCTCCTCTCCGACGGCCTGGCGTCCGGCCGCCTTCGGTTCAGCACGCGGATGTCCGATGCTGCCGGCTCTGACGTGCACTTCCTCGCCGTCGGCACTCCACAGATGCCTGGCGGACACGCCGCCGACCTTCGCTTCATCGATGCCGCGATGAACGATCTGCTCCCGCATCTCCGCCCCGGCGACGTGGTCGCGGGAAAGTCGACTGTACCCGTGGGAACCGCGGCCCGGCTGGCTGATCGCCTCACCGACACCGGCGCCACCCTCGTCTGGAACCCGGAGTTCCTGCGCGAAGGCTGGGCCGTCCACGACACGCTCACCCCGGACCGCCTCGTGGTCGGGGCGGCGGCGGGCGCGGAGGGCGAGCGCGCCGTGGCAGTGCTCCACGAGGTCTACCGCGCCGCCGTGGATTCGGGGACGCCGTTCCTCGTGACGGACCTCGCCACCGCCGAATTGGTCAAGGGAGCCGCCAACGCCTTCCTGGCCACCAAGATCTCGTTCATCAACGCGATGGCCGAGATCGCGGAGGCTGCCGACGCGGACGTCACCCTGCTCGCCGACGCTCTCGGCTATGACTCCCGCATCGGTCGACGCTACCTGGGGTCCGGCATCGGGTTCGGCGGGGGTTGCCTCCCGAAGGACATCCGCGCGTTCGCCGCACGTGCGGAAGAGCTCGGGCGCGGCGAGGCGGTCGGCTTTCTGCGCGAGGTCGACGCGATCAATCTCCGGCGGCGGGACCGTGCCGTCCAGCTCGTGGTCGACGCACTCGGGGGCCTGATCTTCGGTCGGCGGATCGCCGTGCTGGGTGCGGCGTTCAAGCCCTTCAGCGACGACATCCGCGACTCCCCCGCCCTTGACGTGGCCGTACGCCTGCGCGGGCTCGGAGCCGATGTCGTCGTGACCGACCCCGCCGCCATCGACAATGCCGTCGTCGCACATCCGCAATTGGGGTTCGCCCGCGACCGCGACGACGCCCTGCGCGAAGCCGACGCGGTCGTGATCGTCACGGAATGGGACGAGTACCGGCGCGACCTCTCACCAGAGCACGCCGGGGGGCTCGTGCGCGGGCGGATCATCGTCGACGGTCGGAACTGCCTCGATGCCGCCGCCTGGCGCGCGGCCGGGTGGCAGTATCACGGCATGGGGCGCCGCTGAGACCGACCGCTCAGTCGACGTTCAGGCGACGTTCACACCGCGCGCTGCGGACGAGCGCCCGAGATAGACGTAGCCCTCATGCTTCGCCGACCGGCCGTCACCCGCGGCGCGACCGTGCAGACGTCGCCATACCCACGGGAGTGCGTGGCGGCGCCACCACATACCTGCGCCAATGGGTTCGTGCTCATGCAGCACGGCGTCGAGTGCGCCGAGCGCATCGGCGTGCGGCACTCCGAGCATCTCGCCCGCGCGATAGGCGAGGAAACGGTGTCCTCGGCTGCTCAGATGGACGAGGTCCTCACCCCAGTTGGGCCGGTCAGGCAGCGTCGGGTACAGATCGGTGTCGATCAGGATGGCACCCGTCCGCGCAGCGATCCCGGCGAGCGCGGTCGCGAAGGCGCTGAAACGCCGGGTGTACATCGAGGCGGCGGGACGCCCGGGCAGGAACGGCGTGACGAGCACCACGTCCGCGCCGATGCCGCGCAACCGCACCACGGCCTCTTCGAGGTGAGCCGCGAGCGCGACGGCGTCGACGCGGTGCTTGACCAGGTCGTTGGCGCCGATGAGGATCGAAACCAGATCGGGCCTCAACTCCAGGGCTCTCTCCAACTGGCTGCCGCAGACGTCGGAGACGCGCTTGGAGCGGACGGCGAGATTCGCGTAGTGCAGTCCTCCGCGCGCTGCCAGCAGCAACGCGAGACGGTCGGCCCATCCGCGCAGCGCGCCGTCCGGTGCAGGGTCGCAGAGCCCTTCGGTGAGCGAATCGCCCAGTGCCACGTAACGGCGCCAGCGGCGCGCCGGTACGGGCGCGGGCACCTCGGGACGGACCAGGCGGCGAGCGCGGGCGCCGGAGTCGACCTCGCGCAGCATCCGGGCTTCCTCGAAGTGGCGCAGGAGTTGATCGCAGATGCTCTCCCAGCTGCGGCTCTGCACGGCTTGGCGACCTGCTTCGCCGAACGCCCGGCGTTTACGCGTGTCGCCCGCGAGATCCGACACTCGCATGCGGAGATCCGCCAGGTCTCCTGGTCGGTACAACCAGCCGTCGATGCCCATCCGCACCAGATCCAGCGGCCCGCCGCGCCCCGTGGCGATCACGGGGACGCCGCTCGCATGAGCCTCCTGCAGGGTCTGGCCGAACGTCTCACTCTCCCCCGGGTGCACGAAGAGGTCGAACGAAGCCATCGCCGCGGCGAGTTCGTCGCCGCCGAGGTGACCGAGGAAGATCGCTCCGGGGAGAAGGGCTTCCAACCGCGCACGGCTGGGTCCGTCTCCGACGATCACCAGACGCGTCCCGGGAATATCGTGAAGGACGGTGAGGTCTTCGACCTGCTTCTCGGGCGCGAGCCGGCCCACGTAGCCGATCACGACCTCTGATCCCCAGTCGGCGCGCAGAGCGGTACTGCGTTTCGAGGGCTGGAATCGCTCGGCGTCGACGCCTCTCCCCCACCACCGCACCCTGTCGATCCCCAGGGAGGCGAGTTGTTGCGCGGATTCCGCGGAGGGAGCGAGTGTCAGCGTCGCGCGGCGGTGCAGCCGGGCGATATGCGTCTGCGCGATGCCGGTGGTGGCCGCGACTCGATAGCGCTCGGTGTACGCGACGACGTCCGTCTGGTAGGCGGCCACGGAGGCGACATCGAGTCGCTCCGCGGCGAGCACCCCGCGCCATCCGAGCGCGAACGGTGATGCGAGGTGCACCACGTCGGGTTGGAAGCGGCGCAGCGAGAGCGCGACGCGGTGAGCCGTGGACGTACCCACCCTGACGTTGCGATACCCGGGGAGCGCGAGGCTGGGGATGGCCTCGATGGACGCGCCGTTCATCTCTTCCGGCATCCCGACGGCGGCGGGTGCGATCACGTGGGCCTGATGACCGCGGTGCTCGAGGTGACGCAGGATCTGCAGCACCGACCCGGTGACGCCGTTCATGTGCGGAAGGAAGGACTCTGTGACGATCGCTACTCTCACACCCTCAGGATGGCGGCGCTGCCGGGCGCCGCCGGCCGGAAACCGCTCTCGCCACCAGATGTTCACCGGATGCTGGATCGCAGGTCACCGGCTATCCGGTCTTTGGTTCCCGTTCACCGCCGCCGTGCACAGTGAGGGGTGTGTCGACGGACCTGCTCGCCGAATCGTTGATCGGTCCCTGGGGCCTGGTGCTGATGAGCGCACTCGTCCTCGGTGACGCCTTCTTCGTGGTCGTACCCGGCGAGATCGCGGTGACCGCGCTCGGAGCGCTCGCCGTGACCGGCGGTTCTCCCGAGCTTTGGGCTGTCGTCGTCTGCGCCGCCGCCGCCGCAACGGTCGGGGACGTGTGCTGCTACCTGATCGGGCGATATGTCGGGGTGGATCGGTGGCGGTGGATGCGGACCGCCAAGGTGCAGCAGGCGCTGGGGTGGGCACAGCGTCGTCTGGATGCCGGCACGGCCACGGTGCTCTTCACCGCCCGATTCATCCCGTTCGCTCGGCTCGCCATCAACCTGGTCGCGGGCGCCTCTCGCATCCACCCTCCGAGGTATCTCGCTCTCGTGACTCTCGCCGCGACCGGGTGGGCGCTCTATCAGGCTGCTGTCGGTGCGACTGTCGCCGCAATCGTTCCCGGCGGACCGCTGGTGGCCGTGCCGATCTCGATCGGCGTCGCACTCGGGCTCGGCGTGTTGATCGACCTCGTCACGCGGCGAGTCCGCCGCTGATCTCCCCCTGCGCGCGACCGTGCTCTAGGCTCGTGGCATGAGCACCGAAGAAGGCGCCACCTCCTCGGAGGAGATGAAGCGCAAGTTCAAGGAAGCGCTCGAGAAGAAGAACGCGCACCACCGGCAGGGCGAGGCACACCTCGACGGCGATTCCGCCGTGCACGGCGCGGCTGCCCCGCAGACGCGGCGCGAGTTCCGACGCAAGAGCGGTTGACCACACGGATGCGGGAGCCGACATCGCCGGCTCCCGCATCCCTCTCTTCGTCTCCGGTCAGTTCTGCGCGGCGCGTTCCCTGGCCCGTCGCTCCTTGGCCGACATCTCGGCGACTGCTGCGCTGCTCAGCTCCTGCACCCCGGCCGCTTCCGGCTCGTCCGACATCCCGTGCCCGTCGACTCCGTCCATCAGGGACTCGTCGAAGGGAAGCGCACCGCTCAGGACCCGAGTCACACGATCGCGGTCGATCTGATGGGTCCAGGTGCCGATGAGGATCGTGGCGACGGCGTTGCCGGTGAAGTTCGTCAATGCGCGCCCTTCGGACATGAACCGGTCGATGCCCACGATGACCCCGACGCCGTCGACCAGGTCCGGACGATAGGCCTGCAGTCCGCCGGCCAGGGTGGCGAGTCCCGCCCCGGTGACCCCGGCTGCGCCCTTGCTGGCGATGATCATGAACACGAGCAGGCCGATCTGCTCCCCGATCGACATCGGCTGACCCATACCCGTCGCGATGAAGAGGGAGGCCATCGTCAGGTAGATCGCCGTGCCGTCCAGGTTGAACGAGTACCCGGTCGGGACGGTGATGCCGACCACGGGCTTCGACACGCCCACATGCTCCATCTTCGCGATCAGGCGCGGCAGAGCGGACTCCGATGACGATGTGCCGACGATCAGGAGGTACTCCCGCCCGAGGTACTTCATGAGCGAGAAGATGTTCACCCGGGTCACCGCCCACAGGAGCGTCCCGAGGACGACCACGATGAACAGGATGCAGGTGATGTAGAAGGCGATCATCAGGATGCCGAGGCTCCAGATGGCGGAGATCCCCGTCTTCCCGACCACCGCGGCGATCGCACCGAAGGCGCCGAGAGGCGCGAGCCACAGGATCATTCCGAGAATCCGGAACACGAGCTTCTGGAGCTGTTTCACCGCTTCCATCATCGGTGCACCGCGTTCGCCGAGTCCCTGGAGTGCGAAACCGACGAGCAGTGCGATGAACAGCACCTGCAGAACGCTCTCGCCGGTGAAGGCGGAGAAGAACGTCGTCGGGATGATGCCGAGGATGAACTCCTGCGTCGTCTTCGCCTCCCCTTCGGCCGCCTCGTACGAGGAGCCGGCCATGTCCAATCCCGAGCCGGGGTGGATCAGGTTGCCGACGACCAGCCCGATCGCGAGCGCGAAGGTCGACATGACCATGAAGTACAGCAGTGCCAGCCCGCCGATCTTCCCGACCGTCGCCGCTTTCGCGATGGAACCGACTCCCACGACGATGGTGCAGAAGATGATGGGCGCGATCATCATCTTGATGAGTGCCACGAAGCCTTTGCCCAGCGGCTCGAAGCTCTGACCGACCTCCGGCCAGATGAGTCCGACGAGGGCGCCGAGCACCACCGCGATGATCACCGACACGTACAGCCAGGTGTGACGGTCCCAGGCCTGCTTCCCGCGCCGCGCGTTGAACCCCGGCAAGGTGAATCCCGTTGTGATGGCCATCTCTGCTCCTCCTCGATCATGAACGTCGTCGTGTCATGTCCGGCTGCCGCTCTGCCGCCGATGACACTCACCGTCGCCCACTTCGCGCGTACATGCGATTTGTGGTCGTATTGGTCACGACCCGCACCGACGACGATGGGAGGGACCCGATGGCGCACTCCGCCGGCGGCCGCAGCACGGCATCCCGCGTCTTCGTCGTGCTCCTGGCGGCCGCCCTCCTGATCGGGGCGCTGATCGCCGTCTTCCTCGTCGTCGAAGCACAACGCGCCATCCGGACCGAAGCCGAGCGCGTCACCGCCGCGACGGCGGTCGCCCTGGCCGGGTCCCCCGATGTCACCGACGCACTGGCCACGGACGACACGGCGCAGGCGACCCGACGGCTCGATCCCTACGCGGCTCAGGTCGTCGATGCGGCCCGGTTGGATTTCATCACGATCATGACCCCCGACGGGGTGAGAGTGACCCACCCTGATCCCGACCGGATCGGTGAGCGGTATCTCGGCACCATCCCCCGCCTGCCACGCGCCCTGACGGAGGAATTCACGGGAACCCTCGGTCCCTCCGTTCGCACGATCGTGCCCGTGACCGCACAGGACGACGCGCTCGTCGGCTGGGTCGCCGCCGGGGTGACCACAGAATCCATCGCCGACACGCTCACCCGCCGACTCCCGCTGTCCCTCGTGATCACCGCAGGTCTCGTCGCGGTGGGTGCGTGCGGGGCTGTCCTCGCACGGCGGCTCACGCGCCGCATCGCCGGCGACCTTCCCCCGGGACAGGTTCGCGATGCGGTGTCGTCGTTCGAGTCGATCCGAACTCTCGGCGATGCCCTGCGCGCGCAGACTCACGAGCACGGCAATCGCATGCACACGGCCGTCGCCCTGCTCGAGCTGGGTCGCGTCGACGAGGCGATAGAGATCCTCACCCAGACCTCTCGGCAGAGCCAGTCACTGGTCGACCAGGTGACCGCGCGCCGTCACGGCGATCCTGTCGTCGGCGCGCTGCTCCTCGGAAAGGCATCGCAGGCGAACGAGCGCGGCATCGACTGGCGCGTGGACATCGAACCAGAGACGCCGCGTTCCACGCTGTCGACGGTCGACAGCGTCTCGGTACTCGGGAACCTCGTGGACAATGCGATGGATGCTGTCGCCGACTCGGAAGACCGCTGGGTCGCGGTATCGCTGCGTCCGGGCACAGCGGGCAGCGTCATCCTCGAGGTCTCTGACAGCGGCCCCGGCGTTCCGCCCGAGAGTCGTGAGCAGATCTTCGCGCCGGGATATTCGACGAAACCCGCGGGTGCTCAGGGCCGTGGGGTGGGACTGACCCTGGTGCGCTCCATCGTGGAGGGCACCGGAGGATCCGTGACCGTCAGCGGCCGACCGACGATGTTCCGTGTCCTGCTTCCCGCGGCCGACAGGGAGCGCAGGTCACGAGCATGATCCGCACCCTTCTCGTCGACGACGACCCCCTCACCCTCGAACTCCACCGCGACTATCTGGCACGGCTGGAGGGGTTCGCGGTGGCCGGCGAATGCACCGGTGCACGGGCGGCTGTGAGCGCTGTTCTGGATCGCCAGGGTCCGGCGGCATTCGACCTGGTCCTTCTCGACATCACGATGCCGGACGGCTCCGGAATCGACGTTCTCCGGACGCTGCGTGCGCGGGCGGCATCTGTCGATGTCATCGCGATCACCGGGGTTCGAGACGCGGAGACGGTACGGCAGATGGCCGCGCTCGGCGTCTTCCAGTACTTGGTGAAGCCGTTCGCGTTCGCTGTCTTCGCGGAACGGATGCAGCAGTACCGCGAACACCACGAGCACGCGGCGACCACGGACGGCGCCGCGACCCAAGCGGAGATCGACATCCTGCTCGGACGAACCACCGGCGCGATCTCGCTGCCGAAGGGCCTCTCGCAGAATTCACTCGACAGGGTGTCCGCGGCGATCCGGAGTGCGGGGCCGCTCTCCGCAAGTGAGGCTGCCGCGGGACTGGGCATGTCCCGCGTTGCCGTGCGGCGCTATCTCGAGCACCTCGCGGACGAGGGGGTCGTCACCAGGGCAGCGCGATATGGCGCTCGCGGGCGCCCCGAGACCGAATACGGATGGAATCGGGACGCCCGCGGCGCCTGATTCGCGAGCAGACTCACTCGCCGGCGAGTCCGCCGAGCATGTGTCCGAAGGACCGGCCTTCGCCGAGGTACGTCGCCGGGTCATAGGGGTCGGCAACGGCGGTGCTGTCCTGACGGGCGATCGCCTCGGCCAGTTCCTTCGCCCCCTTCTCCACGCGCCGGGCGAGCGGAGCGACGTCGTCGCCGGCACCGCCCCAGTCACTGGACGCCGCGAACACACCGGTGGACACGGCCTCGGCGTGCAAGTAGGCGAAGAGTGGCCTGATCGCATAGTCGATCGCGAGCGAGTGCCGCGCAGTGCCCGCATTCGCTCCGATGAGCACCGGCTTTCCGGTGAGCGCGTCCGGGTCGAGCACGTCGATGAACGACTTGAACAGCCCGGAGTAACTCGTCGAGAAGATCGGAGTCACCGCGATCAGCGCATCCGCGGAGACGACGGTGTTGATCGCCGTCTCCAGAGCGGGGGGTGCGAATCCGGTGAGCAGATTGTTGGTGATGTCGTGGGCGTAGTCGCGGAGCTCGATCACGTCGACGCTGGCCTCGATGTCTCGTGCGGCGAGGGCCTTGACGGTCTCCGCGGCGAGTCGGTCCGCGAGCATCCTCGTGGAGGAAGGATTGGACAAGCCCGCGGAGACCACGGCGATACGGCGCGTCGTCATGTCACGCCTCCTTCCGGCTCAGGCCGAACGCTGCACCGGCAGGGGCCGGAGTGTCCTGGTAGGGCGAGTCCCCGGTCAGGTTGTCTCCGCGGTTCGCTCCGGGCCGAGCTTGACGCGTGGGCCCGTCACCGAATTCGGCGGCGACACGGGCCGCGTGGGTCGGCGCGTCCGGAACGGCTGCGGGGCGATCCTTGGCCAGTTCGCGGCGCAGTACCGGCACGACCTCGGAGCCGAGGATGTCGAGCTGCTCGAGCACGGTCTTCAAGGGGAGCCCCGCGTGGTCGATCAGGAACAGCTGCCGCTGGTAGTCGCCGTAGTGCTCCCGCATCGCGGCGTACCGGTCGATCACCTGCTGCGGGGATCCCACGGTGAGCGGAGTCATCTCGGTGAAGTCCTCCATGCTCGGACCGTGGCCGTAGACCGGTGCGTTGTCGAAGTACGGACGGAAGCTGTTCACGGCATCCTGCGATTTGGCCGCCATGAAGACCTGCCCGCCGAGACCGACGATCGCCTGCTCCGGCGTGCCGTGGCCGTAGTGCGCGTAGCGCTGGCGGTACAGCTCGATGAGGCGCTGGTAGTGCTCCTTGGGCCAGAAGATGTTGTTCGCGAAGAAGCCGTCACCGTAGTAGGCCGCCTGCTCGGCGATCTCGGGCGTGCGGATCGAACCGTGCCAGACGAACGGCGCGATGCCGTCGAGGGGCCTGGGCGTCGACGTGAAGCCCTGCAGCGGCGTGCGGAACTTGCCCTCCCAGTCGACGACATCTTCGCGCCAGAGCTTGTGCAGCAGAGCGTAGTTCTCGATGGCGAGCGGCAGTCCCTGACGGATGTCCTGCCCGAACCAGGGGTAGACCGGACCGGTGTTGCCACGGCCGAGCATGAGATCCATCCGGCCGTCCGACACGTGCTGCAGCATCGCGTACTCTTCCGCGATGCGTACCGGGTCGTTGGTGGTGATCAGCGTCGTGGACGTCGAGACGATGAGCCGCTCGGTCCGCGCGGCCAACGCGGCCAGGAAGGTCGAGGGGCTGGAGGACCAGAAGGGCGGGTTGTGGTGCTCGCCGATCGCGAAGACGTCGAGGCCGACCTCTTCCGCGTGCGTGGCGATGGCCAGCGTCGCCTTGATCCGCTCCTGCTCGCTGGGGGTGACTCCCGTGGTGGGATCGCGGGTGATGTCGCTGACCGACATGATGCCGAACTGCATCGCCTGCGCGCCTGACTGCTCGCTCATGATTGCTCCGTTTTCCGTGAACCGGATGACTGGCATCCTGTTCTATTCATTTGAATGTATATGGGTCAACGCGGTCAGATCAACTTTATTCCCGGGCTGTAGCCTCGACGTATGAGCAGCACCGGGGCGGACATCTCAGGGCCCACCACAGGATCCGTGCCACGGCCGAAGAAGCGGGTGCCGTTCTGGGACAACGCGCGGTACATCTGCATCGTCCTGGTGGTGCTCGGCCATGCGATTCAACGCCTCATCTATGACTCCGACATCGCTTTCGCGTTCTACCTCGCGTTGTACGCCTTCCACATGCCGGCGTTCGCCATCATCTCGGGCTACTTCTCGAAGTCTTCGTCGCCGACCAAGACGCAGATGGCACGGGTGATCACCGACATCCTCGTCCCCTACATCATCTTCGAACTGCTCTGGACCGTCACCAAGTGGCTCGTCGAGGGCGAAGCGACTCCCAATATCACCGAGCCCAGCTGGACGCTCTGGTTCCTGCTCGCTCTCGGCATCTTCCGCCTCGTCCTGCCGTACCTCGCCCTGTTGCGCTGGCCGCTGCTGTGGACGGTCGTGATCTCCGTGGGTGTCGGCTACCTGCCCAACGTCGACAGCACGTTCTCGCTGTCGCGCACCTTGGGTCTCCTCCCCTTCTTCGCACTCGGCTGGTGGCTGCGCGAACACCGGATCGTCGACCGGTTCCGCCTGATCGACGCACGACCGTGGTGGGTGCGGCTCGCAGCCATCGCCGCCCTCGGCACCGCCGGATGGGCGGCATGGAACTGGCTCCCCGTATGGCAGCAGGTCGACCTCCGCCACTGGCTGTTCTACGACGACTCCTACTCCGATCTCGGTGGCGAGCAGTGGTGGGCCGGCGGCATCCGCCTCGCGCTGATGGTGATGGCCGTCGTGCTCAGCGCCGCCTTCTTCGCCCTCATCCCGCGCGCCCAGCACTGGTGGACACCCTTCGGCCAGTACACGATGTATGTGTTCCTACTGCACTCCTTCGTGCTGTACCCGTTCCGCGAGAGCGGCGTTCTGCGAGAGCTGGAACCGACGTGGATCTGGCTGCCACTGATCACCGTGCTCTCGGTGGTCGCCGCCCTCGCGCTGGCGACGAAGCCGGTGCGGCGAGTGTTCCGACCCCTGGTGGAGCCACGACCCCGCTGGTTGTTCGTGGACCCCGAGCTGGCGTCCCGCGAAGGTCGTCGAAGCGATCCGACGGGATCGCGCAGACCGCGGTGACGAGTGCCGATAGCCTCGTGGTCGTGACTTCCGCACGAAACGTCCGCGACCGCATCGTGCAGCACGTCGACACGTCGGGCTTCGCGGCGCACGGGCTGCACGTACGGATCGGCGCCGACACCGCGGGACACCGTTGGACGCCCGACGTGCGCGAAGACATCCACTCTGCAGCCAAGGGCGTCTGCGTCCTCGCCGCCGGCATCGCGGCGGACGAGGGGGCCGTCTCCTTCGACGAGCCTGTCGCCACCTACCTGCCGGACTGGGAATACGGCGATGGCGCCGATCGGATCACGCTACGGCACCTGCTCACCATGTCCAGCGGCATCGACATGCCCTGGTCGGAGACGCTGATGACAGACTGGCCAGACCTCGCGCGCGAGTTCCTCGCTCGTCCATCCGGCGGACGCATCTTCCAGTACGCGAACGCGAGCACCTACGCGGCGATGGCAGCGCTGGCCGCCCGTGTCGGTGACGTGGCGCACTATCTCGAGCCACGCCTGTTCGCACCCCTCGGCATCGCCGACGTCGAGTGGGATCGCTGCCCGAACGGACGAATCGTGGCCGGTGGCGGGCTGGCCCTTCGCACCGACGAGCTGGCGCGCATCGGCCGGCTGGTACGGGACCGCGGTGTGTGGCAGGGCCGACAGCTGGTGTCTGCGGAATGGACGGATGCCATGCATGACGACTGGGTCGTCGCCGGAGAGAACCCCGGCTATGACCGCTACGCCCTCGCAGGATGGGGTGGCCCGGGGAAGGCGTGGCGGCTGCATGGCGCCCACGGCCAACTGATCATCTTCCTGGGCGACGCCGTCGTCACCCTCACGGCGAGCGATCACTTCGGCGCGGATGCCGTCGCGGCGTTCGTGGTCGCGATGCTCGAGAGCTGAGTGCCCGACCGTCAGGCGAAGAGTTCCGCTCCCACGTACGAGCCGGGCTTCACACCGGCGGGAATCGCCCAGACGCCCGAACCGACATGACGGATGTACTCGTTCAGCCGATCGGTCGAAAGCCGTCGCTGGAGCGAGATGAACTGCCCTGGGTCCCGCTGATACGAGAGGAAGAAGAGTCCGGCATCGAGCCGCCCGAGGTCGTTGTTGCCGTCGACGTAGTTGTAGCCGCGCCGAAGGATGCGAACACCGCCGTTCTGCGCAGGGTGAGCGAGCCGAACGTGACTGTTCTCCCCGAGCGCGGCGTCGCTGAAGTCGGGCGCGGTGCCCTCGTCGCCGCCGGAGAGCGGAGCCCCCTCCCCCTTGTCACGACCGATGATGGTGTCCTGCTCGGCGAGACGCACTCGATCCCACGTCTCGATGAGCATCGCGATCTTCCTGGCCACCAGGTATGACCCGCCGGTGAGCCAGGCCGGCTCGTCGTTCGGGGCGACCCACACCTGGTCGGCCAACGCCGCGGCGTCATCCGCGAGAATGTTCGCGGTGCCGTCCTTGAACCCGAAGAGGTTCCGCGGCGTCGCCTGCGCCGAAGTGGTGCGCGACGTCTTTCCGAATCCCAGCTGCGACCAGCGCAGGCGCGCCCTGCCGAAGGCGATCCGACTGAGATTGCGGATCGCGTGCACGGCGACCTGCGGGTCATCGGCACATGCCTGGATGCAGAGGTCACCGTGCGAGGACTGCGGATCCAGGTCGTCACCGACGAATGCCGGGAGGCGCTTCAGTGCGGCCGGACGGAGGGACGCGATCCCATACCGGTCGCCCTCCTCGCTCTCGAAGAGGCCGGGTCCGAATCCGAAGGTGATCGTGAGACCCGCCGCCGGGAGGCCCAGTGCTTCACCGGTGTCGTCGGGCGGCGCCTGAGCCGACCCGTTGACGGCACCGCTGGCGCTCACCTCGAGCCCCTGTGCCATCCGCGACGCTGCGTACGACCAGTCCTGCAGCAGCGAGATCAGGTCGTCCCGATCGGTGCGCGGCATCATGTCGAAACTGGCGAAGTGCAGGTGATCCTGAACCGGCGTCGTGATCCCGGCCTGGTGGGAACCGAAGAACTCGTGGGCGACCTGGGCATCCGCCTCGGCGCGCGCTCGCCCGAGCGCCACGCCGCCTGCCAACCCGGAGCCCACGCCGACGGCGAGGCCGGCCACTCCTCCGCCGATCGCGAGACCGAGCAGACCCCGCCTGCTCAGTCCGTCGGCAGCGGGAACCGTTTCCCCGTTCGTCGGCGGGCTCTCGGCGGCATCCGCCTCTGATTCACCCACGTCGCGGTGGTCTCGCGTCGGCCGGCACGATGCCGATCACTCCAGCACCGTGCCGGTGAGCTGCGACAGCGGTTCCGCCAGCGCGTTGATCAGGTCGGTGAACTCGCGCTTGTCTTCCGCCGTCAGTTCGGCGTATCCGACGAAACCCTCCGCCAATGAGCCGTGCGCAGCCAGCGACTCCTCGAGTTCGGCGTACCCGCCTTCGATCTCGGCGACCAGCGCCTCACCGTCCTCGCCCTGAGCGACGGCGAAGTCCTGCACCAGCGAGAACGCCATCTTCGAGCCCTCCACGTTCGCGGCGAAGTCGTAGAGGTCCGTGCCGGACCACCAGTCCTCTTCGCCGGAGATCTTGCCCGTGGCCACCTCGTCGAGCAGCGCGATCGCGCCGTTGGAGATGCCTCCGATGCCCTGGTCGTCCAGCGCTGAGACGAAGTCGTCCGAGTGGACGTAGTCATAGAGTTCCTGCGCGTCAGCGAGAAGCAGATCACCGAAGTCCGCGCGCTCCTGCGGTGTGGACGGGGTCCAGTCCTGCCACGCGGGAGTCTCGCCGTCGGCGTTCAGCGCGTCTTCCGCCGGGACCCAGAGGTCTTTCTCGATGCGGTGGAAGCCGGTCCAGTCGAGTCCCTCGGCGACGGCGTCGACCTCCCGATAGTCGATGCGCGGATCGAGGTCGCCGAGCGCTTCCGCCACCGGCTCGATGCGCTCGTAGAAGGCGCGGGTCTGCGGGAAGAGCTCTCGCGCGGTCTCGTCATCACCCGACTGATACGCCACGACGAAATCCTCGACCGCCGGCACGAGCTGCCCGACCTGGTCCTTGACGAACGCTGCGTACAGGTCGACGGCCTGCTCCTTCTGCTCCGCGTCCGGGCCGTCGACGGCGACGCGATCGCCCGCGACCGTGAACGCCGACTTGCCGACGCCTTCACCGATCATGCCGGGCTTGCAGAGTGTGAAGTAGTCGCCGGGCTGAGCCACGACGGTGAGCGTGCGGGACGCGGAAGGTGCGATGTTCTCGACCTCGCCGACGATGCGAAGACCGTCTTCGGCGAGGAGATAGAACTCCGAGACCTGATCGGTGTCGTTGGTGACGTCGAACGTGAGCGTGCCGCTCTTCGCCGTCGACGCGGACACGGCGCAGTCGCCGTCCGTCGACGAGACTTCGAACGCCGCCGCGGCGCTCATCTCGCTCTTGGCGACGCAGCCACTCAGAACGAGTGTCGCGGCGCCGCCCGCAGCTAGCGCGGCGAGGAACCGGTGGGAGGTGATCATGCTGCTCCTTGTTGTGTGAGAGGTGTCGTGTCGATCCGCGTCGTGGCGGGCGTCGCCGTCGTCGGCGCCCGTCGCGAGCGAAGACCGCGGATGTACAGGGACCCGACGACGAGGACGTAGAGCGACCACGCGATCACCTGCAGCCAGGTCATCGCGGGCATGAATCCGACGGTGGCCTGCAGCAGGGCCGCCAGCGGCCCGCCCGGAGCGATGGTCGCGGAGACGTCGAACGCCCAGCCGAACGGGATCGCCGTCCAGCCCACGGCCACGCCGCCGCTGGTCGCATCGAGGGGCGCCGCGGAAGTGAAGGGACCGGGAAGGGCACCGGCCTCCTGAAGATCCATGATCGCGTAAGCCAGCACACCCGCCGCCACGATCACAAGGAATCCTCCCGTCCAGGCGAAGAACCGACGCAGATCCAATCTGACCGCGCCACGGGAGATCAACCAGCCGACGGCGACGGCGGCGACGAGTCCGAGGAGCGCGCCCAGCAACGCCGACGGCGCATCTCCGAAGGACTGCACCATCGACCACAGCAGCAAGGTCGTCTCGATGCCCTCCCGGGCGACCGAGACGAAGCCGATCGCGATCAGTGCCCACAGGCTGCCGGCCGTCAGGGCGCGGTCGACGCCGCTCTCGAGACTCGCCTTCATCGTGCGACCGGCACGCTGCATCCAGAAGATCATCCAGGTCACCATGGCGACCGCGAGCAGCGACAACCCGCCGCCGATCAGCTCCTGTGCCGTGAAGGTGAGCTCGTAGGAGCCGAACGTGAGAACGGCGCCGATTCCCAGAGCGAGGGCGATCGCCAGTCCCACTCCCGCCCAGAGTCGTGGCAGTGCGTCCTGCCGTCCGAGCCGGCGGAGATACGCGACGAGGATGCCGACGACGAGCGCCGCTTCGAGACCCTCACGAAGCCCGATGAGGAAGGTAGCGAACACGGGTGCTCTTTCTGCGGAAGTGAGGCAAGGCAATCCTTACTTCACGAGACTCTAGCACCGCCCGGAACCACGGCACGACCTCTGACGCCTCGCGCGTGACCGCCGGTAACGCAGCGCAACACACGGCACCACAGAGCCGCCGCCGACGTAGCCTCGGTCCATGGCTGACCTCTCGCTTCCCATCCTCGACATCTCGCTGCTCGATCAGGGCCCCGATGCGGCCGCACGCTTCCGAGAAGACCTCCGAACCGCCACCCACGATGTCGGGTTCTTCTACCTCGTCGGCACGGGGATCTCTGCTGAACTCGAAGCGCGGCTCCACCGCGCGGCGCTGGACTTCTTCGCGCTGCCCGACGCCGACAAACTGGCGATCGAGAACATCAACAGCCCGCACTTCCGCGGCTACACCCGAATCGGAGGAGAACGCACGCAGGGCAGGGTCGACTGGCGCGAACAGATCGACATCGGCCCCGAGCGCTCCCCGGTCGACGAGGGGCCCGCGTTCAACCGCCTCATCGGGCCCAACCTCTGGCCCGCCGCCCAGCCCGAGCTCCGCCCGATCGTCGAAGAATGGCACGCCACCCTGTCGGAGGTGGCACGGAAGCTGCTGCGCGCCTGGGCCCAGACCCTCGGCGCCGACGAGACGTACTTCGACGAGCACTTCGGTGAGCCGTCGACTCTGATCAAGATCGTGCGCTACCCGGGAACGGACGCCCCCGCGCCGCAGCAGGGGGTAGGTGCACACAAGGACTCGGGAGTGCTGACGCTGCTGTGGGTCGAGCCGGGCAAGGGCGGGCTCCAGGTCGAGCGGGACGGGACCTGGGTCGACGCTCCCCCGGTGCCTGGTGCCTTCGTGGTCAACATCGGCGAGCTCCTCGAGTACGCGACCGGAGGCTATCTGAAGGCGACCAACCACCGCGTGATATCACCGAAGGCGCCGGACGAGCGCATCTCCGTCCCGTTCTTCTTCAACCCGGCGCTCGACAAGCGCCTGCCCCTGCTCGAGCTTCCTGCCGACCTCGCCGCGGATGCCACGGGCGTCACCGACGACCCCAGCAATCCGATCCATGCTCTCTACGGTGAGAACGCGCTGAAGTCACGCTTGCGGGCGCACCCCGATGTAGCCGCGATCCATCACCCCGAACTGGTGTCCGTTCCCGCCTGAGGCTGGGGCCTGAGGCTGGGCTCGGCGACCGCGCCGGGACACGAAGAAGGCCGCCCCACACCGTGGGGCGGCCTTCACAAGAATGTTTTGCGCGATAGTACGCTGGTTCGCTCTGCTTCGCTCAGCGACGGAGTCCGAGACGCTCGATCAGCGAGCGGTAGCGCTCGATGTCGATGTCCTGGAGGTAACCGAGCAGACGACGGCGCTGACCAACCATGAGGAACAGGCCACGACGCGAGTGGTGGTCGTGCTTGTGCTCCTTCAGGTGTTCGGTGAGGTCCTTGATGCGCTGCGTCAGCATCGCGACCTGCACCTCGGGGGATCCGGTGTCACCGGGGTGCGTCGCGTACTCTTCCATGATCGCCTTCTTGGCGTCAGATTCGAGTGGCATAGATGGGATCCCCTTTCAGTTCGTTGCGCGGCGCCCGACGCCTTATGCGTGGGCTCTCTTTATCCGCGGCCGATCAAACGGCAACCTGAAGAGTCTACCAGCAGGGCGGTCGCGTCCGGTACACGGGACCAGGCACCCTCCATTACGCTCGATGCGTGACCGAGAGAAGTGTCGAGTGAGCGCAGCACGCGGGCACTTGATCGATCTCACGCCGCTGAGAACCAGCCCGGCCTTCGCCAGGATGTGGATCGGCTCGACCCTCGCCGGAATCGGCGGACAGCTCACGATCGTCACCGTGATGCTACATGTGTACGCGCTCACGCAGAGCACCTTCGCCGTCTCGATGGTCGCTGTGGCCGGACTCGCGCCGATGGTTCTCGCCGGCCTCTACGGCGGCATGCTCGCCGACGCGTTCGACCGCCGTCGGGTCGCGTTGATCGCCGCCACCGTGACCTTCGCATCCACCGCCATGCTTGCCGCACTCACCTGGACAGGCGCCGAGGCGATCTGGTGGCTGTACGTGTTGAGCATCGTCAACTCCGCGGCGAACTCCGTCGGGATGGCCACTCGGACCGCGATCGTCCCGCGACTGATTCCGCGGAGCATGCTCGCTGCGGCGTCCGCTCTCAACGGAGTGGCGTTCGGGGTCACCGTCATGGCGGGACCGGCGGTTGCCGGCATCCTGGTCGCGCTCACCGGCTACGGCTGGACGTACACGATCGACGTCGTGTTGATGCTGTCGATGTTCCTCGGCCTGTGGACCCTCCCCGCCCTGCGGCCCGAGGGCGACATCGTGCGGCCGGGACGAGAATCCCTCACCGACGGTTGGCGTTTCCTGCGGCGAGCGGGCAACATCCGGATGCAGTACATCGTCGACATCATCGCGATGACGTTCGGGCAGCCGCTCGTGCTGTTCCCCGCCCTCGGCACCGTTCTCCTGGGCGGAGGCGCGGTCACGACGGGTGTTCTCACCGCGGCTGTCGCAGTCGGCACCTTCACCTCGAGTCTCTTCTCCGGACGCGTCGTCCACTACCGCTGGCACGGGCGTGGGATAGCCCGCGCCGTGGAAGCGTATGGTGCCGCGATCGTGCTGTTCGGCCTCGTGCTCGTGCTCGGTGCGTTCTCGGCTCCGGCCACCGAGCGCTCCCCCCATGTCGCACTCATCGTCGCGGCATGCATCGCTCTCGCTCTCTTCGGCGCAGCCGACAACGTCAGTTCGATCTACCGCAACACGATGATGCAGGCGGCTGTTCCGGACGCGATGCGCGGACGGCTGCAGGGAGTCTTCATCGTCGTCGTCACCGGTGGGCCGCGTCTCGGAGCTCTCTACGCCGGCACACTGGCCACGGTGACGACCCTCTGGTTCCCGCCTCTTCTCGGCGGAATTCTCATCATCGGCCTGGTGGCGTTGCTCGCCCGGCGGAACCATCGGTTCCGCGACTACGACGCAGAGAACCCCGAGCCCTGACGGGCCCGGGGTTCCGAGAAGAGCGGACGCTGTCAGTCCTGCTGCAGCGCACCCTGCAGGTCGAGGCTGATCGTGACATCCTTGCCCACCAGAACGCCACCGGTCTCCAGTGCGGCGTTCCAGGTGAGGCCGAAGTCCTCACGGTTGATCACGGCCTTCGCGGAGGCGCCGGCCTTGTAGTTGCCGTACGGGTCGGTGCCGAAGCCGCCGAAGTCGAGCTCGAAACTCACGGGCTTGGTCGTACCCCGGATGGTGAGGTCGCCGTCGACGAACAGGTCGTCTCCCTGAACCCGCGCACCCGTGGACACGAACTCCATGGTCGGGAAGTTCTCGGTGTCGAAGAAGTCGGCCGAACGCAGGTGGGCGTCGCGCCCTTCGTCATTCGTGTCGATCGAGGTGACGTCCACCGTCGCCTCGACCTTGGCCTCCAGCGGGTTCTCGGGGGCGGTCAGCGTCGCGTTCTTGACGCCGAAGGTGCCGCGCACCTTCGAGATCATCATGTGACGGACGCTGAAGGTGACCTCACTGTGCGAAGGGTCGAGCACGTAGGTGCCGGGGCGGTAGCCGGGGATGTCGGTGCTGGTCATGGCTTCTCCTCTGGAGACTTCAGCCGCTGCTGCGGCAGGGGGACACGGGCCGCGAATGCGGCGTCATGTGTCCCAACTTACATTCAGAAGCATGTATTCCCCTGAATGGGGAATCTTCCCCGAGACGACGAGACGCCCCGCTCCGGAAGGGGCAGGGCGTCTCGGAAACCGGTGCGGAATCAGCCGACGGCGACCAGATCGATGATGAAGATCAGGGTCTTGCCGGAGAGGAAGTGTCCGCCGCCCACGGGGCCGTAGGCGAGGTGCGGCGGGATGACGAGTTCGCGACGCCCGCCGACCTTCATGCCGGGGATGCCGTCCTGCCAGCCCTGAATGAGGCCGCGCAGAGGGAACTGGATGGTCTCGCCACGCCCCCAGGAGGAGTCGAACTCTTCGCCGGAGTCGAACTCGACACCCGCGTAGTGAACGGTCACGGTGTCGCCGGGCTTGGCTTCGGCGCCGTCACCCTCGATGAGGTCGCGGGTGACGAGCTCCGCGGGAGCGGGGCCGGTAGGGGCGTCGAACTCGGGCTTTGTGCGATCAGTCATGTCTCCATCCAACCCGAGCGCCGGGAACGGGTCAACGTGCAGGCACCTGCTGACAGCGAACATGGTCTTGACACCCTCAGCGACCGGGTGCACCCTGATTACAGACCAACTCAGCGCCCGGGAGACATGCAGGCATCGCCGCAGCACCGGGCGCTGAGTCTTGCCCGGTCAGTAAGCCAGCAACGCCGCTCTGGCCGCGCGGGTGCGGATCAGCAACGCCCGCTCGTCTTCCGTGGCGAGCGGGTCGCGCCCGGTGATCGCGCGCTGCCGGACGGCGGCCAGTGCCGTCGCATCCTTGATGAATTCGCGCATCAGCGGACGACGGTCGCCTCGAAGCTGGGCCGCCCAGCGCAGTCCGGTCTTCCGCCCGGCCGGTGTGGCCAGCATCGTGACCTCTTCCGGCGTGAACCAGCCCGCCGCCGCGTACTCACCGAGGCGCGCCTTGGTCAACCGGGCCTCCTCACGGCGGAGGGCGATGATGCCGAGGATGAATCCCGCGAAAAGCGGAACCTGAAGCGTGAAGTACAGACCGAAGAAGTCGGCGAAAGTCGCCGATCCGTTCCAGAGCGCGTGGAGGAGGATCGCCCCCAGCATGCCCAGCAGTCCGGCCGCCGCCGCACTGCCGGCGGACGAGTGGCGCCGAGCGGCGAGACCGATCGCGAAGCCCGTCAATGCCGTGAACATGGCGTGCGCGA
Organism: Microbacterium sp. CGR2; assembly: GCF_003626735.1. Taxonomy (NCBI): domain Bacteria; kingdom Bacillati; phylum Actinomycetota; class Actinomycetes; order Micrococcales; family Microbacteriaceae; genus Microbacterium; species Microbacterium sp. CGR2. The sequence goes on along the minus strand of NZ_RBHX01000001.1, from coordinate 2,553,492 downwards.
AGGGTGAGAGCAGGGCCCGCACGACGAAGGTCGCGGTGAGCTGCTCGCCACCGCCCTCGATCAGGCTGATCGCGAAGTACTGGATGTTCTCGGTGAAAGCGAAACCCGCCCCCACCAGAGCGCCGTAGACGACGCCGTCCACCGGCCCGTCGAAGGCGCGGCGTGCCACGAGGAAGATCAGGAAGACGCCCAGCCCCTTCCAGAACTCCTCGACGATCGGCGCCTGCACGACGGCGGAGAAGGCATCGGAGCGGATGCCGAACAGGAAGGTCAGCCCGAGATCGAGCAACAGCGTGAGGCCGACGGCGGCGATCGCCCCCCAGGCGATGGCGAAGACGACGATCCGCTTCGGCTCGGGCTCCCAGCGGTCGATCATGCGGACGCCGAGGAACACGATCGCGAGCGGGATGAGCGCGAGCAGGAACCCGACCACCGACGCCGCCGGACCGAGGGCCCATCCGAAGTAGCCGATGAGTGCGAGAAGCAGGAATCCGAGGAATCCGAACAGCCAGAGCGAGACCGTACGGCCTCGCTTCGACGGCACCGGCAGTGCGGGGAGCGACTCGGCGGGCGCCGGCGGGACCGGCGCCGGCGGTTCGTACGGTGTCGGTTGCGCCAGCGCCGATGCGTAGCTCGGCTGCTGCGAGAACGACGTCGGTGTGTAGGGCGAATGCGAGTACTGCGGCGCGGAGTACTGCGGAGCCCCCGGAGGCTGCGCCGGTGGCGGGCTGTACGGCGTTGGCTGCTGCGGTTGCGGCGGTCCTCCGAGACTCATAGCCAAAGCATATGGGCACAAGCCGCTGTGATCGCTTGCGGACGGCCCCACCACGCCTGTGAGCAGGCTCCACCCGGTAGCGTAGAACCCATGCGGTTCGCTCATCTGCGCCGTCCTGACTCCCCTCTCGCGGCCCTCGCCGTGATCCAGGGCTCGGACGCCATCCTCGTCTCTGATCTCCTGAACGACGCTCCTGCGACCCTGCAGCAGCTGATCGAGAGAGGCGACGCGGGGCTCGACGCGCTGCGCCGGGCGCTCAGCGATGGCGTCGCACCACGGCATCCGCTCGCCGACTGGGCGTACGCGTCTGCAGTGATCGCCCCGCCCGCTGTGCTGGCTGTCGGACTGAACTACGCGGCGCACTCCAGCGAGCTGGGGCTGAAGACCGACGCCGCTCCGACCGTCTTCACGCTCTGGCCGAATTCGCTGTCGGGACACCAGCAGACCACGTCGTGGCCCCGCAGCCTGAGCGAGGCCGTCGACTACGAGGCAGAACTCGGTGTGCTCATCGGCACCCCGGCGAAGGACGTCAGCGAGGCCGACGCGCTCTCGCATGTGTGGGGCTACACGGTGGTCAATGACATCACCGCGCGCAACATCCAGTTCTCCGAGGCGCAGTGGTCACGCTGCAAGTCCTTCGACGGCTTCACGCCGACCGGGCCGTTCGCCGTCACCGCGGACGAGGTCGCCGATCCCCAGGATCTGCACATCTGGACCGTGGTCGACGGCCACACGGTGCAGGACGCCAGCACAGACCAGATGGTCCGCTCGGTCGCGAAGCTCATCGCGCACCTCTCGCAGTCGCTCACGCTCCTGCCCGGCACGCTGATCTCGACGGGCAGCCCGGGGGGCGCAGGTTACTCCCGCGACCCGCAGATCTTCCTCCGCGACCGTTCGACCGTGACGGTCGCCATCGACGGAATCGGTGAGCTCACCACCCACTGCCGCATCACCGACTGAGCGCCCCCGACCCGACGATCGGGGGCGCATCACTCAGATCTCGACGAGGTCGTCCGGGGTGATCACCGGGATCGCGGCCGTCACGGTCTCCAGCCCGGACAGGCGTGCGGGCGAGAGCTGCTTGACGACCTCTTCCCGAGACATCAGTCCGGCCTCGACGACGAGATCGGCGACGTTCCGGTTGGTGAGGAGGGCGGTCTTCGCCAGGGCGGCGGCGGCGGCATAACCGATGAACGGCGTCAGCGCGGTGATCACGCCGACGGAAGCGCCGACCATCGCACCGAGGCGATCACGGTTCGCGGTGATGCCGTCGACGCAGTTGACCCGGAGGGTCCACATCGCCTGACGCATCCAGGTGATCGACTGGAAGATCGAGTGCGCGATCACCGGCTCGAAGGCGTTCAGCTGCAGCTGCCCTCCCTCCGCCGCCATCGTGACCGTCATGTCGGCACCGGCCACTGCGAAGGCGACCTGGTTCACGACTTCCGGGATCACGGGGTTGACCTTGCCGGGCATGATGCTGGAGCCTGCCTGCATCGCGGGGAGGTTGATCTCGCCGAAACCGGCCTGGGGCCCGGACGAGAGCAGTCGGAGGTCGTTGCAGATCTTCGACAGCTTCATCGCGTTGCGCTTCAGCGACGAGGAGAACGACATGAACGAGCCGGTGTCGCTGGTGGCCTCCACCAGGTCGGCCGAGGTCATCAGATCGAGCGCGGTGATCTCGCGAAGGTGCTTCAGCACCGCCGGCGCGTAGTCCGTGTGGGTGGTGATGCCCGTGCCGATCGCTGTCGCGCCCATGTTGATCTCGAACATGAGTGAGGCGTTCTCGGTGAGGCGCGAGTGGTCGAAGCCGAGTGTCGACGCGAAGCCGTGGAACTCCTGCCCGAGGGTCATCGGCACAGCATCCTGCAACTGCGTGCGCCCGACCTTCAGGACATCGTGGAACTCGCGCGATTTGTTGAGGAAAGACAGGCGCAGCAGATCCAGCTCCTCCAGGAGCGAGCGCAACGTCAAGGAGAGACCGATCTTCACCGCGGTCGGGTACACGTCGTTGGTCGACTGGCTGCGATTGGTGTGGTCGATAGGCGACAGGTAGGCGTAGTCGCCCTTCTCGCGGCCCGCCATCTCGAGCGCGATGTTGGTGATGACCTCGTTCGCGTTCATGTTGGTCGACGTTCCCGCGCCACCCTGGATGACACCGACGGTGAACTGCTCGTGGAACTCGCCGTCGATCACACGCTGTGCTGCGCGGTCGATCAGATCCGCACGCTCCGGGTCCAGCACCCCGATCTCGCGGTTCGCCCTGGCGCTTGCCTGCTTCACCATCGCGAGCGCGACCACCAGGTCGGGATACACCGAGATGGGACGCTTGGTGATCGGGAAGTTCGCGTCGGCGCGCGCGGTATGGATACCCCAATACGCGTCGACGGGAATCTCCATGCTCCCGAGGGAATCGGTCTCGGTGCGGGTCAGGGCAGGCGCGGCAGAAGCCATGTCACATCCTTGTGGGTCGTGGCGGGTGGGAGGTCGGGGGATGCTTCCAGTCTACGCGGCTCCGCTTGAACGCTTGCGAGAGAAGGCCTCGAGTCGCTCCTCCGGCGTGAGCTCCGCCATGCGCTCGAGCCACTCCTCGGAGAAGTACTCCCCCGTGGGAGCGTCGGTCACCGGCACCACGGTGTGTGTGATCGTCTCGGGATGCACGTGCACGAGCTGGAACGCCTGAGCGGCATCCATGCCGTTGACATCCGCCGGCGGCCGCGCGACGTTCATCGTGTAGCAGGTCGCCGAAGCCACGCTCACGGGAACGCCGGCGAACATTCCGTGCGCGGAATAGTGCAGGTGACCGGCGAGGATGCCACGAACGTCGCTGCCTCGGACGATCTCAGCCAGTTCGTCCTGATGGCGCAGCTCGAGGATGTCGAAGAGAGGCAGATGGCTCGGCAGCGGCGGATGGTGCATGGCGAGCAGCGTGCCGTGCGGCGCCGGCCGAGAGAGGATATCGGCCAGCCACGACAGCTGAGCGTCGTCGAGGTCTCCGTGATGCCAGCCAGGAACACTCGTGTCGAGCGCGATGAGACGAAGGCCGTCGAGATCCCAGACTCCGGTGACCGGCTCTTGAGTCGGGGCGAGGTCGAGGAGGTCACGGCGCAGTGCCGGACGCTCGTCATGGTTGCCCGCCACCCAGATGACCGGCGAGCCCAACTCGGCTGCCACCGGCTCGACGGCGGCGCGCAGGCGTCGATAGGCTTCCGGCTCTCCCAGATCGGCGAGGTCGCCTGTCACGACGATCGCCGCAGGGTGTGGATGCACCACCCGGATCGCCTGCAGAGTGCGGGCGAAATTCGCCTCGACGTCGTAGCGTCCCCCCAGCCGCGCGCCCGCCGCAAGGAAGTGCGGATCGCTGACGTGGATGATGACGTGGGACGCCGGACGGTGCCGACCGAACATGTAGCCGCTGCCGTTTCCTGCTGACATGGCTTCAGCCTAGGCGGCCGTCCGACAATCAGTGCCCGACGACGATGATCAGGATGCCGGCGATCACGGCGACGGCGCACATGGTGAAGCATCCGTACGCGCCGACGAGAGCCACGGACTTCTGGTTGTCGGTCAGCGGGCTCTTCTTGGCAGCCTTCGCCGCCTGCTTCGCCGCGCGGCGGAGCTCCTTCTCGGAGATGACGGTGATCGCGTCGGTGAACTCCGCGGGGCTCACGACCGGAGCGCGTCCGCTTCGGACGAGAAGCCGCAGTCCCAGGGAGTAGAAGGTGACGATGGCGGTCGCACCGACGAGCGCGGCGAGGAAGACCTGGAGGAACGCGAACCAGTCGATGACGACGTTCATGCGGAGTCTCCGTTCCGGTCTGCGTCGAGCGTCGTCGTCTGCTTCGACTTCGATCTGGCTTCGACCTTCCGCGCTTTCGCCTCGGTCTTCGCCTTGTCGCGCGCCGCGGCGCGCGCTTTCGCCTCCGCCTTGGCGAGTGCGACCCGCTGCTGACGCCGGGTCGGCGGCGGTGTGTCGGGCAGTTCCACGGCGAGTCCTGATTCGGCGACGTCACTCATGGCATTCGCATGGGTCACCGCATTGCGACGGGAACGCATGAACAGGCCGAGGATGATGAGGACGGCGAGGACAGCGTCGATGGCGACTCCCCACGGGCCGAGCCAGACCACGAGCAGTGCCGCCAGCGCCCCCACGCCGCCGGCGGCGGGCAGGGTCAGCAACCACCCGATGCCGATTCGCCCGGCAGTGCGCCAGCGCACCGTCGACCCGCGCCGCCCGAGACCGGACCCGATGACCGACCCCGAGGCCACCTGAGTCGTGGAGAGCGCGAATCCGAGAGCGCTGGAGGCGAGGATCGTTGCGGCCGTGGAACTCTCCGCGGCGAAGCCCTGCGCGGGCTTGACGTCGGTGAGCCCCTTTCCGAGGGTTCGGATGATGCGCCACCCACCGAGGTAGGTGCCCAAGGCGATCGTGAACGCGCAGGCGACGATCACCCAGAGTTGCGGCTCGTGCTGAGCGCCGGACTGCCAGCCGATGGTGATCATGGCGAGGGTGATGACGCCCATCGTCTTCTGAGCGTCGTTCGTTCCGTGCGCGAGCGCGACCAGAGAGGACGTGAAGATCTGTCCCCAACGGAATCCGTCCCGGCCATCCGGTTTCCCGTCGTACCGCCGCGTGATCGAATACGCGATCTTGGTGGCGGCGAAGGCTATGAGGCCTGCCGTGAGCGGCGCGATCAGCGCGGGCAGGACGATCTTCGACAGCACCGCGCCGAAGTCGATGCCCCCGAGGCCCGCTCCCACCAGGGTGGCGCCGATGAGGCCGCCGAAGAGTGCGTGAGAGGAGCTCGAGGGCAGCCCGAGCAGCCAGGTGAGCATGTTCCACGTGATGGCGCCGATGAGGCCCGCGAAGATCAACGCCAGGAACAGCTCCGCCCCCGCGGCGATGATCGCGTCTTCCTGGATGATTCCGCCGGAGATGGTCTTGGACACCTCCGTCGACAGGAACGCGCCGATGAGATTGAGCACGGCCGCGAGCAGGACGGCGGTCTTGGGCTTCAGGGCACCGGTGGCGATGGGCGTGGCCATCGCGTTCGCGGTGTCGTGAAAGCCGTTCGTGAAGTCGAAGAAGAGTGCCAGCGCGATGACAAGCACGACGATGAGGGCTGCGGTTTCCACCGTTCGCTTTCGGTAGTTGAGGAAGAAGGAGGTGTCGACGGGATCGACGTGACGAACGAAGAGTTCACCGTGGGTTTGACTTCCGTTAACCGGCCCCGGTAAATCCTCCCACCCTGCCCGGTGCCGGTCAACTCGACCTGGGATACCGTGGAACGGTGACTGACGCCCCCATCGCAGAACGCCGTTCCACCCTTCGCAGCCATCACGGCGAGACCTTCGACGACCCGTACGAATGGCTCCGCGCGAAGGAATCGAGCGACGTGATCAGCCACCTCGAGGCCGAGAACGCGCACACCGAGGCCGCGACCGCCCATCTCTCCGCGCTGCGCGAGACCCTGTTCGACGAGATCAAGGGACGGGTGCAGGAAACCGATCTCTCGGTCCCCACCCGGCGCGGCGACTGGTGGTACTACAGCCGCACCGAGGAGGGCGCCCAGTACGGCATCCACTGCCGGGCCGCCGCGGCACCCGATGACTGGACTCCCCCGCGCTTGGAGCCCGGCGTTCCGGTGCCCGGTGAGGTCGTGTTGCTCGACGCCAACGCTGAGGCGCAGGGTCACGAGTTCTTCTCACTCGGAGCGTTCGACACGTCGGACGATGCCACGAAGCTGCTGTGGTCGACCGACTTCGAAGGCGACGAGCTGTACACCGTGCATGTGCGCGACCTCTCCTCGGGAACGACGCTCCCGGACGAGATCCCGAACACCGGAGGCGCGTTCTTCACTCCGGATGGATCCGGCGTTCTCTACACGACCCGCGACGACGCCTGGCGCCCCGACACGCTGTGGCTGCATCGCCTCGGCACTCCCGTATCCGACGACGTCCGACTCTTCCACGAGCCGGACGAGAAGTTCTGGCTCGGCGCCGGGATCACTCGCAGTCGCCGGTACCTCGTCATCGGGGTCGGCTCGAGCATCACCAGTGAGGAATACCTCGTCGACCTCGCGGGAGAGCTCACCGCCGAACCTCGAATCGTCTGGCCGCGTCGCGAGGGCGTCGAGTACTCCCTGGATCACGCCGTGGTCGACGGCGAGGACCGCCTCCTCATCCTGCACAACGACGGAGCCTTGGACTTCGAGCTCGTTTCGGTGGCGGCATCCGACCCGCAGGGGCCGCGCGAGACGATCGTCGCACACGAGCAGGGCAGGCGCTTGCTCGGCATGGATGCGTTCCGCGACTTCGCGACGGTCGAATACCGCAGCGAAGGCCTCGAGCGGGTCGGACTGCTCGACTACTCCACGAGCTCTGTCGAGGAGATCGCGTTCGATGAGCCGCTCTTCTCGGCGGGGGTGAGCGGGAATCCCGAGTGGCACGCGCCCTACCTGCGACTGGGCTACACCTCGTTCGTCACACCGGGAACGGTCTACGAACTCGACCTCGCGTCCGGCGAACTGCTGTTGCGCAAGCAGGTCGCGGTTCTGGGTGGGCATGACTCCGCCGAGTACGGACAGCGACGCGAGTGGGCGACCGCGTCGGACGGCACGCGGGTGCCCATCTCGCTCGTCTGGAGGCGATCGTTCGGCGAGCCGGGGTCCGAGGCCCGACCGGTTCACCTCTACGGCTACGGCTCCTACGAGCATTCGATCGACCCCGGATTCTCCGTCGCCCGTCTGTCCGAGCTGGATCGCGGCGTGATCTTCGCGGTGGCCCATGTGCGCGGCGGCGGGGAGATGGGGCGGCAGTGGTACGAGGACGGCAAGCTGCGCAACAAGCGCAACACCTTCACGGACTTCGTCGCCTGCGCCGAACACCTCGTCATCACGGGGGTCACCACCCCGGAGCGGCTCGTCGCCGAGGGCGGCAGCGCCGGAGGGCTACTGATGGGCGCCGTCGCGAATCTCGCCCCCGAGCTCTTCGCCGGCATCCTCGCCGCCGTTCCGTTCGTCGACGCCCTGACGACGATCCTGGACCCGTCGCTGCCGCTCACGGTCATCGAATGGGACGAGTGGGGCGACCCGCTGCACGATGCCGAGGTGTACGCCTACATGAAGTCGTACTCGCCGTACGAGAACGTTCGCGACGGCGTCGCCTACCCGCGCATCCTCGCCGTGACCTCACTCAACGACTCTCGTGTCGCGTACGTCGAGCCGGCCAAGTGGGTCGCACGCCTGCGAGAAGCCGGAGCATCCGACGTCCTCCTGAAGTGCGAGATGGTCGCCGGGCACGGAGGCGTCAGCGGGCGCTACAACTCCTGGAAGGAACGCGCCTTCGAACTCGCCTGGCTGCTCGACACCCTCGGACTCGCGGAGTCCTGAGCGCGCGGGGGCTCAGCCGAAGAGTGCCGCGGCCTCGTCGTAGCGGTACCGCGGAACGGTGTTCAACTCGCCCAGCGCATCGGCGAAAGGAACCCGAACGATATCGGTGCCCTGCATCGCCACCATCTGACCCCAGGCACCCTCGACGATCGCGTCCGCTGCGTGCAGACCGAGACGGGTCGCGAGAACACGATCGAACGCCGAAGGCGATCCGCCGCGCTGGATGTGGCCGAGAATCGTCGCACGCGTCTCGATTCCGGTGATGCGTTCGATCTCGGGGGCGAGCTGGTCGCCGATTCCGCCCAGACGGGGGCGGTTGAACGCATCGAGACCCTTGTCGCTGTAAGCCTCTTCCATGCCGAGCAGCTTGAAGCCCTCGGAGACGACGACCAGCGGAGCACGACCACGGTCGTGCGCGCTCGTGACCAGCGCGGTGATGTCGTCGATCGACATCGGCACCTCGGGGATGCAGATGATGTGAGCGCCTGCGGCCATCCCCGCGTGCAGCGCGATCCATCCCACGTGACGACCCATGACCTCGGCCACCATGCAGCGCTGGTGGGAGTCGCCGGTCGTACGAAGACGGTCCATCGCGTCCGTGGCGATGTTGACCGCGGTATCGAAGCCGAAGGAGTAGTCGGTGGCCTGGAGGTCGTTGTCGATGGTCTTCGGCACGCCGATGACCTTGATCCCATCCTTCGAGAGCCGATCCGCCGCGGCGAGCGTACCCTCGCCGCCGATCGCGATGATGCCGTCGATCTTGTGGCCGTACAGGGTCTTGGCGATGTTGTCCGCTCCCCCGCGCTCTCCCTCGTACGGGTTGGTGCGGCTGGTTCCGAGGATCGTGCCGCCGACCTTGGAGAGACCCTTGACCTCGTGCCGGGTCAGCGGCATGAAGTCGCCTTCCACGACGCCTCGCCAGCCGTCGCGGATGCCGACGAACTCGAGGTCGTAAGCCGTGGTGCCCTTGAGCACGATTCCGCGGATGACCGCGTTGAGGCCGGGGCAGTCGCCGCCGCTCGTCAGGATGCCGATCTTCATGCTGGTGCCTTCAGACGTTCGGGAGAAAGGGGAAAGGCGACGCTGCCTGTTTCGACACTAGCGGCATGCCGCCGCTCGGCGCCATTCGAAGGTGGCGAAAAGCACCGATCTTGCCGCCTGTTCGAACCACTCCCGACGATCTTGAGACGATCGCCACGACAAGGCCCGGATTGTGCGTTAAGAACCCGGAATCTTTAGGAGCTCGATCCGCTCAGCGCCTGACGCAGAAGATGCATCAGCGCTGCCAGCTGCACCGGCTCGGCCGCGACCTCGTCCATCGCCTCCCCGTCCAGCGCGCGGGCAGCAAGGCCCTGCTTCTGGTCGATGAGTTCGGCGATCTTCGTGTCTATCGTGTGCGCTGCGATGATCCGCCATGCCGTGACCGGCTCGCCCTGACCGATGCGGTGCACGCGATCGATGGCCTGCGTCTGCTCTGCTGCCGTCCACGACAACTCGGCGAGAACGACGTTGGAGGCGGCCTGCATGTTGAGCCCCACACCCGCAGCGGTCAGCGAGCAGACCGCGATACCGACGTCGGGATCGCCGTTGAAGTCATCGATCGCCTGCTGGCGCACGGTGGATGACTGGTCGCCGCGAATCGACACCGACCGGATGCCGGCAGCGGCGAAGTGCGCCTCAGCCTGATCCATGACGTCGATGTGCTTCGCGAAGAACACGACCTTGCCGACTGAGCGCTGCAGCTGCGCGGCGTAGTCCGCTGCGAGCCCTGCCTTGGCCTGACCGATGCGGCGCACCATCGTGAAGACGTTGTCGCCCCCGGTACCGGCGGCCTTCGACTCCTCGAGCTCGTTCTGAGCGACCAGACGCACGACGTCCTCGTCGATCGCTCCCGCGAGCCCTCGCGACCCCCCGGCGGACCCAGCCGACGACGAACGCGCTTCGATGTTGCGGCGGTAGCGCGCAGCGAGCCGTTCCCCGAGTTCGCGTTCGGCCTGGCGGATGCTGCGGCCGAACTCGTCGTCGAGCTGCACCGGCAGGTCGGCGACGAGCTTGTCCGGGAGATCGGCGGCGACGTCCTTCTTCTTCCGACGGACGATGCCCATCGAGATGACAGCCTCGCGGGCCTCCGGGTAGAAGGCCTTGTCAGCGGGGGTGAAACCGGTGGCCTCGAGCTTCTCCATCAGTTCAGGACCCGGCTTCTCGCCCGTGGTCCACCCGAGGAAGCGCCAGATCGCGTCGAAGTCCTCGACGTCGTTGATCAGGGGGGTGCCGGTGAGCGCGAGCATCAGCGGGTCGCCACCGGGAGTGCGCTCGCGCACCTGCGAGGCGAGGGACAGCACGTTCTGCGATCGCTGGGAGGAGAGGTTCTTGATGAAGTGCGCCTCATCCACCACCATGCCGCGGAGTCCGATCGACGCGAGCCAGGACAGGTGGCGGTCGAGGATCTCGTAGTTGACGATGAACACGTCCGCGAAGGCATCGATGTCGGTGCCGTCGCCCTGAATGACCGTGGCGCGTCGCTGCGGCGTCCACCGCTCGACCTCGCGCGCCCAGTTCATCTTGACGACGTTCGGGACGACGGCGAGCAGCGGGTAGGCGCCGGCGACGGATGCCGCGAGCAGAGACTGGGCAGTCTTACCCAGTCCCGGTTCGTCGGCGAGCAGGAAGCTTCGGTGTCCGGAGCGCACCGCTTCGATGAAGCGCGACTGGTGCACCATCACCTCGCGCCCCTTCGGCGACAGATGATCGTATTCCGGCGCAGGAGGCAGTTCCATCGAGGCGACGGACCCGCCCGCCCCGGTCTCGAACGCCTTGTAAAGCGGGCCCATCAGTTCCCAACCGTCGAGGCGTCGACGCGGGGTGGAACCGGTGCCTCGCGGGGTCAGGTTCGGTGGCAGGAACGGGTTCGCGAGTTGACGGGCTTCGACGCTCGGAGGCGTGACCTGGCGCTCGGCGATGGCGGCGGGGATCGTCGCGATCTGCACAGGGGCAGCATCCGCGATGATGAGTTCTTCGGGCGCGAGTTCTGCTCCGGACTCGAGGAGCCAATCCCGCCGCATCCGCTTCGCCACGGGCGAGGTCGCCTGATCCGCCTCGAGGAGCTGGATGAGGGAGGTGTCGCGTGCAGCCGTCTTCGCGAGGATGGTCGCCACGCCGTCGAGACGCTTCAGCAGTTCTGCGCGAGCGGCATCGCCGAGCTCGGCATCCGCCTTGACCCGCGCGCGCTCCTCGCGCACCAGGAAGGCGATCACCTGGAACTTGACGCGATTGGTCGGGCCGAGCTTTCCGCGCTGCGATTTCGCCTCGATCTCGCGCACCTTGCGCGCGAGGATCGGGATGAGCGGGGCTTCGTCATCCCGCCGGGACGTCTTCCTGCGCCGCGTGGCGGCGGTTGCCGTGGTCGGCATGCTCCTCCTGAGCGTGAAGGCCCACCGCATCCTCAGGAGGCTGTGGGTCCGTTCTCGATGTCCGCGTGTGGCGTGAGCCAGGACCGTACGAACGATAGATCCGGTTTGCGCCGATGCACGCGAGACGCGTGAGGCTCGGTGCGAACCGGTGTCCAGTCTACGTCATCCCGCCCCGCGCACCGAGACCAGGAACCGCAGGTTACGAATTCGTCTCCGGATGTTCAGCCAGCACGCGCTCCGCTTCGGCGACATCCGTCGCGATCTGGGCGGTGAGCTTCTCGATGCCCTCGAAGGCGACCATGCCGCGGAGCCTGCGGACGAATTCCACGGTGACGTCGTGTCCGTAGAGGTCGAGCCCGGTCTCGCCGACCACGTGGGCCTCCACCTGTCGGTCCGCGACGTCGTCGAACGTGGGGTTGGTGCCGACGGAGATCGCCGAAGGGTGGCGGATCCCGGTGTCGTGATCGACCAGCCATCCCGCGTATACGCCGTCGGCAGGAACGAAGGCGCCCACGATGGGCGAGAGGTTGGCGGTGGGGAAGCCGAGCTCCCGACCCCGCTTGAGGCCGTGCACCACCTCGCCGCGCACATCGGGGTACCGGCCGAGGACGCGGGCAGCTCCGGTGACGTCTCCCTCGGTCAACAATTCGCGGATCCACGTCGAGGAGACTCGGCGGGAAGAACCGGGGAGATAGACGTCGTCGACCACTTCCACCGAGAAGCCGTAGCGCGGCCCCAGAGTCCGGAGGAGGTCCGGCGTGCCCACTCCCCCGCGACCGAAGCGGAAGTCCTTCCCCACCAGCACGCGCGACACGTGGAGAGACTCGACGAGGATGTCCACCACGAACTCCTCGGCACTGCGGTCGGCCAACTCCGCGTCGAACGTCAGCACCATGGTGGCGTCGATACCCAGCTCTCCGAGGAGCTCGAGCTTCCGATCGACCGTGACGACGTTCTCCGGGCATCGATCCGGTCTCAGCACGGCGAGCGGGTTCCGGTCGAAGGTGACCGCGACCGATCTCCCACCCGCGACCGCGGCCGCGTCGTTGAGACGCTCGATGACGGCGCGGTGCCCGGCGTGTACGCCGTCGAACTTGCCGATGGCCACAGCCGTCGGGCCGAAGTCCTCCGGCACGTCCGCCGGCCCGCGGAACACGATCACGCGCTGACCTCGACCCGGCTGTCCGACTCCACAGGACGGTGCGTACGCAACCACCAGATGCCGAAGACCGGGAGCACGAGCGGGATGAACAGGTACCCGCGCCCGAACAGCGACCACACCGTCTCATGCTGGAAGAGATCCGGAAGCAGGACGCTGAGTGTCCCCACCACCAGCACTCCGGTGAGCTCGAAGAGGATCGCGACCCAGGCGACGGCGTACCATCCGCTGCGGCCCGCGAAGACGAGAGCGAGCGTGGCGAGGATGTAGACGACGGCTGCGAGAGCGGACAACGAGTAGGCCAGCGGTGCCTCGTCGAAACGGCGGACGATCTGCACGAAGCTGCGGCCGGTGGCAGCGAGCGCCATGACGGCGTAGACGATCACGAGGACGCGACCGATTCCGGTCATCCGAGTGGAGGGGGCGGTGGAGCTCATAGCGCCTACCATCCTAGAGCCGCGCGGGCGGGGCCGGACGGTGCGTCCGCGTCGGCCGTCACGCGATCTGGATGGTCCAGATCACCTGCATGCGCCACAGCATCACGGCGATCGCGAGCGCAGCGACGCCGAGGATCACCGTGCTCCACCGGCTGCGCTCGGTGAGTGCCCAGATCACCGCGCCGACGGGAAGCAGCACCGCTGAGACGAGATAGACCCAGTACTCGAGGAGATCGCCGGTGGGCGGATTGCCAGCGAGCGGCGCCACGATCGCGACCACCACCTGCACGAGGAGCACAGCTTCCACGAGGGCGAGAGCACCCACGCTGTAGTCGCTCGGTCGTCGGCCGGCAAAGCCTGCCACCAGACAGAAGACCCCCGCAGCCACCGCGATCACGATCTGCACGATCGTCAGCCACAGGATCATCGAGCAGCCTCCGGCATGTTCATCGCGCTCTTGATGTCGTCGCCGCGCTTCTCGACGATCCCGATCAGCGCACCCTGTGCGTCGATCGCGGCAGCAGGTGTCCCGTCGAGCCGGCGGGCCTGACCGCTGAGTCGCTTTCCGTGACGGAGGTCTCGCGCCTCGTCGTCCGACACTTCGAGGACCGTGAGGATCTGCCCCGCGGCCTGCCCCGGCGTCAGCAGTGGCGCCCCTTCGAGATGCTCCACGGTCACGGCATCGGCCACCTCGAAGGGGCCCACGCGCGTCCGCCGCAACGCCGTCAGATGTCCGCCCACTCCGAGCGCGGCCCCGAGATCGCGGGCGAGCGCCCGAATGTATGTGCCGGATGAACAGTCGACCATCACGTCGAGGTCCAGGGTGCCGTCAGCCTCCCGGCGTCCGACAACGTCGAATCGCGACACCACCACCTCTCTGGCGGCGAGCACGACATCCTCCCCGGCACGTACGCGGTCATAGGCGCGGCGCCCGTCCACCTTGATCGCCGAGACGGCGCTAGGCACCTGCGGGATGCGCCCGGTCAGTGCGGCGATCCCCGAGGCCACGGCGTCGTCGGTCACGGCGGTCCACGCCTCCGGCGCGGCCTCGGACAGAATCTCCCCGTCGGCATCATCGGTGCCCGTGGTCTGGCCCAAGCGGATCGTCGCGGCGTACGTCTTGTCCGCGCCGACGACATAGGTGAGCAGACGCGTCGCCCCTTCGAGGCCCAGCACCAACAGGCCGGTCGCCATCGGGTCGAGAGTGCCGGCGTGCCCCACCTTGCGGGTGCCGAAGGCCCGTCGAGCCCGCGCGACCACATCGTGACTGGTCAATCCTGGGGGCTTGTCGACGAGAAGGATGCCGGGCGAAACCATCCCCCCAGCCTACGATGCCGTCCCTCTCGGAACTGCACGGCTCGGACGGGGCGTGCGGCCCTCCCTGGCTCGCTTAGGCTGTCGGGGTGCCCGCGAAACCACCCCCACTCCGCGCAGACCTGCGGCCCCTCGTCGGGTGGTACCGGACCGCGGCCCGCGATCTCCCATGGCGGCGATCCGAGTTCCATGAGCAGTTCGGAGCGTGGGGTGTGCTCGTGAGCGAGTTCATGCTGCAGCAGACGCCGGTCGCACGCGTGATCCCGCACCTCGCGGCCTGGCTTGCACGCTGGCCCACCCCCGCCGCGCTCTCCGCAGCCTCCGGCGCCGAGGTGGTGCAGCAGTGGGCGAATCTGGGCTATCCGAGGCGGGCTCTGTGGCTGCACCGGGCTGCGAGCGAGATCACCACTCGGCACCACGGCACGGTCCCGCGGGACATCGACGCCCTGCTCGCGCTCTCCGGCATCGGCGACTACACCGCGCGGGCGGTCGCAGTGTTCGCGTACGGCGACCGGCATCCCGTGGTGGACACCAACACCCGGCGCGTCCTCGCTCGCGTGGTGGAGGGTCGGTCGCAACCGTCTTCGCCGTCGCGCCGCGACCTCGTCCTCATGGAATCCCTCCTTCCGCCCGCAGACGCCGACGCCGCCGCGATGAATGCGGCCTCGATGGAATTCGGAGCCACGGTGTGCACCTCGCGTTCGCCCCGGTGTGCGGTGTGTCCTCTCGCATCGACGTGTTCCTGGCTGCAAGCGGGGCGTCCGGACACCGGCGATGACCGCAGACGCCAGGCGGCGTATGAAGGATCGGACCGCCAGGCGCGGGGTGCGGTCCTGCGCATCCTCAGAGAGGCGGCCCCGACGCCGGTGGCGCTCGGCTCGCTGCTTCCTGAGTGGCCGGACCCGCTGCAGCGCGATCGTGCGATCGATTCCCTGGTCTCCGACGGGCTGGCCGAGGCTGACGGAGCACTGCTCTCGTTGCCCCGCTGACCCAGAACGTCGCGCTACAGCTGCTGATTCGTACGGTGTGCGAGCGCGGTGAGTCCCACACGCCCGCGCACATCGAGCTTCGCGAAGATCCGCCCCAGATGCACCTCCACGGTGCGGACGGACACGCACAGCGCCGCGGCGATCTCGCGGTTGCCCGCCCCACCGACCGCCCGCATCGCCACTTCGACCTCGCGTGCGGTGAGCACCTGCGCCCAGATGTGCCGACACGTCGTCAGGGCGTCGGGGACGGCGGCGGCGTCTCCGTCGCGCATGTCGAGCCGTGCCAGCCGATCCTCGGTGAGGCGCGCCCACGCCATCGCGCCGGAAAGCTCGAACAGACGCTGCGCGCTCTGCAGGTGCCCACGCGCGAGGACGAGCTCGTCGCGAATCGCGCTGTGGACGCCGAGCATCGCCTCCGCCCTTCCTCTGGCGAACGGCGATCTCAGCGTACGGGCGGTCTCCTGCGCTCTGTCATGCTCGGTGCGCCAGGAACTGTCGGCCGTCGTCGCCGCGCGGAGCCGTAGCGCGTGCGCGAGAAAGATATCCGGCGGTGCCACGATTCCTCGGGTGGACGAACCGCCTTCCCACGTCAGCGCGACCTCGTCGAGCCCGGGTACGCACAGTGAAGTCTGCGGCGCACCGAGATCGAGCCAGAGCCGCACGGACATCGCCGCCTCATCGAACTCACCTGCCAGGAAAGACTCGATCCCGCGATCGATGAGAGCGTCGATCTTCACCGCGGGCGGCAGCGCAGCCGTGAGAGCACGCGATATCGGCCCGAGTTCGCCCAGGACGGCCAGGTCCAGTCGACGTGCGAGCACGACACCCAGGCCTGCGAGCGGCAATGCGACCGGGAGTTCGAGCGCGGCGAGCGTGAGGCGTTCCCGCGCGAGTCCGATGTCGCCGCGCCAGGCGAGGAGCAGCACCTCGACGACGGAACGGTACGCGCGAATGATCGGGCTGTGCTCGAATCCGGCGACGAGTGAGTCGACCTCGGGCTCCAGGGCGGTGTCGGCCGTCCGCAGCACACGCAGTCCCTGATCGATGTCCCCGGCCATGGCCGCCTGCAGGGCCCGCAGCACACGGCTGCGTGGAGACTCGGCCTGCGCATCGTCCTCGGCCTGATCGCACTCGCGCTCCCCGATGATGAGTGTCCCCAGGGCGACCGCAGGGTCGCGCAGCTCGCGCTCCGCGCCGACGCGCGCAGCTGCCTCCCGGAGCGCCATCAGCCAGGCGCGCATCCCGGCGCGATCACCGCGTTCGGCGCAGAGCACCGCGGTCAGCGCTGTCGCCCGAGCCCACGCATGCCAATCGCCGTCGTCGTCGGTGCAGGGCCGCAGGGAGGTCGGGTTGACCTCCGGCACGGTTCCCTGCAGGCAGGAGCGGGCAGCGATGAGCCCCGCGAGCCCCTGCAGGCGCTGACTCTCCGCTCCGTCGCGGAACAGGTCCCCCAGCCAGGCGACCGCCTCCGCAGCGAAGCCGGAGCGCATCAGGCTCGTACCCACGATGGAGCGGCATTCGTCATGATCGGCGCCTTCGGCGTGGTTCGACGCCTCACGCGCGAAGAGCAGCGCTCGGTCGGTCGAGCCGGTCTGGGAGCATCCGCGGGCTATTCGCGTCAGCTCGGCGCCCGCCTGTTCATCCCGTACCAATGCTGCGCGGGCGGCGTGCCACTGGGTGCCGATCAGATCGCCGCGTGCTCGGCAGATTCTGCTCAGACGCTCATGCACGGATCGGAAGGTGTCCGATGCCGTCCTCGCCCGCAGCCAGATCTCCAGGCGAGGATCGACGAACGTCATGCGACCGGCGTGCAGGTCGAGATGAGCGCCGAGCGGACCGCTGACGATCGCTTCGGCAGGACGACCGTCGAAGTCGAGCAACGGTTCCGACTCGCCCTCGAGCGAGAGGGAGAGCGCGAGGAGAAGATCTCTGTCCTGATCGCTGAGACTCAGGTCCCGGAAGGTGCGCGCTATGGCGGGAACGAGCGGGAGCGGCTCGGGGAGGGAGCGCAGACCGCGCCGCTGTGCTCGCGTCAGACGTCCGACGACCTCACGGATCGTCGACTTGTCGCCGTGCAAGGCTGTCGCGAGCGTGACGACGACGTGGGGGGCGCAGCCGAGGTCGTCGAGCAGGAGGTCGTCGACCAGACTCTCGATCGCGGCGCGCGGGATCATCCGTTCCCCGGTCGCGTTCGAACCCTCGATGCCGATCCCCCTCAGCCGTGCGGGACGCGATCCCGCACGGCCGAGAGTATCAAACTCGAATCACTTCTCTTCGTCGTCGTCGACCCGGTAGGGATCGGCGTCACCGGCGTGAGATGCCGAGGACGCAAGCCTCGCGACCTCTGCATCGCGCTCCTGCGCCTCTCGCAGCAGCGCGCTGATGTGATCGGCATTCTCAGGCAATGCATCAGGGATGAACTCGAGCGTGGGCACCAGACGCGTGCTCAGTTGACGGCCGACCTCGCTGCGGAGCATTCCCGTCGCGGAGGTCAGTGCGGCGCCGCTCGCGACGCGCTCCTCCTCGGTACCCAGCACCGTGTAGAACACCGATGCGTGCTGCAGGTCGCCGCTCACACGGACATCGGTGAGCGTCACGAACCCCAACCGGGGGTCGCGGAGCCCTTTCTCCAAACGCTCGGCGAGGATCACTCGGATCCGATCCGCCAGACGTGCCTGTCGTTCTCCGGCCATTGTTCTCTCACTCTCCGCACAGGCTTCGGGCGCCCTTCGTCTCGCGCGCTCGCTCACGAGCCGGAGCGAAGGACGCCCGAAGATATATCGAATTGATCAGCCGCGAGGCTTCTCGACGAGCTCGGTCGTCTCGATCTCATCACCGATCTGGATGTCGTTGAACTTGCCGAGACCGATACCGGCCTCGTAGTCCGTGCGCACCTCGGTGACATCGTCCTTGAAGCGACGCAGCGACTCGATGGCAAGACCATCGGCCACCACGACGCCGTCGCGGATGACGCGCGCCTTGGCGTTTCGTGTGATCGTTCCCGACCGCACGATGACACCGGCGATGTTGCCGAACTTCGAGGAGCGGAACACCTCTCGGATCTCGGCGACACCCGACTGGACCTCTTCGTACTCAGGCTTGAGCATGCCCTTGAGCGAGCTCTCGACCTCGTCGATGGCGTTGTAGATGACCGAGTAGAACCGGATGTCCACACCTTCACGAGCAGCGCGCTCGCGCGCCTTCGTGTCGGGGCGGACGTTGAAGCCCACGATGATCGCGTTGTCGATCGTCGCCAGGTTCACATCCGACTCGGTGATCGCACCGACGCCGCGGTGGATGATGCGCAGCTGCACCGAATCATCGACCTCGATCTTGAGGAGCGACTCCTCCAACGCCTCGACGGCACCGGAGACGTCACCCTTGATGATGAGGTTGAGCGACTCGACCTTGCCCTCTTCGAGAGCACGGGTGAAGTCCTCGAGCGAGATGCGCTTGCGGGCCTTGGCCAGCTGGGCATTGCGCTCGACGGCTTCACGCTTCTCAGCGATCTGGCGAGCCATGCGGTCTTCCTCAGTCACGATGAAGACGTCACCGGCCCGGGGCACGGAGTTGAGACCCTGGACCTGCACGGGACGCGAAGGGTACGCCTCGAGGACGGCATCGCCGTTCTCGTCGGCCATGGCACGCACGCGGCCATACGCCGTTCCCGCGACGATCGGGTCACCGATCCGGAGGGTTCCGGACTGGATCAGCACCGTCGCGATGGAACCGCGGCCCTTGTCGAGCTTCGCCTCGATGGCGACACCGCGAGCGGCCTTGTTCGGGTTGGCCGTGAGGTCGAGGCCGGCATCGGCGGTGAGGAGCACCGCATCCAGGAGTTCCTGGATACCGGTGTTCGCACGCGCCGAGACGTCGACGAACATGACGTCGCCACCGAACTCCTCCGCGACCAGACCGTACTCGGTGAGCTGCTGGCGCACCTTCGACGGGTTGGCGTCGGGCTTGTCCACCTTGTTCACCGCGACCACGATCGGCACGTTCGCCGCCTGGGCGTGGTTCAGCGCCTCCACCGTCTGCGGCATGATGCCGTCGTCGGCGGCGACCACGAGGATCGCGAGGTCGGTGACCTGCGCACCTCGGGCACGCATGGCGGTGAACGCCTCGTGACCGGGGGTGTCGATGAAGGTGATGGCACGTTCGATGCCATCGTGCTCCGTCCACACCTGGTAGGCACCGATGTGCTGGGTGATGCCTCCGGCCTCACCCTCGATGACGTTGGTCTGACGGATGGCGTCGAGCAGTCGCGTTTTACCGTGGTCGACGTGACCCATGACGGTGACGACCGGGGGACGGATCTCGAGGTCGTCCTCGCTCTCGGCTTCGAGCTCCTGATCGAGGTTGAGACCGAAGCCCTCGAGGAGCTCCTTGTCCTCGTCCTCGGGCGAGACCATCTGGATCTTGTAACCCAGCTCGGCACCCAGGACCTCGAAGGTCGCCTCGTCCAGGGACTCGGTGGCGGTGGCCATCTCTCCCAGGTTGAAGAGGATCGTCACGAGCGTGCCCGGCTGCACGTTGTAGCCGGTCAGCGTCTCGATCTTGTCGGCGAAGTCCGCGATCGATGCGCCGCGGCGCATCCGGATGATCTCCCCGTTTCCACGGGTGACGTTGACGCCACCGACGACCGGGGCGCTCCGCATCTCGAATTCCTGCCGCTTGGCCCGCCGCGACTTGCGCTGCTTGCTCTTGCCGCCGCCCTTGCCGAAGGCACCGGCGGTGCCTCCACCAGGACCGCGACCACGACCGCCGCCGCCACCGGGACGACCGGCGAAACCGCCACCGGGACGTGCGCCGGGACCGGCACCGGGTCCGCCGGCACCACCCGGACGGCCGGGGCCGCCTGGACGCTGCTGGAAGGGGGCACCGCCGGGACGGCCGCCAGGACCACCGCGTGCACCGCCGGGCCGCGGGGAACCGGGCCGAGGAGCACCCGGCCGAGGCGCACCGGGACGAGGTGCCTGCGGACGCGGGATGTTACCCGGCGTCGGACTAGGGCGTTGGCCCATGCCCTGCGCGGAAGCGAAGGGGTTGTTGCCCGGACGGGGACCGGCCGGACGCTGTCCCATTCCCTGCGACGAGGAGAACGGGTTGTTGCCGGGGCGCGGGGCACCGGGCTTCGGCGCTCCGCTCTCGGCGGGCTTCGGGGCACTCGGGGCCTCTGCTGCCGGTGCGGAGCTTTCCGCAGCCGGAGCCGGAGCTTCGGGAGCTGCGGCCGCGGGGGCCGGGGCTTCGGGAGCCGGAGCCTCCGGAGCGGGCTTCGGACCAGGCCTCGGGCCCGGGGTCGGTGCCTGCTTGGCACCGGGCTTGGCGGCTGACTTGGCGGCCGTCTTCGCTGCGGGCTTTGCCGCAGCAGGCGCGTCGGCGCCCGCCTTCAGCGAGCCATCGGATTCGATCGCGGCGCGAAGTTTGCGCGCGACCGGCGGTTCGATGGTCGAGGACGGGCTCTTGACGAACTCGCCGAGTTCTTTGAGCTTTGCAAGAGCGACCTTGCTGTCGACGCCGAGTTCGGCGGCGATCTCATGTACGCGTGGTTTACCAGCCACAATTCTCCTGTCTGGGTCGGTCTACCCAGACAGGGCAGACCACTAGTCGCGGACGGGTCTCATTTCGAGCCGTTCACTTTGTTTCCATAGCTGTTCAGCCTTTGTTTCTTGGTGGATGCTGTTCGATGTTCTGCGTGTCCAGCGGTGCGGACACGCGGAGTGCTCTGCCGAAAGCGCGGCGCCGCAGCGCGGCCTCCGTGCATTCCGGCACCGGATGCACCCACGCGCCACGCCCCGGCAGGACAGCACGCTCGTCGATAACGAGCACGTTGTTCTGGGACACCACCCTGAGAAGGGCGGAGCGGGGAGCACGCGTGCGACAGCCGATGCACGTTCGTACGGGTTCCATCTTACACCTGCGTTCCACCCCGCCTCGCTCGCCCCGAGGGCGCGCCGGGGCGGAATCCGGTCAGTCGAGGACGCTGTCCGGCTGAATGTCGATCTTCGCGCCGGTGAGCTTGGCGGCCAATCGGGCGTTCTGCCCCTCTTTGCCGATCGCCAGCGACAGCTGGTAGTCCGGGACGAGCGCGCGGACGGCCTTGGTGCTGGCGTCGAGCATGAACGCGCTCGTGACCTTCGCCGGCGAGAGAGCATGAGCGACGAACGTCGCCAGGTCCGGGTCGTGGTCGACGATGTCGATCTTCTCCCCCGCCAGCTCTTCCGTGACGGCACGGACGCGTCGCCCGAGTTCGCCGATGCATGCTCCCTTGGCGTTGATGGCAGGATCGTTGGCTTTCACCGCGATCTTCGTGCGGTGACCGGCCTCGCGAGCGAGAGAGACGATCTCGACCAACCCGGCAGCGATCTCCGGTACCTCCAGAGCGAACAGCCTGCGCACGAGTCCGGGATGGGTGCGCGAGACAGTGATCTGCGGGCCTTTGAGCCCCTTCGCGACGCTGGTGACGTACACCCGCAGGCGCGAACCGTGCGTGTACTGCTCTCCGGGCACCTGTTCCTCAGGCGGGAGGATGGCTTCGACGCTCCCGAGATCGACGTGGATCATCCGGGGATTCGGCCCCTGCTGGATGACCCCCGCGACGATGTCACCCTCTTTGTCCTTGAAATCGCCGAGCACGACGTCATCGGCGATGTCGCGGAGGCGCTGGCTGATGACCTGCTTGGCGGCGAACGCCGCGATGCGGCCGAAGTCGTCGGGGGTCGCATCCTCTTCGCCGATGATCGCGCCCTCTTCGTCTCTGACGACCTGGAGCACGGCGACATGGCCGGATCTGCGATCGAGGTGGACGCGCACGCCTTCCGGAGTCACCCCGTCGGCAGCCACGTGCTTGGAGTACGCGGTCAGGATCGCCTGCTCGATGATCGAGACGAGCTCCTCGAAGGGAATCGCCTTCTCCTTCTCGATCCCTCGCAGCAGACTCAGTTCGATGTCCATGACGGCCTCCCTATTCAGCTCTCGTCGCTCGCCTGTTCGCACGCGCGACATCCGTACCACGATACCCTGTGCCCACCGCTTGCTGCCACGACGGCAGCAGTGCCCACGCCGGTTTACGCCACAGGAGGCCCCGTGAACACCTTCGACACCGTGGTGGTCGGTGCAGGGATGTCGGGCCTCACGGCCGCCCGGATGCTCGCCGACGCCGGCCAGCATGTCGTGGTCCTCGAAGCTCGGAACCGCATCGGCGGACGGATGCACACGGTCCGCGACTCCGGGTTCGCCGTCGACCTGGGCGCCTCGTGGATCCATGGGATCGACGAATCGCCGCTCTGGGACCTCGTTCAGGCGCTGCACATACCGACGCTCGAGTACACGGTCGGAAGCTTCCAGGCCGGAGGCCGACCGATCGACTACTTCGACGGCACGGGCAAGGCGATGGATGCTGCCGCCACCGAGCGCTGGATCGACGATGTGGCGCACGTGGATGAGCTGCTCGTCCAGGAGATCGGCACCGCGGCATCCGGCGACACCTACCTCGACGTCACGGAGCGCGCTCTGGACCGCTCCGGGCTCGCGCCGGAGAGGATCGACGAGATTCGAGAATTCTTCCGCCACCGGGTGGAGGAGCAGTGCGGTGCATGGATCGGCGACCTCGACGCGCACGGGCTCGATGAGGATGGGATCGACGGCGACGAGGTCATCTTCCCCGGCGGGTACGACGAGATACCGCGGCGCATGGCATCGGGCCTCGATGTCCGGCTCGAGCACTCGGTGAGGCTCATCGAGCGTTCCGCTGACGGAGCGAGAGTCACCACCGATCGTGGTGAGTTCCACGCGAAGAGCGTCGTCGTGACCGTTCCCCTCGGCGTGCTCAAGTCAGACGCGATCACGTTCGCGCCGCCGCTGCCAGAGACCGTCTCCGGGCCCATCACACGACTCGGCATGGGGGTGTTCAACAAGGTGTATCTTCAGTTCTCCGAACGGTTCTGGTCGGAGAACGTCTACGCACTGCGTGCGATCGGAGAGCCCGGCGCGCACTGGCACTCCTGGTATGACGTGTCCGCGGTCAGCGGTCGCCCGACACTCCTCACGTTCGCCGCAGGGCCGTTCGGCAGGCGCGTGCAGGGGCTCTCCGACCACGAGATCATCGAGGATGCCGTCACGGCTCTCCGCGCTCTGTACGGCACGGGCGTCGGGGAAACCGTCGCACACTGGGTCACCCGCTGGGGCTCCGACCCGCACTCGATGGGCTCGTATTCGCATATCCCGGTCGGCGCTTCGCATCACGACCACGATGCTCTGTCCGGGCCTGTGGAAGACGTGCTTCATTTCGCAGGAGAGGCGACGTGGGGCGCGGAGCCGGCCACCGTGGGTGCGGCCTTCTCCTCCGGGCGCCGGGCTGCCGAACGGATCCTCGGCCGCACGATCGACCTCGCGGCCTTCGCTTCAGGGATCGTCCGGCGGGAAGCGGATGCTCAGGGCGCCTGAGCATCCGCTCCTCACCTCACGCGATCAGGCGCGATAGGCCTGCACGACGGCCGGGCGTGGCGCGGTGGCCACATCTCCGGCAGCGGAAGAGCCGTAGTCGGGGAACAGCGAGTTCGGAGCCTCGAACGTCCCGTCCTCGCCCGGGTGCTGCACCGCGACGAAGACCAGACCTTCCTTGTCGTGGATGACAGG
Source organism: Microbacterium sp. CGR2 (assembly GCF_003626735.1). Classification (NCBI taxonomy): domain Bacteria; kingdom Bacillati; phylum Actinomycetota; class Actinomycetes; order Micrococcales; family Microbacteriaceae; genus Microbacterium; species Microbacterium sp. CGR2. The sequence goes on along the minus strand of NZ_RBHX01000001.1, from coordinate 2,529,380 downwards.
TCCGCAGGTCTCGGCGTCCCGCGGCACGGCCAGGAACTGCTGCACGTGGCCCCGCTCTCGCCCACGGAGCGGCACCTTGAACAAGCCGTCGGCCAGGCCGATGGTGCTCGGAGCGCCGTCGGTGGAGATCCACAGATCACCCTGCGAGTCGAAGGCGACGTTGTCCGGGCACGAGATCGGTGAGACGAGCTCCTTCGGGAACCCGGCGAAGTATGCATTCTCGAACGTCGCGGGGTCTCCGCACAGCAGCAGGATGCTCCACCCGAAGGTCGTTCCGGTGTGTCCGGCGGTCTCGGTGAGCTCCACCACGTGGCCGTATCGGTTGCCGGAAACGGGGTTCACCTCGTCCACGGCCTTCCTCGCGGTGTTGTTCGTCAGCGCGACATAGATCTTGCCCGTGACCGGGTTGGGTTCGACGTCTTCGGGGCGATCCATCTTCGTCGCACTCACCGCATCAGCGGCGAGCCGCGTGTGGACCAGCACCTGCTCGGTCGTGAATCCGGGGACCACGCTCTTCCCACGCCGCGTCAGTGGCACCCATGAGCCGGTCCCGTCGAAAGCGCCGTCCGCGGGCAGCGCCCCGGTGCCGGTGATCTCGGCCGCCGGCGAATTTCCCGAGAACTTCGCCACATAGAGGTCGCCCTCGCTGAGCAGCGACAGATTCTTCTTGCGCGAACCCGAGATGCGATTCTTCGAGACGAACTTGTAGAGGTAGTCGTTGCGCTCGTCGTCTCCCATGTAGGCGACGACCCGCCCGTCGGACGCCACGTGGACGTTCGCGCCCTCGTGCTTGAACCTGCCCATGGCCGTGTGCTTGCGCGGTGTCGACTTCGGATCCTGAGGGTCGATCTCGACGATGTAGCCGAAACGGTTCGGCTCATTGACGTAGTCAGGGTTGTGCGCGTCGAATCGCGGATCGTACGTCTCCCAGCCGGTCGACGTCGAGGTCGTGCTGGATGCCGAGTACCTCTTCTGCGCCGCGGTGTCCGCAGCCCACGCGAAGTAGCCGTTGAAGTTCTCTTCGCCCGAGAGGACGGTTCCCCAGGGGGTCGTGCCGCCAGCGCAGTTTCCGAGCGTGCCGCGCACCCACCGTCCCTCGGGGTCGTCGGCCGTCTTGACGAGGTCCGAGCCCGCCGCCGGGCCCGTCAACTCGAAGACCGTCTCGACGGTGATGCGACGGTTGCGACGCCCGTCGACGACGTACGACCACGGGTCACCGACCTTCCGGCGACGGATCTCCACGACGGACATCCCTTGAGCCGCCTTGTAGATGTCGCCGCGTCGCCGCAGCTCCGCGGCATTCGTCGTCGAAGGGAACATGAGGTTCGGGTTCACATACTCGTGATTGTTGACCAGTACCCCGGACTTGCCGCTCGGGTCGGCGATGAGGTCGAGATAGTCGCTGTTGTATCCGAACTGCTCCGCCTGGGCTTCCGGCGTCTGGCCCGCGAGCGAGAACGCGGGCGTGCGCGAGAAGAGAGGGTCACCCCAGCGGATGAGAGGCTGCCAGGTGAAGCCCTCCGGAACGGTGAGCGCGTCGATGTCCGCAGGAACCGGTTCGATGGCGCGGAAGGACAGTCCCGCCTTGCCGGGTTTGCCGAAAGAGACTCCCAGTTCGCCGGCCCCTGCCGCACCAGGAGCGGAGACGGGGGCATCGCGGCCGACGCCGACGGCGACAGCCACGGCTGCGGCGGCGCCGAGGCCGAACAACGCGCGGCGCGAGAAGACCGCAGAAGCGATGGAGCGGAAGTCCTCGTTGGCAGAGGTGTTGCACTCAGGCCCGAGGCACGCGTTGGCGCACTTCAGGTGGCAGGTGACCGCGGAGCGCTTCCCACGCACATGATCGGCCATCGGGAGCGGGCGTCGGATGTCGTCTGCCAGGGTCATCGGATCCTCCTCGTAGTGTCGTGCAGACGAGAGTTTTCCCCGCTCAGGTGACGTCGGGGTGAACGGGAAGGGAAGCGCTCGTGCTCGGGTCCGTGGCTGAGGCTGAGGCTGAGGCGAGAGCGTTGATCGCGCCGATGAGCCGAAAGAGGTTTCCGACCTGACGCTGGTCGAGGTCCAGCATGAGGCGCGGCAGATGAAGCAGATCGTCGTCCGCGACTTCCGGGTGACGAGGGCTCGTGCGTTCGATGCGCCCCGACGCCAGCATCGGCGCGAACTGCTCGTTGAGGTCCTCGATCTCGGCATCCGTCGGTGCTGCGCGCATGCGCAGGATCAGAGAGTCCCCCACCCAGCGCATCGAGTCGTAGTTGCGCCAGAAACCCGCGATCTCGGCCCGTGCGGCCTCTACCGAGTCGGTGACGATCACGCGATCGAAGTCGCCCTCCGAGATGACTCCCATCGGTGCGAGGGTTTCGTCGATGAACCGCCGCAGCCCCTGCCAGAAGTCACCTCCCGGCTGGTCGAGCAGCACGATCGGGGTCGGCTCGGCCTTGCCCGTCTGCTGCAGCGTGAGCAGCTCGAACATCTCATCGAGCGTTCCGAATCCTCCGGGCAGGCAGATGAAACCCAACGACTCCTTGATGAGCATCAGTTTCCGCGTGAAGAAGTACTTCATCGCCACCACATGATCCTGACCCGCCACGAGACCGTTCGCCTTCTCCTCGAACGGCAATCGGATCGAGACGCCGAGCGACAACGCCGGTCCCGCGCCTTCCGCGGCGGCCTGCATGATGCCGGGCCCCGCGCCGGTGACGACCATCCACCCGTCTTCGGCGAGGGCCGATGCGACAGCACGGGCCTGCAAATACAGCGGATCGTCCTGGCGCGTCCGCGCCGATCCGAACACCGTCACTTTCGGCACGTGTCGGAACGGCGCGAAGAGTCGGAACGCGTCCCGCATCTCCGCCAGTGCCGCGGAAGCGATCTTGAGGTCGAGGCGGTCGGCACCGTCTTCGCCCAGCAGGATCGCAGTACGCAGCATCCGCATCACCAGACGACGGTCCGCATGGACACCGGCGTCGTCGAGAACCGCGTTGATCTCGGCGCTCAGGGCTTCGGGAAGTGCTTCGTCGATCATGGTCCCAGCGTCGCACGCCGCCCAGGGTCCGGTCGAGACCGCAACGCCGAGCGGCGGCGGCGGGCGCGGTGAGATGCCGAACGCCGCGCACCCGGATGGGGCACGCGGCGCTCGACGTTCCGGATCAGCCGACGAGTCGAGCGACCGCCTCCGCCGACGACAGGGTGTCGCGCTCGCCGGTGTGCCGATCCCAGAGCTCCACCTGTCCGTCTGCGGCACCGCGACCGACGATGACGATCTTCGGCACGCCGACGAGTTCGGCGTCACCGAACTTCACACCGGGCGAAACCTTCGGACGGTCGTCGTAGAGCACGTCGAGGCCCGCGGTCTCGAGCTCTGCGGAGAGATCGGCCGCCACGTCGAAAGCGACCTGGTCACGTCCGGCTGCGACGACCTGGACGTCGAACGGTGCGACGGATGCCGGCCAGATCAGGCCCTTGTCGTCGTTGTTGAGTTCGGCGATGATGGCGAGGATACGTGTCACGCCGATGCCGTACGAGCCCATGGTGACGGTGACGAGCTTGCCGTTCTCGTTGAGCACCTTCAGGCCCAGGGTCTCCGCGAAGAAACGGCCGAGCTGGAAGACGTGTCCGATCTCCATCCCCCGGGCGAGTTCGACCGGGCCGGAGCCGTCCGGAGCCGGGTCTCCGGCACGCACGTTCGCGATCTCGACGGTGCCGTCGGCGAAGAAATCGCGCCCTGCGACCACCGAGTGCGCGTGCTTCTGATCGATGTTGGCGCCGGTGATCCAACTCGTGCCCTCGCCGACGCGCGGGTCGACGAGGTAGCGGATGCCGGTGGCCGACTCCTCCCCGAGCACGGCGCCCGTCGGCGACCACGGCCCGATGTACCCCTTCACCAGCAGAGGGTTGTTCTCGAAATCGTCGTCCGTCGCCGTCGAGACCTCTGCCGGGGCGAAGGCGACTTCAGCGCGCTTCTCGTCGACGTCGCGGTCTCCGGGGATGCCGACGACGATCAGTTCGCGCGTGCCGTCGACGTGCGTCAGTGCGAGCACGACGTTCTTCAACGTGTCCGCGGCGGTGTAGTCGCCGTCGAGGTGCGCATTGCTGTGCGCGACCAAGGTCTCGATCGTCGGCGTGTCCGGAGAGTCGAAGACGACCGGCTGCCCCTCGGCGTCGAATTCGACAGGCTCCGGGACCGCGGTCGTGAAGGCCTCCACGTTCGCCGCGTAGCCGCCGGCACTTCGGACGAACGTGTCTTCGCCGACGGGCGTCGGGTGCAGGAACTCCTCGCTGCGCGCACCGCCCATGAGGCCGTTGTCCGCGTTCACGATGACGTATTCCAGTCCGAGTCGCTGGAAGATGCGCTCGTACGCGTCTCGCTGCTCCTGGTAGCTGGTCTCCAAACCGGCATCCGACGCGTCGAAGGAGTACGCGTCCTTCATGGTGAACTCGCGTCCGCGCAGGAGACCGGCGCGCGGGCGTGCCTCGTCGCGGTACTTGTCCTGGATCTGGTAGATCGTGAGAGGCAGGTCTTTGTAGGACGAATAGAGGTCTTTGACCAGAAGGGTGAACATCTCCTCGTGCGTCGGCGCCAACAGGTAGTCCGCACCCTTGCGGTCCTGAAGTCGGAAGATCCCGTCGCCGTAGGACTCCCAGCGTCCTGACGCCTCGTACGGGTCTCGCGGAAGCAGCGCAGGGAAGTGAACTTCCTGTGCTCCCGCGGCCGCCATCTCCGCCCGGATGATGCTCTCGATCTTCGACTTGACCTTGAGCCCGAGCGGGAGCCACGTGAACACACCCGGCGCGGCACGGCGGATATAGCCGGCGCGCACCAGCAGTCGATGGCTGGTGACCTCTGCGTCAGCAGGGTCTTCGCGGAGCGTACGGAGGAAGAACTTCGAGAGACGTGTGACCACGCCTCAAGTGTAGTGAGCCGTGGCCACGCGTCTTCGACGCACGTCAGTTGAGGGCAGGGAGACCGGACGGCACGACACCGCCGCCGTACAGGCTCGCGGCGAGCTCCTGCAGCGCGGTGAGGGCCACCCGTTGCGGGAGCGGTCCGTACGAGATGCGGGCGACGCCGAGCTTCTCGTACTCGGATGCCGCAAGCGCGCCGGGGACGCCGATGACGCTGACCTTGCGTTGTCCGATGCCCTCGACGAGCTGACGGGTGACGTTGGCGTCGAGGAGGCCGGGAACGAACACGGATGTCGCGCCGGCCTCGATGTACGCCCTGCCACGCTGGATCGCGTCGGCGATGCTCTCCTGAACCGGACGCGACCCCGCGCGGACGAAGGCATCGGTGCGGGCGTTGAGGGCGAAGGAGATTCCCTCGTCCTCCGCGGCCTTCACGATCGCTTCCACCGCCGCGACGGACTCGGCGAGCGGCTTGAGCCGGTCTTCGACGTTCGCGCCGACGACGCCCGCGCCGATGGCGAGCCGGGTCGTCTCGCCCGCGTCCCCGTACCCGTCATCGAGATCGGCCGTGACGGGCAGCTGGACGGCCGACGCGATGCGTCCGACCATGTCGATCATGAGGTCACGGGGCGTGGCACCGTCTTCGAAACCGAAGGACGCGGCGATGCCGTGACCGGCAGTCGCGATCGCTTCGGTCTCGGGGAGCGCCGCGACAGCGCGCGCGGAAACGACGTCCCACACGTTCACGACGCGGAGGATCTCCGGTGCGTCATAGAGTCCGACGAGGGTCTGGGCCTTGGCTGCAGTGGTCATGACACCACGCTAACGCGGGGCGGCGACGCCGGGGCGGTGCGGACCCCTCACTGAGGATCGACCTAGGGTGGGAGCATGCCTCAACGCCGACCGCACGTCGCACCGTCCGCCGCACAGACCGAGCTCGCGTCCGCTCTGGTGGCGCTGCGAGAGACGCTGGATGCTCCGGTCGAGTTCCCGGAAGACGTGCTCGCCGAAGCAGAGGCATCGACCGTCGACACCCCCGAGCTCGACCTCCGCGACATCCCGTTCGCCACGCTCGACCCCGAGGGTTCCCGCGACCTCGACCAGGCCTTCCACCTCGAACGCGACGGCTCCGGGTACACGGTTCGGTATGCGATCGCCGATGTGCCCGGATTCGTCATCGCCGGTGGCGCGGTCGACGCGGAAGCCCGGCGCCGTGGACAGACGCTGTATGCCGCCGACGGTCGCATTCCCCTGCATCCGCCCGTGTTGAGCGAAGATCGCGCCTCACTCCTTCCGGACGTCGATCGACCGGCACTCGTCTGGACGTTCTCGCTCGACTCCATCGGAGTGGTGTCCGCGTTCCGGCTGGAGCGCGCGATGATCCGATCGCGGGCACAACTGGACTACCGGTCAACCCAGGAGTCGCTTGATCGCGACGAGGACGGGCCGGCCGCCCTGCTTCCGGAGATCGGCGCTCTGCGTATCCAGCAGGAGCGCCTGCGCGGTGGCGCGAGTCTCAATCTCCCCGACGAGGAAGTCGTCCGACTCACGACGGGGGGCTACGCGATCGAACGCGGAACCCCGCTCCCCGTCGAAGAGTGGAACGCGCAGCTCTCCCTCATGACGGGGATGGCGGCGGCGTCACTGATGCTGGACGCCGGCGTGGGTGTGCTGCGCACCATGCCGGAACCGGATGACAAGGCGTTCGAGGCATTCCGGCACCAGACGCGGGCGCTCGGACGCCCGTGGACGTCCGGCACGTATGGCGACTACCTCCGCAGCCTCGACCGGACCGATCCTCTCGCGCTTCCCGTCCTTCAGGCCGCTGCCGCATTGTTCCGGGGTGCGGGATATGTGACCTTCGACGGTCAGGCACCGAAGGATGCCTCCCAGGCGGCCATCGCGGCACCATACGCGCATGCCACCGCGCCACTGCGTCGACTCGTCGACCGTTGGTCTCTGGCGATCTGCCTCGCGGTGTCCACAGGCCAGGAAGTGCCGTCGTGGGTGCGAGAGTCGCTCGACCAGCTCCCGGCCCTCATGCAGGCATCCGGACAACGCGCTTCACGCCTCGACTCCGCGACAGTCAACTGCGTCGAGGCGGCACTCATGACACCCCTCGTCGGCACGGAGGTGGAGGCGACGATCATCGAGCTTCGAGGCGACCGCGCATCGGTCCAGATCGCGGACCCCGCGGTCACCACCTCAGCGCCGGTACCGGCGGAAGCCGAACCCGGCGACGTCGTGCGGCTCCGTGTCCTGCGGGCAGACGTCGCCCGCGGCGAGGTGGAACTCGGGCTGTGAACCCGCAGCGCTCAGTCAGCCCGCCGGCGTGACCGTGGTCGTCATCACCAGCAGTTGCGGATCGCTGAGGTGGAGGGTCACCGCGATCGAGGCGAACTCCGCGAGCGATTCGACGTGCGTTCCGCCGCAGAGGATCACGGCCTCCCCCTCAGGAAGCTCGCAGCGCCACCGGCGTCGGTCGACGATCGTCGGTCCGTCGGTTTCGATCCCGCTACGGGCACCGGATGCCACCCATGTCGCGAGCTGCTCGTTGATCCGCGACTCACGGTCCGTCAGAGTGGCGGCGAAGGTTTCCGTGTCGAACCCTGCTCTGCGCAAGCTCTTGCCGAGGCGGTACTGATCGACCGCGCCATCGCCATCGATGTGGCTGGATTGATTGGCCTTGCCTTCGAAGTCGGGATTGCCCAGGGCATCCTCGCCCGGGTCTTTGCGCCACAGATCGGCGACGGCAAGATCGAGCGCAAGCGAAGCCAGGTGGCAGGCCGTGTGCCCCCGGCTGAGTCCCGCGCGGCGCACCGGGTCCACGGACAGCGCGACCTCCGCACCCGGTACGAGCCACTCAGGAACGGTGCCCTCGATCCGGTGCCCGACCAGCCAGGTCCATCCTTCTGCACCTCGCTTCACCGGGATCGCGCCTCCGACGGCGAACTCGCCTGCGTCGCCGGCGGCTGCCATCAGCGCTTCGACGACCGCTACCCGCGCGCCACCCACACCGAGTTCACCTGAATCGCCCGGCTGATCGGGCCAGGTGTGATCCACCGGATGGAAGGGTGTTGCGTCGACGACGACGATCGCTCCGTCGGGAGACGCTTCGACCCGTCTGACCACGCCGTCGCCCGTCGTTGCACCCGCGGCGAAGGACACGATCGTGGAAGACATACGACTCCTGAAAGGGGTTCGATCAGACCGTGACGACCTGGGCGGTGCCGAGCGGGGCGGCCGGGCCCATCTCCGCAGCGATCCGGTTCGCTTCCTCGATCAGCGTGGCGACGATATCGGCCTCAGGCACGGTCTTGATGACCTCGCCCTTGACGAAGATCTGCCCCTTGCCGTTTCCGGATGCCACACCCAGGTCGGCCTCGCGCGCTTCGCCCGGCCCGTTCACGACGCAGCCCATGACGGCGACCCGCAGCGGAACGGTCATGTCCTTCAGGCCTTCGGTGACGTCTTCCGCCAGGGTGTAGACGTCGACCTGAGCGCGTCCGCACGACGGGCACGACACGATCTCGAGCTTGCGCTCGCGAAGGTTGAGCGACTGGAGGATCTGGTGACCGACCTTGACCTCTTCTGCGGGCGGGGCGGACAGCGATACGCGAATGGTGTCGCCGATGCCCTCTCCGAGCAGGATGCCGAACGCCGTGGCGCTCTTGATCGTGCCCTGGAACGCGGGCCCGGCCTCGGTGACCCCGAGGTGCAACGGCCAATCACCCATCTCCGCCAGCTGGCGGTAGGCCTTGACCATGATCACCGGATCGTTGTGCTTGACCGAGATCTTGAAGTCATGGAAGTCGTGCTCTTCGAACAACGACGCCTCCCAGCGAGCGCTCTCCGCGAGCGCCTCCGGGGTCGCCTTGCCGTACTTCTGCAGCAGCCGCGGATCGAGCGACCCGGCGTTGACGCCGATCCGCAACGACACGCCCGCGGCTTTCGCGGCATTGGCGATCGCGCCGACCTGGTCATCGAACTTCCGGATGTTCCCCGGGTTCACGCGGACCGCCGCGCATCCGGCGTCGATCGCCTGGAAGACGTACTTCGGCTGGAAGTGGATGTCTGCGATGACCGGGATCTGACTCTTCTTCGCGATGATGTGAAGCACGTCGGCGTCATCCTGTGAGGGGACGGCTACGCGAACGATCTCACAACCCGAGGCGGTGAGCTCCGCGATCTGCTGCAGAGTTCCGTTGATGTCGGTCGTCTTCGTCGTCGTCATCGACTGCACGCTGACGGGGGCTCCCCCACCGACGAGCACCTTGCCCACTTTGATCTGACGAGACTTGCGTCGCGGGGCGAGGACTTCGGGGACTTTCGGCATCCCAAGGTTCACTGCTGGCACGTCCCCAGCCTACGCCGCCTGGACGCACGTGGGCTGGATGTCCGCCGCATCCACGACCCGCCTCCACCCGAGCGGTGCCGCCCGGTGTGGTAACTTTCACCCCATGCTCGCGAACTCCCCTTGGTGGCCCGCCTCTTAGGCGGTGTGTTCGCGTTCCCTACGAATCCAGACCGCCTCCGGGGCGGTCTTTTCGTTGAGCCGAGCCGGAGCCCTGCACAGGAGACATCGATGACCCTCTCACGACTCGCCGAGCTCAACGCCGACCCGGCAGCATCCTTCGTGCTGATCGCGCGCGACGGTGCCGATACGGTCGAACTGCTCACGGGCGACGTCGTCGACGTCGAAATGCTCGCCGACATCCCCCTCGATGCCGACGGAGTGCCGCGCGAGGTGTTCGCGATGGTGCCGTATCGGCAGGTCCGCGAGCGCGGCTTCGTCGCGCAGGACGACGGGGCTCCGTTGCGGTGCGTCGTCGTCGACGAGCACGTGCACGTTGCGACGGATGCTCTCGTCGATGCCCTCCCGTCCGAGCCGGTACCGCTCCACGGCGCCGGTTTCGATATCGCCGACGCCGAGTACGCCGAGATCGTCGAGCGAGTCATCGCCGCGGAGATCGGACGGGGTGAGGGCGCGAACTTCGTCATCCGCCGCGACTTCACGGCGACGATCGACGTCGACGACCGCACTGCCGCACTGACCTGGTTCCGAGCGCTCCTCACTCATGAACGCGGTGCCTACTGGACCTTCGCCGTCTTCACCCCCGGTCACATCGCCGTCGGCGCGAGCCCTGAGGCGCACGTCGTCGCCCGCGAGGGCGTCGTGACGATGAACCCCATCTCGGGCACGTTCCGTCACCCCGCAGGGGGCGCGACGAAGGAAAGCCTCGTCGACTTCCTCGCCTCCACGAAGGAGACCGAGGAGTTGTTCATGGTCGTCGATGAGGAGCTCAAGATGATGTCGGCCGTCTGCTCGGACGGCGGACGCATCACGGGTCCGCATCTGAAGGAGATGTCCCGCCTCACGCACACGGAGTACATGCTTCGAGGACGCAGCACCCTGGATCCGCGGGACATCCTTCGCGAAACCATGTTCGCCCCCACGGTCACCGGCTCCCCGATGCAGAACGCCTGCGCGGTGATCCGCCGACATGAGCGAAAGCCCCGCGGATACTACTCGGGTGTGGCCGCGCTGTTCACACCCAACACCAAAGGGGGCCACGACCTCGACGCACCGATCCTCATCCGCACGGTGTACCTGAACGGGGGTGCGCTGAGCGTGCCGGTCGGAGCCACGCTCGTACGGCACTCCGACCCGTTCGGCGAGGTCTCGGAGACTCACGGCAAGGCCGCCGGCGTCTTGGGAGCCATCGGCGCCATCGACCGAGACCGAGTGGCCGAGGCGCGCAGCGACGCAGACGCTCCTGGGCGGGAGCAACCTCTCGCCGATGACCCGACCATCGCGACGCTTCTCGCCTCACGCAATGCTCGCCTCGCCGACTTCTGGCTCAACCCGCAGGGCGACGACGTCGACGGCCCGTTCGCCGGCAGGACCGCCCTCGTGGTCGACGCGGAGGACCGGTTCACCACGATGCTCGCCCACCAGCTGCGCCACCTCGGCCTGTCCGTGCGGATCCGACTGTGGAGCGAGGTGGACGGCGCGGACATCGACGCCGCGGACATCGTGGTCGCCGGACCCGGGCCGGGCGACCCGCGCGATGCGGCGACTCCCCGCATCGCGCGAATGCGCGACGTCGTCTCGCGGCGCATCGATGCGGCGGCACCGCTGCTGGCTGTGTGCCTCAGCCACCAGATCCTGAGCGATCGACTCGACATCGGATTGACCGCGCTCGATGCCCCGCATCAGGGGCTCCAGAAATCGGTTCCGCTGTTCGGCGAGGATGCATCGATCGGGTTCTACAACACCTTCACCGCGCGGGTCAGTCCCGGCACCACGCGCGTCGGAACGGCCGAGGTGTCAGCCGACGCCGACTCCGGCGACGTCTACGCGCTCCGTGGGCCGCGCTTCGCGTCCGTGCAAGGTCACCTCGAGTCGATCCTGTCTCGCGATGGCATCCACACGCTGGAACGACTCGTGCGGCACGCACTCATCTGAGCTTCGCCACCTCGCTACTGCAGGATGTCGACCGGATTGAACAGGTCGGCCACCAGCAGGAGAGCGCCCATCGCGATCAGGAGCACTGCCACCACGACGGTGAGCGGGACGAGCTTGGTCGCATCCACGGGCGCGGGTGGGGGTCGGCGGAACAGCTTCGCCCACGCCCGCTTGATGCCGTCCCAGAGCGCCACGACGATGTGTCCGCCGTCGAGCGGCAGCAACGGGATGAGGTTGAAGACGAACAGCGCGACGTTCAACGAGCCGAGCAGCCCGAGCAGCACCGCGAATCGATTCAGAATCGGCGCGTCGGTGGCGGCGACCTCACCGGCGATCCGGCCCACTCCCACGACGCTGAGAGGACCGTTCGGGTCGCGCTCTCCCCCGGTCACCAGCGACACCCCGATGTCCCACAGACGCACGGGAAGCGTCACGATGAGGGATGCCACCCGTCCGACGGTGTCCGCCGTCATCTGCGGCCCGGCGTTCAGAGGCTGCTGCACGTATCCCATCTGCGAGCCCATGCCCACGAACCCCACCTCTTTGACGACGGGCTTGCCGGAGTCGTCGAGCACGGGTTGTCCGCTGGCGTCGGTGATCGCGCGCTCAGCGGCGATCGGCGTGATGCTCAGGGTCTCCTCGTTCCCCTCGCGGAGCACGACCATGTCCAGGGTCTCGCCGGGAGCCGCCTGCACGATCGCGGTGGCTTCGGCGAACGTCGACACCGGCTGACCATCGATCGAGACGATCACGTCGCCCGGTTCGATCCCCGCCTCCGCAGCTGGCGACGCAGGGTCCTCCGGCGAGCACTCGGTGGCCGTCGACTCGGCCGGAACCACGCAGCGGGTGACCGAGGCCACGGTCGTGGTGCCCTGCTGGACACCGATCCCCGAAACGAGGACGGTGAAGATGATGGTCGCGAGGACCAGATTCATCAGCGGTCCGCCGAACATCACGATGACGCGCTTCCACACCGGCAGCCGATAGAAGACGCGCTCCTCAGCCCCCTCGGCGATGGTCTCGTCGTTGGCCGAACGCGCATCCTGGATGAGGGTGCGGAAGATCCCCTTGACCGGGCCCGCGTTCTTGGACGCCGGGTACATGCCCGACATCGAGATGAAGCCCCCGACCGGCAGGAGCTTGAAGCCGTACTCCGTCTCACCGATCCGCTTCGACCAGAGACGCGGCCCGAAACCGATCATGTACTGGCCGACGCGCACGCCGAAGAGCTTGGCGGGGACAAGATGACCGACCTCGTGCAGTCCGATCGACAGCCCGAGGCCGATCAGCATGAACAGGATGCCGCCCAGATAGAGCAGGATTTCCACGTGCCAACGCTACTGCCCGCAGCCTAGGAATCCGCCCGGCCGCCGACATGGTTAGGCTGGGTCCGTGACTTCACGGCAGCGGCGAATGGTGCGCGCCAGTGCGATCTCTTCCGCAGCCACGCTGGTCGCCGCCGTGTCGCACACGCTCGGTGGCGGAGCCGCTCCGCATCCGCTCCTGATCCTCGCTGTCGCCACTCTCCTCATACCGCTGACCGCCGTCCTCATCGGAGCACGACACTCCACGACGCGCGTCGCCACAGCGGTCCTGCTCGCGCAGGGTGCCTTCCATCTCGTGTTCCAGTCGCTGGGGGCACCGACGGGCGGGCGCGGGGCCAGCGCGACAGGGCACGCGCATCACGTCATCCTGTCCCCGCTGGACTCGTTCGCGACCGAAGCATCGCCGGACGCGCCCATGCTCGTGGCACACGTCGTCGCCGCCGCGTTCACAGCTGCCCTCGTCGTGCGCGGCGAGATGGTTCTGCTGCGCATCGCCGCCTGGTTCCATGCGTTGCTGCGACGCTCGGTGACCTCTGCTCCTGCGGATCACGGTCGCCCGGTCCCGCTCGCCTCGATTCTCCTGCCCGCAGCAGACGCCGCCATCTCGGCCGCCGTCTCCCGACGAGGGCCGCCTCTCCTCGCTCGCGGCTGACCTGCCGCATCAGAGATCCGCTGCCATCCGGCGCAACATCATCTTTCGCGGGCATCCGCGTCGTTCGGCGCACCCGCATCCGAGCATTCAGGAGATTTCGCATGTCCACCCGCAACCCCGGCGTCGTCCGCCGTACCACCGTCACCGCCGGCGCCATCCTCGGCGGCACGCTCCTCGCCCTCACGGCTCCCTCGATGGCCAGCGCGCATGTCGGCGTGAGCCCTGACCATCTCACAGCCGGAGATCACGGCGTTCTCACCTTCTCTTTCGCCCACGGCTGTGACAACTCACCGACCACGGCTCTTCGGGTGACCATGCCGCAGGGGCTGGCCTCTGTCGCTCCCACGATGGATGGCGACTGGACCATCGACGTCGAACGGGGCGACGACGGTCTCGTCAGTGCGGTGACGTACACCGCCGTGACACCCGTTCCGAACGACCTGCGAGGCGCGGTGAGTATGTCCGTCGGCCTCGACGAGTCGGCTCCCGCCTCTCTCGCGTTCCCCGTCGTCCAGGAGTGCGTCGACGGCGCGACCGAGTGGACGCAGCTGGCAGAGAAGGGCGAAGATCCGCACAGCCTCGATTCGCCGGCACCCGTGGTGACGGTGGATGCCGCTGCCGCAGAGGTCGAACACTCGGAATCGGGGACGAAGGCGGACGCCGCCGACGCCGCGAGCGATTCTGACCCGCTGCCGTCCATCCTCGGCGCCGGCGGACTCGTCGCAGGTCTCGCGGCGCTGGTCGTCTCGGTGGTCGCCGTGCGCCGAAGCGCCTGACCGAAGGCACGTCTCCCCGCGCGTGTGCATGCGGGGAGACGTGCCGCAGGCGGGGTTCGCCCCGGCGCCGTGAGATCATGGAAACGACATGTCGATGGAAAAACAACCCAGCCTGCCGCCCGTGCTCCGCCCCGCGAACCCGCCCCGGCGTCAGCTGTCCGAACTCGCCACCCGATTCGCTCGCGACGTCCGCGGCGACGTCGACGGCATAGTGGTGTCCGGCATCACACTCGCCACTGCAGACCTCCGTCCCGGGGAAGCGTTCGTCGCCATCCAGGGCGTCAATCGACACGGTGCGGACTTCTCCGCCGCCGCATCGGAGCAGGGTGCCGTCGCCGTCATCACCGATGAGCCCGGTGCGGTGATCGCCGAGCCCACGGGGCTCCCCATCATCGTCGTCGACGACCCGCGCGCCGTACTCGGAGAGCTCAGCGCGTGGGTGTACGGCACGGGAGCAGATGACCCGCTCCCCCTGCTCTTCGCCACGACGGGCACGAACGGCAAGACCAGCGTCTCGCACCTTCTCCAGGGCATCCTCGACCAGATGGGCGTCGTCACAGGGCTCTCCTCGACGGCCGAGCGCCACATCGCCGGTGAGGTCATCGTGTCCCGGCTGACGACGCCGGAAGCGTCCGAGATGCACGCTCTTCTGGCTCTGATGAGAGAGCGTGAAGTAGAGGCGGTCGCCGTCGAGGTCAGCGCCCAGGCACTGTCCCGGCACCGCGTGGACGGCATCCGCTTCGACGTCGCCGGCTTCACGAACCTCAGCCATGATCATCTCGACGACTACGCCGACATGGAGGAGTACTTCGAGGCGAAGCTGCCGCTCTTCCGACCCGACCGCGCCATCCGCGGCGTCGTCTGCCTCGACTCGGCATCCGGCGCGCTCGTCGTCGAACGCTCCGAGATCCCCGTCGTCACCGTCGGCACCCCGTCGATCGCTGCCGATCCGGATGCGGCTGGGCAGGCCGACTGGGTCGTCGTCATCGACGAGGAGCGCCCCTCGGGCACCACCTTCACGATGAACGGCCCCGCCGGTTCCCTCACCACCACCGTTCCGGTGATCGGCCCGCATATGGCCGCCAACGCCGCGCTGGCGATCGTGATGCTCCTGGAGGGCGGCTACCCGTGGCAGCGCATCGTCGGCGCACTGACGCATGACGACGGTATCAGCGCGTATCTGCCGGGCCGCACCCAGCTCGTCTCCGGTGAGCGCGGCCCCGCGGTCTTCGTCGATTTCGGGCACTCCCCCGACGCCTTCGAGAAGACCCTCGCAGCCATCCGACGCGTCACTCCCGGCCGAGTGCTGATGCTCTTCGGCGCCGACGGCGACCGCGATGCGAGCAAGCGATTCGACATGGCTCGCACGGCCGTCGAAGGCAGCGACATCCTGGTGGTCACCGACCACCACCCTCGGTTCGAAGATCCCTCATCGATCCGTGCGACCCTGATCGAGGGCGCCCGCACGGCGCGACCGGATGCCGAGATCCACGAGTACTCGCCGCCGGAGCGCGCCATCGTGGCTGCGGTCGACCTGGTGGGAGATGGTGACGCCATTCTCTGGGCGGGCCCCGGACACCAGGACTACCGCGACATCCGCGGCGTCCGAACCCCTTACTCCGCCCGAGAGCTCGCCAGACGAGCGCTGCGCGCCGCGGGGTGGCCGGTGCCGGACTCGCGGTGGCCGGTACCGTACCCCGACGAAGACTGACCTCGAGGGCCGTCAGTTCGCCTCGATCAGCCGATCGGCGGTCTTCCGCGCCCATTCCTCGGCGGCTATCAGCGATTCCACGGTGAGGGTGTCGGGCGGTTCGTGGGCGTCGACGACGCGAGCGATCGTGTCGACGATACCCAGGAAAGACAGGCGCCCCTCGTGGAACGCATCGACAGCCTGCTCATTCGCGGCGTTGTACACCGCGGGGAATGTGGTGCCCGCTCGCCCGACCGCCTTCGCGAGTGCGACTGCCGGGAAGGCCTCGACGTCCAGGGGCTCGAAGGTCCAGGACGACGCCGCGGTCCAGTCGAGGGGCCGACCGACTCCTCCGACGCGGTGAGGCCAGTCCAGCCCCAGCGAGATCGGCAGCCGCATGTCGGGCGGTGACGCCTGTGCGATCGTCGAGCCGTCGATGAACTCGACCATCGAGTGCACGATCGACTGCGGATGCACGACCACTTCGATGTCGTCGTAGGGCACGTCGAACAGCAGGTGGGCCTCGATGACCTCGAGTCCTTTGTTGACGAGCGTGGCGGAGTTCGTGGTGACCATACGGCCCATGTCCCAGGTCGGGTGGGCGAGCGCCTGCGCCGGTGTGACGGCCGCGAGGTCTGCACGGCTCCTCCCCCGGAACGGACCACCGGACGCCGTGACCACGAGACGCCGCACCTCGGCATGCGTGCCGGCACGAAGCGCCTGAGCGAGGGCCGAATGCTCGGAGTCCACGGGAACGATCTGATCGGCCGCTGCGGCCGCGAGAACCAACTCGCCCCCGACGATCAGCGACTCCTTGTTGGCGAGGGCAAGCGTCCGGCCTGCCTTCAGAGCCGCGAGTGTCGACCCGAGGCCGATCGAACCGGTGATCGCATTGAGCACCACGTCCGCATCGACGTCACGAACCAGCTGCTCCGCCTCCGCTGCGCCCAGCGCCGTGTGCTCGACCTGGAACTGCGCGGCCTGCTCGGCGAGCATCCCGGCATTCGACCCGGCTGCAAGGCCGACCAGCTCGAATCGACGGGGATTGGCCCGGATCACATCCAGCGCCTGAGTGCCGATGGAACCGGTGGACCCGAGGACGATGATGCGACGCATGAAGTCAGCCTAGGACACGACCCCGACGTCTCCGGCTACGGCGCCTGCACGGGCGTCGTCGCGAGGATGTCCACGACGAACACGAGGCTCTCCTTCTGGAGTTCGTGTCCTTCGCTCGCTCCGTAGCCATCCGATGGAGGCATCACGACGACGACCTGAGAGCCGACCTTCTGACCCTCGAGCGCCTTCTGGAAGCCGGCGACCACACCCGTGGTGGGGAACTGCGTGGGCGCCGCGTCGCGGCTCCAGCTGGAGTCGAACTCCTTGCCGTCGGACCATTTCACGCCCAGGTACTGAACGGCGACGAGGTCGCCGGACCCGACTGTCTGGCCATCGCCCTGCTTGAGGACGGCGACCTTGGTCTCGGTCGGTGCCTCGCCGTCGGGAATCGTCACGGTCGGGGCGCCCTTGTCATCGAGCTTCACCGTCGGCATGCCCGGGGTCGGGTCGACGTCGGTGCCGGTGGCGACCTCGGAAAGATGGTCGACCGCTTCGGCGTAGACGACCTTGTTCGTGCCCCCTTCACCGAAGACGGCACCGGGGAGGGCCAGGACAACCTGAGTGCCGACAGGCTGGCACTCCAGCGCGGCGATGAACAGTGATGCGCTGTTCTGATCCAGGAGGACAGATGCCTCTCCGCCTTCGCTGCGCTCGGAGGAATCAACGACGTCACCGGTCGCGGCATCCACGATCTGGTAGGTCACCGAGACCAGCTCACCCGCAATGACGTCGTCACCATCTCCCTCGGAGACGATCGTGCGCTCCACGTCGGCGAATGCCGCGTCTGCCGGCACCGTGACGGTCGCGTCGAGGCCCTCGCCGTCGACGACGACCGAGTCGGACGTGTCACCGGGCTTCGCGTCCACCAGACACGAGCTCGACGGAGAAGGATCCGGCGTACCGGAGCTCTCCGGCGCATCACCGGCGCAGCCTGCCAGCAGCAGGGTCGCCGCAGCGACGGTGGACAGAAGGACGAGCGGACGCTTGCGCACAGTGAGACCTCAGGATCGCGGGCGGGACGCTCCATCCTCCCCCATCACTCTTTGCCAACCCTGGGAAGTCGTGCGCGAGTCTGCATTCCCACGCGGGCATGGATCCGGGAGTAGCCTGCTCTGATGACCTCTGCGCAATCCGTCGAGCCCGAATCCTCGTCAGAAGAGGCGGCACCCTCGGAAGCGAAAGCCGCAGAAGAGGAGACGAAGCCCCGGCACGCCGGCTTCACCTATGCTCTGGGCCGAAGCCTGATCAGCCCCCTCGCCCGTCTGATCTATCGCCCGCGGATCGAGGGCAGGGACAACGTGCCGCGCACGGGCGCCGTGATCTTCGCGAGCAACCATCTGTCCTTCATCGACTCGATCGCGATCCCCGTGGCCGCGCCGCGTCCGGTGCACTTCATGGCGAAATCGAGCTATTTCGAGGGCAGCGGCTTCAAGGGCTGGATGAGCAAAGTGTTCTTCCAATCCATCGGAGCGATCCCGGTGCGCCGCGGTGCGGGCAAGGCTGCTCTGGACGCCCTGGATCTGCAGCGCCAGCTCCTCGATGAGGGCCTTGCCGTCGCGCTGTACCCCGAAGGCACCCGATCGACAGACGGTCGACTGTACAAGGGACGTACCGGTGTGGCGTTCCTCGCGTTGCAGACCGGTGCACCGGTCGTGCCGGTCGGCCTCGTCGGGACCGACAAGGTGATGCCCGTCGGCGCGAAGGTCCCGACACTGTCTGAACGGATCACCGTGCGTTTCGGTGCACCGTTGGACCTCTCGCCGCACGGGCCCGCGACGAGCGGGCGAGCACGTCGGCTGGCCACCGACGAGATCATGGCTTCGATCCACGCACTGTCCGGTCAAGAGCTTGCGGGCGCCTACAACGAGGCTCCTCCGCAGGGCACGATCGAGAAGATCAAGCAGGCTCTGCCGCACGAGCGCCGCTGATCTCGACCTGTGCCGAGGGCGAACTCACGCCTGTGCGGTCACGGTGGCCTCGTGGTGCACCGGGAAGTTCATCGAGTTCGCGATGAAACACCATTCGTTGGCCTGCGCATGTGCGCGCTCCGCAGCCTCGATCATCGACGGCTCGGCGACGACGACCTCGGGTCGGAGCATCACCTCGACGAACGACCCGCCGCCGGCTCCGTCCTCGCGCATCAGTCCGCTCGCCTGATCGCGGTAGGAGACGACGACGACTCCTGCGGTGACACACGCGTGCAGGTACGACAGCAGGTGACATTCGGACAGCGAAGCAAGAAGCAGATCTTCCGGGTTCCATCGCGACGGATCGCCGCGGAACGGCTTGTCGGACGAAGCGAGGAGGTCTGGCTTGCCCTCGATCTCGATCGTCACGTCGCGCCGATAGTCACGGTAACCGGTGGTGCCCCCTCCGGTGTTCCCCGTCCACGAGGACGTCAGCGCATAGCGGTGTTCCCCGAGCATACGGCTCGTCGACTCTTGTGTCATGAGACCAGTGTGCCAGGACCCTGGGACACCGGACCCTCCGGCAGCTGCCGTGGACGAGCGGACCCGCGGCGGTAGGATCGATCCGTGCTGGAGACTCTCACCGTTCAGGATGCCGTGGAACTCGCCGTCGTCGAACGCAGCGGATTCGTCGAATCCCGCCATGCGGGCGCGGCGGTGGTGCTGTCGCCGGACGGCGACGTCGTCACTCGGCACGGCAACGCCGACGCGCTGATCCTGCCGCGTTCCAGCCTCAAGCCCCTGCAGGCCGTTGCCTGCATCACCGCGGGCGCTGCGCTCGAAGGAGAACAGCTGGCGCTGTCGACGGCAAGTCACACGGGCACGGATCGGCACGCCTCCGTGGTGCGGGACATCTTGACGGAGGGTGGACTCACCGAGGACCACCTCGCCTGCCCGCCCGCCTGGCCGACCGACACGGCGACCCGCGACGAACTCGTCCGCGAGCACGGTGCCGAGGCCCGCGTTCGCATGAACTGCTCCGGCAAGCACGCGGCAATGCTCCGCGCCTGCGTGGCCACGGGATGGCCGACCGAGGGATATCTCGACCCCACCCATCCGCTGCAGGCGCACATCCGCGAGGTGGTTGAGCGGCTGTCGGGCGAGAAGATCGCCCACACCTCGATCGACGGGTGCGGCGCACCGGTCCACGCACTCACGCTCACCGGCCTGGCCCGATCGATTCACCGCATCGGGACAGCCTCTGACCGGTCCCCCTTCGCGTTACACCGTGTTGCCGGCTCGCTGGTGCGCGCCGTGCGCGAGAACCCCTGGACGATCGAGGGCCCCGGACGCCCCGACACCATCGCGATCGAGAAGCTCGGGGTGTTCACCAAGGGCGGCGCAGAGGGAATCATGGTGATGGTCGCTCCCAACGGGACGACGGTCGCGCTGAAGATCCTCGACGGCTCCGCGCGCGCCTCGACCATCGTCGCAGCGACCCTGTTGGCGCATACCGGAGGCCTGACGGAGGCGGATGTGGCGTCGCTGGCCTCCGCCCTTCCTCTCACGGTCCTCGGGGGCGGAAAAGACGTCGGAGTGGTCCGGCCCGGCGCCGGCATCTGACCCGGTCATCCCGGAGCGAGAGCCGGGATGACGACGCGGCGCGGCGAGGCGCCGCCCCGCACGGACCACGCACGACCCGCGTGCGGTGACGCGTATGGAGGCACCTCGCGCACGCTCGCCAGTTGCCGGAGATCGGCAGGCTGCTCAGCGCGGATCAGAATCTCTCCGTCCTCGCGGACGCGCTGCCACACCGACCAGTTGCGCTGCCAGGTCTCCGCGTCGGCGACGATGACCCGCGGCCGGTCGGCATCGACAGGATCTGCGCCGGCGACGAGCACTTCGCACTCGGGATAGGCGTCTCGGAGACGAGCAGCCACGGACACGGCACCCGGAGTCACCAATGCCGTGGACCCGGTCGGATTCCACGGTGCAACGGCGGGGCCTGCGGGCGGACGGAACGTTTCCGGATCGATCCAGGCGAACTGGACCTCTCGGTCAGCGACCCTGGCGCGTCCAGGCAATCGGTCGCGCAGGAACCCGGAGGGCTCGCCTCCCGCTGCGATGTGCTCCACTCGGCTCGACATCCGCAGCAACGCGCGACGCGGCAGAGCATCCAGCAGACGCCCGATCGGGCCCGCCGCTCTCGATACGCTCACGACGATCGTCGCACCGACGCCGGTCCTGATCAGCTGCTCCCAGCGGTGGACGAACTGCTGAGCGTGCTCGGCCGGAAACCCCGCGAACAGAGCATCGAGGTCATCGCAAAGGACCAGCCGCGGCATCCGCTCGGCACCCGAAGCCCACGCGGTCACGAGGTCCCATGCGCCTTCCAGGTCCGATGGCACCCAGCACGCCGCCGACTGCTGGACCGCGATCGTCCGCAAGAGTGCAGTGCGGCCGGACCCCGGGGCGCCGAGCACGGCCAGACCGCGGTCGGCACCGCACTGCAGCGTCTCCAATGGTTGCGATTGGTGGGCCGGGTCGTCTGCGCGGCCGAGCACGATCGTGTCGGCCGTGACGGCGGGCGCGGCGACGGCCTCGGCATCGAGGTCGGACAGAGTCAGGTGTGAGGGCAGCGCTGGGAGCCATGGGCTCAGCGGGGGCGAAGCATCTCCCCAGCGCACACCGACGTGGCGCAGATCCGACGCGCCGGTCAGCGCGATCCGTGTTGCCACAGGTTCGCGATCTTCCGGACGTCGCACCAGCCCGAGGCCGCGGGACTGAGCGCCGCCCGGGATCTCGGCCGCTGCATCCGTTCCGAGGACGAGCCTGCTGTCTGCAGCATCGCCGAGTCGCAAGCTGATCCGCAACGGGCAGTTGGCGGCCAACGCGTCCCGCACGACCCCCGCGGCACGCTGCGTGCCGAGGATCAGATGCATGCCCAGCGCCCGGCCCCGCGCAGCGACGTCGGTGAACACCGCGCCGAGATCGGGGTGCTCCTGCAGCAAAGCCGCGAACTCGTCCACGACGATCACCAGACGCGGCATCGCCGCGTCCCGCACATCGCGAACGCCCGCGGCGGCGAGTACGGACTCCCTCCGGCGCAACTCGGCCGTGAGACTGGAAACGCCGCGCCGCGCGCCGTCCTCATCGAGATCGGTGATGACCGCCGCGACCTGCGGCAGCTCACGCAGCGGCTCGAAAGCCGTGCCACCCTTGAAGTCGGCAAGGACGAACGTCACGCGCTCCGGTCCGTGTGCGGTGGCGATGGCGGTGACCCAGGTGACGAGCAGTTCGCTCTTCCCCGTACCCGTGGTGCCGGTCACGATGGCATGCGGTCCGTCTTCGACGATGTCGACCACGACCGCGTCGTGCGCGTTTCGTCCGATGGCCGCGGCCAGGCCGTGCGGCGTCGGCGACTGCTCGAGTTCGCGGAGCGCGACCGCGTCCGGGAGTTCAGCGGTGTCGTCTGCCTGCACGACAGACTCCCGAGCGACCATCCCGGCTTGTGCGTGCGACAGGCACTCCACGGCCAGGGACGTGAGACCGTCCGGGGTGCGCAGGGTCGCGCGGCGGGGCTCGACGATGTCGATCACCGTCGTGATTCCTTCCGGCACCTCCGTTCCGCTGGCGGCGAGCCAGATCAGAGCGTCGGCGTCGACGCGCCCCTCGGCCGCCGAAGCGACGCCCACCCGGAAACTTCCCCGACGGTCTCGAGCAGCATGCGGCAGTTCGTCGAGCCCGTATCGGTCGAGGCCTGCGCCGATGAGCGAGAGCTGCGGAGCGCTGAACCGCAGGCAGAGCTGCACCGCCAGCGCTCGAGCCGCTGCCGCAACCATGGGCGAAGCACCCCGCAGGCACACGCCGCCCCCGAGAGGTACGGCGATGGGTGCGTCGTCGAGTTTCTCGCAACGGCTTCGGAAGCCCCGCGCCCTCTCGCCGTCCCCACCGCTGCACCGGATGGCACTGGGTACCCGCCCGCTGCCGACGACGAGGGCCGTCGCCGCATCGGGAGCGTGCGCACCACGCAGAGGCGGGTGTTCGATACACGACGCCGCATCCGGCTGACGGAGCCAGCGGCCCGCCCGCTCTTCACGCTGTCTGCGCTGCAGTTCCTCCTCGGCATCCGACCACGCCTTCTCCGCCACTGCCGCATCGCGCCGCCCGGTGCGACGCCGAGTGCGGGCGGAGTCGACGAGCGACGCGACGATCATGAGAGGACCCAACGCGGCGAAACACAGCGCGAACAGTGATCCCGACACCAACCACAGCACCACTCCGGCGGCGATCGGCACGACCGCCGCCATCAGCGGCACAGCGGGACGACGGGGCGCGACAGGAGCGGCGGGAAGCGGGATCGGCTGGGATTCCATACGCCTCAGTGCACAGCACGATCCGTCATGGATGCGCGCTGTCCACAGCGTCCGATGACTACTCGGTCGACACTGCGGATGTGGAGGACAAGTCCGGGGCGTCACCGGACTCGACAGCTTCGCCGGAGCCTGCTGTCTCGCCGGGGTCCGCCGCCTCGCCGACCTGGACGATGACGAGCGTCACGTTGTCGCGGCCGCCGTTCTCGAGTGCTGCGGCAAGCATGGCGTCGACGGCGGCGCGGGGCTCGGAATTCTCCCGCAGGAAGTGCTGGATCCCATAGTCGGTGAGCTCTTTGGTGAGCCCGTCGGAGCAGATGACGAATCGGTCGCCCACGCGCACATCGATGGTGATGTAGTCGGGCGCCGTGAGCTCGCTCGCCCCCACCGCGCGGGTGATCACGTTGCTGTAGGGGTGGCCCTCGGCCTCTTCCGGGCTCAGCTTGCCCGCGGTGATCAGTTCCTGAACGACGGAGTGGTCTGTCGTCACCTGCACGAGCTGGTCATCTCGCAGCAGGTAGACGCGGGAGTCACCGATGTTCAGGGTGACCCACTGCGGCGTATCACCGTGGTCGTCGAGGTAGACGCCGGTCAGGGTCGTCCCGGTGCCCTCATCGGTCGTCTCCGGATGGCCGGCGATATCGCCGACGGCCAGCTCGAGCGCATTCTCGATCGCCGGCCTGCTGATGTCTCCGGCAGCGACGAGCGCCTTGAGCCGTGCGACCGTGCTGCGGCTGGCGATCTCTCCACCCGCGTGGCCACCCATCCCGTCCGCCACGATGAACAGCGGGTAGTCGGCCAGGTAGGCGTCTTGATTCGTCTCGCGACGGCGCCCCTGATCGGTGACGCCCGCCCACGAGAGCAGCAGCGGGCGCTGCTCAACCGTGACGCTGTGCGTCGTCGTCGTCTCAGCCACGTACTGCCTCCGATGGACCTGCGGCGGATCGGGCGGTCGCAGGATACTCAAACATCGTAGTAGAACTCACCCACCCGGATCACACTCCGCACCCGGAAGTGTGGACGCCGCCGCACAGCACAGGGCCCCCGACCGAAGTCGAGGGCCCTGTGTCGGACGATCAGGCCGGCGGCCTGGTGGGGTCAGACGGGTCAGACGGGGGCGCGGGCGGGGCCGTCGGGGGCACCGGGGGTGCCGCCGGAGGTGCCTGCGGAGGCACGGGAGGCACCGGGGGCGGTACCGGTGCTCCGGTCGCGGGTGCCGGAGGCGGCGTCGGCGATCCAGAGCCGGGCTGCGCGGGAGGCGCGTAGCCGGGCTGTGCCGGCGGGGCGTATCCCTGCGGCGCGGACGGCGCGTAACCCTGCGGGGCGTTGTATCCCTGCGGGGCACCGTACCCCTGCTGGGGTGCGGCCGCAGACGGCTGGACCGGGACGCCGTCCCAGACCGTGCGGTCGGCGAGGAAGCCGTTACCGGCCCACGACGCGGGCTGGATGTTGGGGTTCCACCGCGACTTGTCGAACGCGTTGATTCCGAGCCAGACGATGCTGAGGAAGACGTAGAGGATGACCCAGACGGCATCCTTCTGCAACTTGAGCCCGATCCGCCATGCGGCGATGGCGGAGAGCACTCCCAGGGCGAGCGAGAAGATCACGCCGACGCCGATCCACGTGAGCAGCGCAGCGCCTCCGATGCCGTACAGCACGAGCCAGGGGCTCAGGTCTCCGAGCTTGAAGAAGATCATCATGTTGTACACGGGGATCCAGGCTCGCCAGCCCCCTTGCACACCGGCCTTCTGGAAGATCTTCATGTAGAAGAGCGACGCCAGAACGTAGCCAGCGATCGCGATCAGGAAGATCACGAAAGAATATGCGAGGAGCAGGCCGACGTAGCCCGCTCCGTAATCGTCGTAGTCCATGAGACTCGCATTCTTTGGTCTCGGGGAGCGGCTTTCGCCCCCACCACGAAGCGACCGCCTCGCACTGCACATGGTATCGGCGCACCCATACCCCAGCAATGAACCACGCGGGACCAATATTCCGCATGTCGCGCGATGTCACTCTGCGACGACAAGCTCCACGACGGCGGGATCGTTCGAATCGCGCAGCAGCACGTCGCGGCCGGCGGCCCAGGCGCGGAGCGAACGAAGCGACGTGAGGCGTGGACGGTCCTCCGCCAGCGCCCGGAGGAGAAGACCCTTGGACTTCTTGTTGAAGTGATTCAGGGCTCGGCCATGCTCGGTGACCACACGGACATACGCCGAGGGGACGGATGCCGGCACGGGCCCGAGCGCGACGTACGCCTCGCTGCGAAGGTCGAGGACGAAGCTCGGTGCGGATGCCGCGATCGCTGCGGTTGTGGCGTCGGCCCAGTGCCGTCGAAGCGCGGGAACGCCGGGGAGGGAGGTGCCGGCCGCCAGCCGGTACGCGGGGATCCCGTCCAGTGCGCCGACGGGTCCGAAGGGTGCGCTGTGGATCCAGACGTGCGCACCCAGCCATCGCCGTGACGCGGTCGAGAGCGTCGCCGCGTCGAGCGCGTCGTACAGAACGCCCGTGTACCGGTCGACAGCCGGCATGGTGGGCGCCGTGTGCAGATTCCGGTTGTGCTGAATGTCGCCGCTCTGGCGTGCGCTCAGCTTCAGCACCCGTTGCGCGGCGTCCTCGTCCGAGGCGAGCTCCACAAGGGCGTCGACGACGGCAGACCTGCGCTCGTGCAGTTCCGGCAGCGACAGCTTCGTCGCATCGAGCGGTGCACCGTCGCCGCCGGGACGCTTGGTCTCGGACGGCGGGAGAAGAAACTTCATAGGACCTCGTGAACGCAGACGTCCGCCCCGGTCCTTCGAGCGACTCGCGAGGAGCTGCAAGAAGGTCCGGGGCGGACGCGGAAAAGGACTGCTAGGCGACGAGCGCCGCGTTGCCGGCCACGATCGTCAGAGTGTCGCCCTCCATCGAGAGGAACCCGTCCTGCGCGTTGGCGAGCACTTTGGAACCGTCCGTCTGAGTGATGCGAACCTGGCCCTCGGCGAGGATGGCCAGCACCGGCTCATGGCCGGTCATGAAGCCGATCTCGCCCTCGACGGTCTTGGCGACCACGAGGCTCGCCTCTCCCGTCCAGACCTCCGCGTCGGCAGAGACGAGGCTGACATGCAGTGCCATGGTCAGCCGTTCTCCTTCTGAATCTTGGCCCACTGCTCTTCGACGTCGGAGATACCGCCGACGTTGAAGAACGCCTGCTCGGCGACGTGGTCGAAGTCACCGCGCGTGATCGCATCGAACGACTCGATGGTCTCCTTGAGCGGAACGGTCGAACCCTCGACGCCGGTGAACTTCTTCGCCATGTAGGTGTTCTGCGAGAGGAACTGCTGGATGCGACGTGCACGCGACACGACGATCTTGTCTTCCTCAGAGAGCTCGTCGACACCGAGGATGGCGATGATCTCCTGCAGCTCCTTGTTCTTCTGAAGGATCTGCTTGACCGTCGTCGCCACCCGGTAGTGGTCCTCGCCCAAGTAGCGCGGGTCCATGATCCGCGACGTGGACGTCAGCGGGTCGATGGCCGGGTACAGACCCTTCGACGCGATCTCACGAGACAGCTCGGTCGTGGCGTCGAGGTGGGCGAAGGTGGTCGCCGGGGCCGGGTCGGTGTAGTCGTCAGCGGGCACGTAGATCGCCTGCAGCGAGGTGATGGAGTGACCACGGGTCGAGGTGATGCGCTCCTGGAGGAGACCCATCTCATCGGCCAGGTTGGGCTGGTAGCCCACCGCGGACGGCATGCGGCCCAGAAGCGTGGACACCTCGGAACCGGCCTGCGTGAAGCGGAAGATGTTGTCGATGAAGAGCAGCACGTCCTGCTTCTGCACGTCGCGGAAGTACTCCGCCATCGTCAGTGCGGACAGCGCGACGCGCAGACGCGTTCCCGGCGGCTCGTCCATCTGGCCGAACACGAGGGCGGTCTTGTCGAAGACACCGGCCTCTTCCATCTCGTGGATGAGGTCGTTGCCCTCACGGGTGCGCTCACCGACGCCGGCGAACACCGACACGCCACCGTGGTCCTGCGCGACGCGCTGGATCATCTCCTGGATCAGAACGGTCTTGCCGACACCGGCGCCACCGAACAGTCCGATCTTCCCACCCAGCACGTACGGCGTGAGGAGGTCGATCGACTTGATGCCGGTCTCGAACATCGACGTCTTCGACTCGAGCTGGTCGAAGTTCGGTGCCTTGCGGTGGATGGGCCAGCGCTCCGTGACCTCGATGGTCTCACCGGGCTCGAGGTTGAGCACCTCGCCGATGACGTTGAAGACCTTGCCCTTGGTCACGTCACCGACAGGGACCGAGATGGCCTCTCCAGTGTCGCGGACTTCCTGGCCGCGGACGATGCCGTCGGTCGGCTTGAGGGCGATGGCACGAACGAGGTCGTCGCCGAGGTGCTGAGCGACCTCGAGCGTGATCTCGACGGAGGACTCGCCGATCACGATCGTGGTCTTGAGTGCGTTGTAGATGTCGGGAATCGAGTCGTGCGGGAACTCGATGTCGACAACCGGACCGTTGACGCGCGCGACGCGCCCGACGACCGCGGTCGCCGGCTGGTCAGCCGAGGCGGTGAGGGTCATTTTCGTCTCTTTCCTGATGGTCTATTTGCTCGATGAGAGCGCGTCGGCGCCGCCGACGATCTCTGCGATCTGCTGCGTGATCTCCGCCTGGCGCGCATTGTTGCGCAGACGGGTGTAGTCGGTGATGAGCTTGTCGGCGTTGTCGCTGGCGGACTTCATCGCCTTCTGCGTCGCGGCCTGCTTGGCAGCAGACGACTGCAGGAGAGCGTTGAAGACGCGGCTCTGGATGTACACCGGCAGGATCGCGTCCAGCACGGTCTCGGCATCCGGTTCGAACTCGTACAGCGGGTAGACGGTGTTGCCCGCCTCCGACTCGTCGGCTTCCGAGATCTCCAGCGGGAGCAGACGCACGGATTCCGGCGACTGCGTCATCATGCTGACGAAACGGTTGTACACGAGGTGGATCTCGTCGACGCCGCCCTCGTTGCCTCCGCGGGAGAAGTCCTCGAGAAGCTTCTGCGAGATCTCCTCCGCCGTGTGGAACGACGGGGTGTCGGTGTCGCCGGTCCACTCCGCAGCCGCCGCGATGCGACGGAACTGGAAGTAGCCGACGGCCTTACGACCCACGAGGTAGAACACCGGTTCCCTGCCCTGGCCGCGAAGCAGCTCCGCAACCTCGAGACCCTCACGGAGGATCTGAGAGTTGAAGGCTCCGGCCAGACCGCGGTCCGACGAGAAGATCACGACAGCAGAGCGGCTGATCGTCTCGGGCTCGCGGAGAAGCGGGTGGTCGACGTTCGAGTGCGTCGCGACGGCGGACACGGCCCTCGTCACGGCACGCGCGAAGGGGCTGGACGCTTTGACACGTGCCATCGCCTTCTGGATACGCGAAGCCGCGATGAGTTCCATCGCCTTCGTGATCTTCTTGGTCGTCTGAGCAGAAGAGATCTTCTGCTTGTAGACCCTGAGTTGAGCGCCCATGAGTTCAGTACCTCACGCGGTTACGCGCGACGACCCTTGACGATCTTCTCCTGGTTGACGTCGTCCGCCTCGGCCGCCGCGTGCTCCTCATGCCCGGGAGCCCCGATGGACTGTCCCTTGCCACCCTGGAACTCCAGGACGAAGGCATCGGTGTGCTTCTCGAGTTCTGCGACCGTGTCGTCGTCGAGGACGTTGGTCTCACGCAGGGTCTCGAGGACCTTGGTGTTGCGACGAAGGTAATCCAGGAGCTCGCGCTCGAAGCGCAGCACGTCGGAGACCTCGATCGTGTCGAGTTTGCCCTTGGTTCCGGCCCAGATCGAGACGACCTGCTCTTCGACGGGGTACGGCGAGTACTGCGGCTGCTTGAGCAGCTCGGTCAGACGCGCACCACGCGAGAGCTGACGACGAGACGTCGCATCGAGGTCGGAGGCGAACATCGCGAACGCCTCGAGCGACCGGTACTGCGCGAGCTCGAGCTTCAACGTGCCGGAGACCTTCTTGATCGACTTGACCTGAGCGTCACCGCCGACTCGCGACACCGAGATACCCACGTCGACCGCCGGACGCTGGTTGGCGTTGAAGAGGTCGGACTGGAGGAAGATCTGGCCGTCGGTGATGGAGATCACGTTCGTCGGGATGTACGCCGAGACGTCGTTCGCCTTGGTCTCGATGATCGGGAGACCCGTCATGGAGCCGGCGCCGAGCTCGTCGGACAGCTTCGCGCAACGCTCGAGCAGACGGGAGTGCAGGTAGAACACGTCACCCGGGTAAGCCTCACGGCCCGGCGGACGACGCAGGAGGAGCGAGACGGCGCGGTAGGCCTCAGCCTGCTTCGACAGGTCGTCGAAGATGATGAGGACGTGCTTGCCGCCGTACATCCAGTGCTGGCCGATCGCGGAACCCGTGTAGGGAGCGAGGTACTTGAAGCCGGCGGGGTCGGATGCCGGAGCGGCCACGATCGTGGTGTACTCCAGAGCGCCGGCCTCTTCGAGCGCGCCCTTCACCGAAGCGATGGTCGAGCCCTTCTGACCGATGGCGACGTAGATGCAGCGGACCTGCTTGTTGACGTCGCCCGACTCCCAGTTGGCCTTCTGGTTGATGATCGTGTCGATCGCGATGGCCGTCTTACCGGTCTGGCGGTCGCCGATGATCAGCTGACGCTGTCCGCGCCCGACCGGGATCATGGCGTCGATCGCCTTGATGCCGGTCTGCATCGGCTCGTGGACCGACTTGCGCTGCATGACGCCGGGCGCCTGCAGCTCGAGCTCGCGGACCGCCTCGGTCGCGATCGAGCCAAGGCCGTCGATCGGGTTGCCGAGCGGGTCGACGACACGGCCGAGGTACCCGTCACCGACGGGCACGGAGAGAACCTCACCCGTACGGGTGACTTCCTGACCGGCTTCGACGCCGGTGAAGTCACCGAGCACGACAACACCGATCTGGTGCTCGTCGAGGTTCAGCGCGAGACCCTTGGTGCCGTCGCCGAAGGTCACGAGCTCGTTCGCCATGACGCCGGGCAGGCCCTCGACGTGCGCGATACCATCCGCGGCGTCGATGACGGTGCCGACCTCGGTCGCCGCGGCCCCAGTGGGCTCGTAGGCGGCGGCGAAGTCCTTCAGCGCGTCACGGATGACGTCTGGGCTGATCGATAGTTCTGCCATTGTCTTCCCTTTGTATCTGGGTGCGCGGTTCCCCGCGCGAAGTCGTGTTAGCCCGCGAGCTTCTGGCGAAGATCTGCGAGTCGAGCGGAGATGCTGCCGTCGATGACGTCGTCGGCGATCTGCACGCGCAGGCCTCCGACGACGGCAGGGTCGATGACGACGTTGAGCGAGACCCTGCCGTCGTAACGACGCGAGAGCGCGTCGCTGAGACGGGTACGCTGCGCCTCGTTGAGCGGCGTTGCGGTGTGGACCGTCGCCACGACTCGACCGTGCTGGGCCGAGACGATGCGCATGGCGCGGTTGAGCAACTGACGAATGCGGCGGCCACGCGGCTGCCGCACGAGCGACGAGACGATCAGTTTCGCCGGAGCGCTGGTGGCGCCATCGGCGAGCAGTCGCTCGACAAGCGTCACCTTCGCGTCTTCTCCCCCGAGGCGGGTGCCCAGGGCGAGCTCCAGCTCGGCGTTGGCGGCGATAACCCGAGAGAATCCGAAGATCTCGCCCTCGATGTCAGCGTCGGGTTCCGCGATGGACGCCGCGCGGATTGCGAGTTCCTCGATGCCGTCCACCAGTTGATCGGCGTTCGACCACCGCTCGGCCACGGCCGTCTTCAGAACGCTCTTCGCGTCTTCTGAGAACGCGCCGAAGACCGCTGCGACGACGTTCCTGCGTGCCTCGACCGGAGCCGAAGGGTCAGCGAGCGCGCCGCTCAGCTGGGACGACTCGCTGACGGCGCGCGCGGCAGCGAAGAGCTCCCGTGCGGTGTCGAGCGTGACGCCGTTCGCTGCGGCAAGCGTCTCGATGGATGCCGCGAGTGCCTGAGTGGTCGCGCTGCCCATTACTTCGCCGCCTCGAGATCCGCGAGGAAGCGATCCACGACAGCCGTCGCACGGGCATGGTCGGAGAGAGTCTCTCCGACCACACCGCCGGCGAGGTCGAGGGCGAGCGAGCCCACCTCGCTGCGAAGGGAGACGAAAGCGGTCTGACGCTCAGCCTCGATCTGCGTGTGCGCGGTCGCGGTGATGCGTGCTGCCTCGCTGGTGGCGGCGTCCTTGGCCTCGGCGACGATCTTCTTGCCGTCCTCGCGGGCGGCCTCACGGATCTCACCGGCCTCGGTGCGTGCTTCGGCCAGCTGTCGGGTGTACTCCTCGAGCGCTGCTTCGGCCTGCTTCTGCGCCTCGTCAGCCTTCGCGATGTTGCCCTCGATGGCAGCCGAACGCTCGTCGAGCATCTTCGTCAGCTTGGGAAGGGCGACCTTCCACACGACGACGAGAATGATGACGAACCACAGCGCCGACCAGATGATGTCGTACCACGCGGGGATCAGCGGGTTGTTGACCGCTTCGCCCTCAGCTGCGAGGTTCGTGACAAGAGCGTTCAGCATCCTGTCTCCTTCAGAAGTCGGTAGGGATTACGGGAAGGGGATGAATCCGACGGCGATGCCGACGAATGCAAGCGCCTCGGTGAAGGCGATACCGATCCACATGAGGACCTGAAGGCGACCGGCCAGCTCGGGCTGACGTGCGACACCCTCGATGGTCTTGCCGACGACGATGCCCACACCGATGGCCGGACCGATCGCAGCGAGGCCGTAGCCCACTGCTGCGAGGTGACCGTTGATTTCAGCGAGAACCGTAGTTGCGTCCACGGGTTTTTCCTTTCGTTGGGTGGGAAGGCTGATGCCTGCCCGCTCAGTGTCTGGTTGGCTCAGTGCTCTTCAGCGACCGCGAGCTGGATGTAGACCGCGGTGAGAACGGTGAAGACGTACGCCTGCAGGACCGCCACCAGGATCTCGAAGATCGTGAAGGCGCCGCCGAAGGCGAGGGTTCCGACGCCGAGGGCGGCCCAGCCGCCGCCTGCGGTGAAGAAGAAGAACTGGGTCGCTGCGAAGCAGAGGACCAGGATCATGTGACCGACGACCATGTTCATCAGCAGTCGCAGGGTGAGAGTCACCGGGCGGATGATGAAGGTCGAGAGGAGCTCGATCGGGGTGACGATGATGTAGACCGGCCACGGCACACCCGACGGGAAGAGAGCGTTCTTGAAGAAGTTCTTCGGGCTCTTCTTGATTCCGGCGTAGATGAAGGTCACGTAGCTGACCAGAGCCAGCACCAGTGGCACCGCGATGATGCTCGTTCCGGCGATGTTCAGGAACGGGATGATGCCGGTGATGTTCATGAACAGCGTCATGAAGAAGATGGCGGTCAGGATCGGGAGGAACCGGTCGCCGTCCTTGCGTCCGAGAAGATCGTGCGCGATGTTCGTCCGAACCAGCCCGAGTCCCATCTCGACGAGGCTCTGGAAACGCCCGGGGACGATCGTCATGCGACGGGTTCCGAGCCAGAGGATCAGGACCACGGCGATCACCGAGAGCAGCTGCACCAGGTGGATGCGGTGCACGGGGATGCCCGCCACTTCGAAGAGGATCTCCGGGAAGAACTCGTCGATCGAAGGGCCATGGAACTCGCCGTCAGAGGCGAGTCGAGGGATCAGGGTCGCAGCAAGATTGAACAGCGCGGGCTCCAGCTTCGGGGCACCGGTCAAAACCGGGGCGACGATGGTCGGTGTGCTTCACAGCGCAAGCGCTCGCGGGCGAGCGGCGGGCACGTCTCAACACTATCAGAATCTGAGGGTCCCCTAAGACCGAGGGCCGCTGTCGGCGGGGTCGTCAGAGCGGTGGTTGGCGCTGCCGGGAGCGCGATCCTCCGGCACCTCCGTGGGGAGCGTCGTGTCGCTCACGTTGGGCAGCCGCATCCTGCTCAGGACGACCACGTCGACGACCAGCGACATGATCACGCCGGCGACGATCGAGAGGAAGAACACCATGGGGTGCAGCCAGGGCTGACCGCTGAGCAGGATCATCACCACGATGAAGACGCCGAGCTTGAGCAGCCACCCTCCCAGCACGATCGCGAAGAAGAACTGCACGTAGAGCGGATCGCCGTACCACCGGTTGGCGACGAGGATGCTGATGCCGGTGATGGCCAGGAACAGCACCGACAGGAGGACGCCGAGGAGGCCGCTGACGAGCCCCTCCCCTTGCCCGACGAGGAAACCGACCGTCCCGGCCACGACCGCGAGTGCCGCCGCCGCCACCGCCGACCAGATCAGGGTCCGTCGCAGGATCGGGGTGCTGGAAACGGGGCTCGGGCTCATCAGGACTCCACGGGTGTCGGGTCGGGTGCAACGCCCGCCGCGCGCTTCTTGCGGCGAGTAGGACTCAGGGTGATGACGAGGCAGGCCGCGATGCCCACGACGCCGAACGCCACGCCGGGGAGGTACTGGCCTGGCCAGTCTTCTCGGGCGCCGACGTACATCAGCAGAACGGCGAGCGAGATGACCGCCGTCCACGCATAGAAGATGAGCACCGCATCACGGTCGCGGTGACCGAGGTCGAGCATCCGGTGGTGCAGGTGCTTGCGATCGGGAGCGAACGGCGACTTCCCTGCGGTCATGCGGCGAAGCACGGCGAGACCGAAGTCCAGCAGCGGCAGCAGGACGACCAGCAGCGGCAGCAGGATGGGGATGAACGCACCCAGCAGCTGCGACCGTCCGATCTGCTCGGGATCGAGGGCGGACGGGTCCATCTGCCCCGTGAGGGCGATCGCGGAGGTCGACATCAGCAACCCGATCACCAGCGCACCGGAGTCGCCCATGAAGAGCTTGGCCGGACTCCAGTTCAGCGGCAGGAACCCCAGGCACGCTCCGATCAGGACGGCGGCGAGGAAAGTCGAGAGGTTGAAGTAGCTCGAGGCACCGGAGTCGCGGGTGAAGATGTAGGAGTAGGCGAAGAAGACGCCGTTCGAGATGAGGCACACCCCGGCTACGAGGCCGTCGAGGCCGTCGATGAAGTTCACCGCGTTCATGACGATCACGATCGCGAACATCGTCATCGTGATGCTCACCCAGCTCGAGAACACGATCAGGTCCCCGAAAGGCAGCGAGAGGATCTGCAGTCCCCCGCCCACCGTGATGATCCCGGCGGCGAGGAACTGGGCGCCGAGCTTGATCATCCAGTCGATGTCCCAGAGGTCGTCGACGACGCCGATCACGGCGATGAGGAAGGATGCCCCGAGGATCGACCACATCGTGGACGGCGGGATCCAGATGCTCTGGAAGAACGGATTCGTGGCGGAGACGCCGAAGGCGACGGCGATGCCGAGGAAGATCGCGACGCCGCCGAGCCGCGGGGTCGGCGTGGTGTGCACGTCGCGCTCACGGATGCCGGGATACAGCTTGAAGCGGAGGCTGAGACGCCACACCGCCCAGGTCAACGCGAAGGTGACGACGGCGGTGAGGACGATCGTGAAGAGATACTGCTTCACGAATCCCCGTCCTGTGGATCATCCGGATGGCCGTCATGATGATCTTCCGGCTCGAGCAACTCTCCGAGGACTTCCTCGAGCTGCGCGCGGGTGACCACGCCGTGGCGGAGGATGCGGACGACACCCGGCTCGGCATCCGGACCTCGCCGAACGAGCGAAGTGGCGTCGACGATCGTCGAGGCGATTCCGTCCTTGCTCATCCCGCCGTCGAGGTAGACGGCCACGCTGTCGCCGAGCATGCGCTCCGCATCGAAGGCGGAGATGGCTGCGGCGTGCCCGGTGAGATTCGCGCTGGAGACGGCCAGCGGACCCGTCTCGACGAGGAGCTCCAGTGCGATCCGTCCCTCCGGCATCCGGACCGCCACCGTGCCGAGCGTGTCACCCAGGTCCCACGCGAGAGAAGGCTGTGCGGGCAGCACGATGGTGAGACCGCCGGGCCAGAACTCGTCGACGAGACGCTGGACGGGCTCGGGGACGGTCTCGGCCAGTGCCGCCAACGTCTCTTTCGTGCCGACGAGCACGGGCGGAGGCTGATCGCGCCCCCGTCCTTTGGCATCGAGGAGTCGCTGCACCGCAGTCGGGGAGAATGCGTCGGCAGCGAGACCGTAGACGGTGTCTGTGGGCATGACGATGAGCTCACCGCGGCCGATCGCTTGGCGCGCATTGCGCATTCCGGCGAGCAGCTGCGCCTCATCGCTGCAGTCGAAGATCGTAGACATGACCTGACGATTCTATCCGGGCCGGGTTCCGCCGATGCTCGGAGTGCCCTGATCAGGGCCGAATGGCGGTCGTCGCCCGGTCGCGCGAGGTGAGGTCGCGGTGGGTCGCCGTCGCGCGCCACCCGTCTGCGGTGAGCAGGCCGCGGATCGACTCGCCCTGCGATTCCCCGTGTTCGATGACCAGCAGGCCGCCGGAGCGTAGCAACCGCAGCGCTCTTGAGCTGAGGACGCGGACGATGTCGAGACCGTCCGGTCCGCCGTAGAGGGCCATCGCGGGGTCGAACAGCCGCACCTCCGGGTCACGCGGGACTGCCGCATCCGGCACGTAGGGGGGATTCGAGATGACCACGGTCACGGTGCCGTCCAACTCGGGGAACGCCTCGCTCAGGTCGGACAGCACGAGGGTCAGATTCTCGGCGCCCGCGGTGTTCCGAGCAGCCCAGGCGTGGGCCTCCGGTGAGAGCTCGGCCGCGTGGATGCGGGCGTGCGGCACCTCGGTCGCCATCGACAAAGCGATCGCCCCGCTCCCGGTGCCCAGGTCGACTCCGATCGGTGCGGGCTCCGGCGCGTTCTGCAGGGCATCGATCGCGAACTGCACGACGGTCTCGGTCTCGGGACGAGGAACGAAGACCCCCGGGCCGACGGCCAACACCAGATGACGAAACGGGGCGGTCCCCGTGATGTGTTGAAGCGGCTCACGCCCCGCCCTCCGAGCGGTCAGCTCGACGAATCGGGCGGCGTCTTCATCGTTCAGACCATCACCACGCACGAGCGCAGCCTGCACCTCGCCGCGGCCGAGCCCGAGGACATGACCGGCGAGCAGTTCGGCGTCGACCAGCGCATCCGGCACCCCGGCGTCGACGAGGCGCTGAGTCGCCGTGCGCACGAGCGCGGCGAGGGAGTTCTCGGGCATGCGTCCAGCGTAGAGTGCAACCAGCTGTCACATTGCCCGTCGAGGAGAACACCTCACTTAGGCTGGTGCGGCAGCGACCCGTAAAGGAAGGCTCCTCATGACCGGAATCCACTCCGACATCACGACCGCGTTCGGCAACACTCCGCTCGTCCGCCTGAATCGGGTGACAGAAGGTTTGGGCGCAACCGTTCTCGCCAAGCTCGAGTACTACAACCCGGCGTCCAGCGTGAAGGATCGCATCGGGATCGCGATGATCAACGCGGCCGAGGCCTCGGGAGAACTGAAGCCCGGCGGGACCATCGTCGAATCGACCAGCGGAAACACCGGGATCGCGCTCGCGATGGTCGGCGCCGCCCGCGGATACAACGTGATCCTGACGATGCCGGCCTCGATGTCGAAGGAACGGCGCGTGCTGCTCAAGGCTTTCGGCGCGCAGATCGTGCTGACCGATCCGACCAAGG
Organism: Microbacterium sp. CGR2; assembly: GCF_003626735.1. NCBI lineage: Bacteria > Bacillati > Actinomycetota > Actinomycetes > Micrococcales > Microbacteriaceae > Microbacterium > Microbacterium sp. CGR2. Next base: position 2,492,605 of record NZ_RBHX01000001.1, on the reverse strand, counting down.
GCATGAGCGGCGCGATCGAGGAGACGAAGCGCATCGTCGCCGAGACTCCCGGCGCCATCTGGATCCGCCAGTTCGAGAACGCCGCGAACCCGCAGATCCACCGCGAGACGACCGCGCAGGAGATCCTCCGCGACACGGACGGCAACGTGGACATCTTCATCGCGGGCGTCGGCACCGGCGGAACCGTCACCGGCACCGGCCAGGCGCTCAAGGCCGCCAAGCCCGACGTCCAGGTCATCGCCGTCGAGCCGAAGGACTCCCCCGTTCTCACCGAGGGCCACCCCGGCCCCCACAAGATCCAGGGCATCGGTCCGAACTTCGTACCCGCCGTCCTCGACCGCGACGTGCTCGACGAGGTCATCACCGCCGAGTTCGATGAGTCCATCCGCGTCGCGCGCGAGCTGATGGCCAAGGAGGGCCTCCTCGTCGGCATGTCCTGCGGGGCCGCCGTGTCGGCGGCTCTGAAGGTCGCGGCCCGCCCGGAGAACGCCGGCAAGACGATCGTCGTCATCCTCCCCGACACCGGAGAGCGGTACTTGTCCACCGCACTCTTCGAGGACCTCCGGGAGGACTGATCGCGTCGATGGACATGATCGGTCGAATGCGCGAGGACATCGCGGCAGCACGTCTTCGCGACCCCGCGGCGCGGAGTTCCATAGAGGTCGCGCTGCTGTACCCGGGGCTTCACGCGATCTGGGCGCACCGGGTCTCGCACGCTCTGTGGCGGCGACGTCTCCGGCTGCTCGCCCGCGCCGCTTCTCAACTCTCACGATGGCTGACCGGCGTGGAGATCCACCCCGGTGCGAAGATCGGTCGACGCTTCTTCATCGACCACGGCACGGGGGTCGTCATCGGCGAGACGGCTGAGGTGGGAGACGACGTGATGCTCTACCACGGCGTCACCCTCGGAGGCCGGACACGGGATTCCGGCAAACGGCATCCGACATTGGGCGACGGGGTCGCCGTGGGCGCAGGAGCGAAGATCCTGGGACCGGTGACCATCGGAGCGGGATCGGTCGTCGGGGCCAACGCCGTGGTGACCCGGGACGCTCCGGCCCAGAGCATCCTCGTCGGCGTTCCGGCCAAACAACGCCAGCGCACGGTCGGCGAAGCCACGCCGGCGCTGCTCACCGCGCCCGACTACTCCATCTGACGGGAGCCGGCTCAGCTGCCGACTGCGGCGAGACGGGCTTCCTCGTCGGCGGCGATCGCGCTGTCGATGATGGGGCCGAGAGCGCCGTCCATCACCTGATCGAGGTTGTACGCCTTGAAGCCCGTCCGGTGATCGGCGATGCGGTTCTCGGGGAAGTTGTACGTGCGGATGCGCTCGGAGCGGTCCATTCCACGGATCTGCGACTTGCGCGCATCGGATGCCGCGGCATCCAGCTCCTCCTGCTGCTTGGCGAGCAACCTCGCACGGAGCACGCGCATCGCGGCCTCGCGGTTCTGCAGCTGCGACTTCTCGTTCTGCATCGACACGACGATGCCTGACGGCACGTGCGTGATGCGCACAGCCGAGTCGGTGGTGTTCACGGACTGGCCGCCGGGTCCGGATGAACGGAAGACGTCGATCTTGAGATCGTTCTGGTCGATCTGGATCTCTTCGGGCTCGTCGACCTCGGGGAACACCAGCACGCCGGTGGTCGATGTGTGGATACGTCCCTGAGACTCCGTCGCGGGCACACGCTGCACGCGGTGCACGCCACCCTCGTACTTCAGATGCGCCCAGACGCCCTGCGCGGGATCAGCGGATGATCCCTTGATCGCGACCTGCACATCCTTGTATCCGCCGAGATCGGATTCATTGCGCTCGAGAAGCTCTGTCTTCCACCCGCGGGACGCGGCGTACTGCACATACATGCGCAGCAGGTCGGCGGCGAACAGCGCCGATTCCGCGCCGCCCTCCCCCGCCTTGATCTCCATGATCACGTCGCGCGCGTCGTCCGGATCCCGCGGGATCAGCAGTCGCCGCAAACGCTCCTGAGCGGCCTGCAGGCCCTCTTCGAGACTCGGGACCTCGGCGGCGAAAGCCTCGTCGTCGCGCGCGAGTTCCCGGGCTGCCTCCAGGTCGTCGGATGCCGCCGCCCACGCGTCGTACGCGGCGACGATCCTGGACAGCTCGGCGTAGCGACGATTCACGCGCTTCGCCCTGCCTGCGTCGGCGTGCACCGCCGGGTCGGAGAGCTCCTCCTGAACCCGGCGATGCTCGTCGATCAGAGTCTGGACGGACTCGAACACGTCAGTCGCTCAGCGGATGTTGTTGTCGTGCCCGTGGCCGCCGGCGGGAATCCCGGGGATCGCCTTCTGCATCTGCACGAGGAATTCGACGTTGGAGTGCGTCTCCTTGAGCTTGCCGAGGACGACCTCGAGGGCCTGCTGCTGGTCGAGACCGGCGAGTGCGCGGCGCAGCTTCCAGGTGATCTTGACCTCGTCGGCGGAGAGCAGCATCTCTTCGCGACGCGTGCTGGACGCGTTCACGTCGACCGCCGGGAAGATGCGCTTGTCGGCGAGCGAGCGCGACAGGCGCAACTCGCTGTTGCCGGTGCCCTTGAACTCCTCGAAGATCACCTCGTCCATCTTGGAACCGGTCTCCACGAGCGCCGTCGCGAGGATCGTGAGCGATCCGCCGTTCTCGATGTTGCGCGCCGCGCCGAAGAAACGCTTCGGCGGGTAGAGCGCGGAGGCGTCGACACCCCCGGTCAGGACGCGACCGGATGCCGGCGCTGCGAGGTTGTACGCACGGCCGAGGCGGGTGATCGAGTCGAGCAGGACGACGACATCGCGGCCCAGCTCCACGAGCCGCTTTGCGCGTTCGATGGCGAGCTCGGCGACCGTGGTGTGATCTTCGGCCGGGCGATCGAAGGTCGAGGCGATGACCTCACCCTTGACCGAACGCTCCATGTCGGTGACCTCTTCGGGGCGCTCGTCGACGAGCACGACCATGAGGTGCACCTCGGGGTTGTTCTGCGCGATCGCGTCGGCGATCTGCTGCAGCACGATGGTCTTGCCCGCCTTCGGCGGCGCGACGATGAGACCGCGCTGGCCCTTGCCGATGGGAGCGATCAGATCGATGATCCGCTGGGTCAGCTTCTCGGGCGCCGTCTCCAGCTGCAACCGCTCCTGCGGGTACAGCGGGGTGAGCTTGCCGAACTCCACGCGCGTGGCGGCATCGTCGACGGAAAGACCGTTGATCGAATCCACCTTGACGAGCGCGTTGTACTTCTGGCGACCCTGCTGCTCGCCCTCACGTGGCTGCTTGATCGAACCGACGACCGCGTCGCCCTTGCGGAGGTTGTACTTCTTGACCTGACCGAGCGAGACGTAGACGTCACTGGGGCCGGCGAGGTAGCCGGTGGTGCGGACGAACGCGTAGTTGTCGAGCACATCGAGGATGCCCGCAATCGGGATCAGGACGTCGTCCTCACCGATCTCGGTGTCGAACTCATCGACGGGCGCGGCACCGCGACGCTTGTTGCGCTGGCGGTTGCGGTTGTTTCCGTTCGACTGGTCGTCGTCGTCACCGGACGGCTGCTGCTGCTGCTCCTGAGCGGCACCGTTCTGTCCGCGACCGCGGTTGCGGCTGCGGTTGCGGTTGCGTCCGCGGCCGCCCTGCTCGTCGCTTGCCTCGGACGAGTCGGACGAATCGTTGTTCTGTGTGCCCTCGTTACCGGCGGAGCCCTTCTGCGAAGAAGAGCTCTTCGACGAGTCCTTCTGCGACGAGTCCTGCTGCGCGGAGTCGTTGTTCGCGGAGTCGTTGCTCGCGGAATCGTTGTTCGCGGACTCCCTGTTCGAGGAAGCCCTGTTCGAGGAGCCCTTGTTCGAGGACCCCTTCTGGGCGGCATCCTGCCGCGGGGAGTCCGCGGAACCGGCGTCGGTCGTCGCTTCGTCGGTCGACTGCTTCTGCGCTCCGCGTCGGCCACGACCGGTCGACTTCGGAGCGGTCTCGGCGGGAGCTTCAGCGCCGGCGGCGGGGGCCGCTTCGGACGGAGCGTCGGCCGCAGGAGCGTCCGCGTCAGCCTTCTTCGCACGGCTGCGACGCGGGGCCTTCGCCTTCGGAGCGGTCTCGGTCTTCTCGGCGCCATCGCCGGAGGATGCCGCTTCGGGGGCGGACGACGCCTGCGCGGCATCCGCCTTCTCGGTCGTGCTCTTCTCGGCTGCCTTCTCGGCCTTCGCCGCTGCCGTCGCAGTGCTGGCGCGACGCGGTGCGCGCTTGCGCGCCGGCGCGGCTTCGGTGTTCGAATCAGCGGCCGCAGGTGCGTCGACGACCGGAGTCGTCTGATCGGTCTGGGTCTCGGAGAGGTTCTCCACGAGTACTCCCTTATATGTCATGGGGAATGAGCGTTCCACGCGCACAACGGGTGCTGCGCACGATCGCACGGGCTGACGCGTGGCGTCAGCCAGCCTTGGCACTTGTGCCTCAGGGGTTTGCGTGCGGGTCTTGCAAGAGGTGCAATGGGGCCAGATTCACGAAACTACGTGGAGCCCTCCGCTCGATCCCCCACTGTACCACCACGGACGTCGACGGCGAGCAGGAGCGCTTCCCACGGGGTGTCGGTGACGCCGGCGGCCAACTCCACGGCATCCTGTCGACTGCCCGGACCGTCGGCAAGCACGAGGACGCTGGGCCCGGCACCCGAGACCACCGCAGCGAAGCCCGCGGCACGCAACGCGTGCACCAACCGCTTCGTCTCAGGCATCGCCTCGGCGCGATAGTCCTGGTGCAGGCGATCGGCCGTGGCATCCAACAACAGCTCAGGGCTCTGCATCAGCGCGGCGATCAGCAGCGCCGAACGCGAGACGTTGAACACGGCATCGGCGGTGGACACCTGCGGCGGCTGCAGGGAGCGGGCCTGCGACGTCGACATCGTGTACGCAGGAACCAGCACGAGGGGCGAGACCCCGCGGTGCACGAGGAGCTTCTTGTGCTGCGGCCCGCGGTCCCCCATCCAGGCGATGGTCAGACCGCCGAACAGGGCCGGCGCCACGTTGTCGGGGTGCCCCTCGACCTCGGTGGCGAGTCGGAGCAGGTCGGCGTCACCGATCTCGACGTCTCCGGCGAGCAGGCCTTTTGCCGCGAGGACTCCCGCGGCGACCGCAGCCCCGGAGGATCCGAGGCCACGGCCGTGCGGCACGCCGTTCTCGGCGACGATCCGGAGACCGGGGGCCGGCCGTCCGGCGTCGGCGAAGACGTATCGGATCGTGCGGACGATCAGATTGGAGTCGTCGCGCGGGATGTCTTCTGCGCCGGAACCGGTGACCTCGATCTCCAGCTGCCCGGCCGGCAACTCGGTCACCTGCAGTGTGTCATACACGCTGAGAGCCAATCCCAGCGTGTCGAAGCCCGGACCGAGGTTGGCGCTCGTGGCGGGCACCCGCACCTCGAAGGTGCGGCTTGCATCCGCATCCGAGGCGGACGGCATGGTCACTCGCCTTCCACGCGCAACACGGAAACGACACGCTCGACGACGGGGCTGTCGGCAAGAGCGGCGACGGTTGCACTGAGAGCATGCTCGGTCGCCCGGTGGGTGCCGATGATCAGGCGAGCGGTGGGCTCATCCTCACCTTCGACCGTCTGCACGACCGTCGCGACCGAGACTCCCCCGTCGCTGAGCGCCCCGGCGACCGTGGCGAGCACACCCGGAGCATCGGCGACCTCCAGGGTGATCTGATAGCGCGTGATCACGTGCCCGATCGGCACGACCGGCAGGTTCGCCCTGGTGGACTCGCCCACGCCCACGCCGCCGGCGATGTGGCGGCGGGCGGCGGAGACGACATCGCCGAGCACGGCGGATGCCGTCTGCACGCCGCCCGCACCGGCGCCGTAGAACATGAGCGACCCGGCAGCCTCCGCTTCCACGAAGACGGCGTTGTTGGCGCCGTGCACGGCGGCCAGCGGGTGCGCGGCAGGCACGAGGGCCGGATACACGCGGACGGAGATCGACTCGACCCCGTCCGCCTCGATCCGCTCGCACACGGCGAGAAGCTTGATCACGAAGCCCGCAGCGCGAGCCTCCTCGATCATCGCCGCCGTGATGGACGTGATTCCCTCGCGGTGCACGGCGTCCAGCGGCACCGCCGTGTGGAAGGCGAGACTCGCGAGGATCGCGGCTTTCTGCGCGGCGTCGTACCCCTCGACATCGGCCGTCGGATCGGACTCGGCGTAGCCCAGACGCTGAGCGTCAGCGAGGACGTCGGCGAAGTCCGCCCCTTCGGTGTCCATGCGGTCGAGGATGTAGTTGGTCGTTCCGTTCACGATGCCCATGATGCGCACGACACGGTCTCCGGCCAGAGAATCCCGCAGCGGGCGGATGATCGGGATGGCACCGGCCGCAGCGGCCTCGTAGTAGACGGAGGCGCCGACGCGGTCCGCTGCTTCGAAGAGCTCGGGTCCGTGTGTCGCGAGCAGGGCCTTGTTGGCGGTGACGACGTCAGCACCGGAGCCGATCGCCTGCAGGATGCTCGTGCGCGCCGGTTCGATGCCCCCGATCAGTTCGATCACGATGTCAGAGCCCAGGATGAGCGACTCCGCGTCGGTGGTGAACAGCTCTTTCGGAAGGTCCACGTCGCGCGGAGCGTCCAGGTCGCGGACGGCGATGCCGGCGAGCTCCAGTTCCGCGCCTGCTCGGTCGGCGAGCTCATCGCCGTGTCGCAGCAGGAGACCGGCGACCTGTGAGCCGACCGCCCCTGCGCCCAGCAGCGCCACGCGCAGTCGTCGGTAGTCAGTCATCGTTGCTCCTTCGGGGGTGGGTCATTTGGCTCCTTCGGGGGCTTCCGCCCCGTCGATGCCCGCGTCGCGAGAGAGAAGGTCGTCGATGGTCTCACCGCGGACGATCACTCTCGACCGACCGTCGCGCACCGCGACGATCGGGGGACGCGGGACATGGTTGTAGTTGCTCGAGAGCGGCGCGCAGTACGCGCCGGTCGCCGGCACGGCGAGCAGGTCGCCGGGCGCGAGGTCCGACGGCAGATACTCGTGGTCGACGACGATGTCGCCCGATTCGCAGTGCTTGCCGACCACGCGGCTGAGCTGCGGCTCGCCGTCGCCTGCCCGCGAGGCCAGCCGGGCGGAGTACTGCGCGCCGTACAGAGCGGGGCGCGCGTTGTCACTCATACCGCCGTCGACGCTGATGTAGCGCCGGACGACGCCCTGCCCGACCGTGACATCCTTGGTCGTGCCGACCTCGTACAGTGTGATTCCCGCCGGACCCACGATGGCGCGTCCCGGTTCGAACGAGAGCGCCGGCACCGCGATGCCGCGAGCGGCGCATCCTTCGGCCACCGCGGCGACGATCTCGCCCGCGAGCACGTCGATGGGGGTCGGGTCATCCACTCGCGTGTAGGCGATGCCGAAGCCGCCACCGAGGTTCAACTGAGGCACCGGCCCCGTCTCGAGGAGAACCGCGTGCAGATCCAGTACGCGCGAAGCCGATTCGCGGAAACCCGCGACGCCGAAGATCTGCGATCCGATATGGCAGTGAAGGCCGGCGAACTCGAGTCCGGAGAGCTCTCGGATCCGTCGGACGGCCGCTTCTGCCTCTCCGAGCGGGATGCCGAACTTCTGATCTTCGTGCGCCGTCGCGAGGAAGGCGTGGGTCTCGGCATGGACCCCGCTGATGACGCGGACGAGGACCCTCTGTACTGCGCCGGTTCGGGCAGTGATGGCCGCCAGTCGCTCGATCTCGATCGGGCTGTCGACGATGATCGTTCCCACACCGACCTGAACCGCACGCTCCAGCTCTGCTGTGGATTTGTTGTTGCCGTGGAATCCGAGCGCTTCGGGTGCGACCCCTGCCGCCAGAGCCACTTCCAGCTCTCCCAGGGTGCACACGTCGACGCGAAGTCCCTCGTCGACGACCCACCGCGCGACGGTCGTGCTGAGGAAAGCCTTCCCCGCGTAATAGACCTGGGCGGTGGTGCCGTGCTCGGAGGTCGCCCGATCGAAGGCGGTGCGGAACGCTCTGGCGCGGCCGCGCACCTCGTCCTCGTCGAGCACGAGCAGCGGCGTGCCGTAGGCGCGCACGAGTCCGGCGGCACTCACCCCGGCGATGCCGAGCCCGCCGTCGGCATCCCGGATCGCTGACGCGGGCCAGACGCCCCTCGCGAGGTCGTTCGCGTCATCGGGTACGGCGAGCCATTCGGGGGCTGGCGAATCGGCAGGGGAAAGCACTGAGCACCAATCGTGAAGCGGATCTCGGGCTGAACGCGCGCATCGAGGATGACCCGATTCTAGGGCAACGGCTGCGGAAGCCCTGTCACGGTGACGTCCGGCGTCAAGGCCCTGCGCAGGTCGGATGCGACTCCTAGGGTGGACGTGTGAGCAACTCTGATTCGCCCGCCGAGACGTCGAAGAACGCGGGCCTGTTCGCGCGTGTGAGCGGCGCCATCATCGCCTGGGCTCTCGCCCGCCGGTCCGTGCGTGCCGCGCTGCTGTACACCGAGCGTCGCGGACCGATGCTGGCGGACAGCGTCACGTACCGGGCGCTGTTCAGCGTGTTCGCCGGAGTGCTGCTGGGCTTCTCCGTCGCTGCGCTCTGGCTCGCAGACAACCCGGCTGCGTGGCGGGCGATCATCGACGCGGTGCAGTCGGTGGTCCCCGGGCTCATCGGCGAAGACGGTGTGATCAAGACGTCCGACCTGCGTCAGCCGGCGTCGCTGTCGATCGCGGGCATCGTCTCTCTCATCGCACTCGTCGGCGCCGCACTCGGCGCGATCGGTTCGCTGCGCATCGCCGTGCGCGTGATCGCCGGAACCGTGCAGGACGACATCCTGTTCGTCTGGGTCATCCTCCGCAACCTCTGCCTCGCCATCGGAATCGGGCTCTCTTTCGCTCTCGCGGCGGCGTTCACGTTCGTCGGCCAACTCGGTGTCACGTGGGTCAGCGGACTCGTCGGGCTGTCCGCCGAATCAGATCTCGTGATCTGGGGCGTGCGAGTGATCTCCCTGCTGATCGTCTTCGTCCTCGACACGCTCCTGATCGGCGGCATGTTCCTGCTGCTCTCCGGGGTGCGCCCGGCGGCTCGCTCGCTCTGGAGCGGGGCGTTGCTCGGCGCATTCGGACTGGTGGTGCTACAGCAGTTGTCGACCCTTTTCGTCGGCGGCGCGACCAGCAATCCGCTTCTCGCCTCGTTCGCGTCGCTGCTCGCGTTGCTCATCTGGCTCAACTTCTCGGCTCAGGTGATGCTGCTGGCGTGCGCCTACATCGTCACTGCCGATGAGGAGCGGGGCGATCGGGTGCATCAGCGTTTCGGCGCTGCGACTTTCGTGCAGCGGCGACTGCAGCGTGCCGAGGTCGATGTCAAGATCGCGACGGCAGAGTTGCGTGCCGCTCAGCGAGCGGCCTCGGGTGAAGACAAGAACTGACCGGCCGCGGTCAGCGCGGGCAGACGCCCTTCTCCAACAGAGTCTGATCGGTCGCGATGGCGCCGTCGACGTCGATGTCGATCACGGCTTCGCTGCCGACGATCTCGAGCCCGGTGAGTGTGAGTCCGGCCGGCAGCTGATCCGCGATGCACACGCGCTGCGGTTCGGTGAGGCCTTCACCGATGGCGCCGAGCGTGGAGCCCACCTGATCCAGGTCGAGATCCAGCCCGCCCACGGTGACTCCCACGGGGGTGAGCTCCAGATCGCCTTCCACGGCACCCGGCGTCAGAGTGACCGAGATCGGAACGGCGGCGCCGAACACGGTGAACGACCCTCCCAGTGTGGCGTTCGGTGCCTCGAACGCCACGGAGTCGACGGGGAGTTCGGTGCCGGCGAGCAATGTCGTGAACTCGTCCTGGTCGATGCGGATCGTTCCGGTCGCGCCGCCGAGGTCGCCCCCGCGCAGCGGTACGCCGGTCGCCGTGACGTCGGCGGCGCCGGTGATGCCCTCGAGCGTGACGGCGTCCGTCGACAAGTCGAGTGTGTCCAGCCGCCCCGCGATGAGCTGCGGAAACAGAATCCCCTCCGCGTCGACGTCGAGCTCCTGATCGGCAGGAAGATCGAGTTGCTCGATGACCACGGATCGCACGATTCCCGGGAGCATCGCGCGTGCGACGAGTTCTGCGGCGACGACGAGCAGCGCCAGAACCACCACGACGACGAGCAGCACCCACGGCCAGCGCGGTCGCTTCCGCGACTTCTCGACATCCGCCGCGTCACCGGCCGCGGAGCCGGGGATGACGAGCGTCGGATGCTCGCGCGGGGCATCCGGGTACGGCAGTGTGTGGTTGTCGTCGCTCATGGTGCCATGATGCCCTACCGACCCGAAAGTCTTCCCCGGCTCACATGCGCTCGGGCGCGGAGACTCCCAGCAGGTCGAGGCCGTTGCGGAACACCTGTCCTGCGGCGTCGTTCAGCCAGAGGCGAGTGCGGTGCACGCTCTCGATCGGGTCGTCGCCCTGCGGGATGACCCGGCAGTTGTCGTACCAGCGGTGGTAGAGCCCGGCGAGCTCTTCGAGATAGCGGGCCACACGGTGGGGCTCACGCACCTCCGCGGCGAACGCGACGATGCGCGGGAACTCCTGCAGCGCGCCGAGCAGGGCGGCTTCGGATTCGTGCGTCAGGGTCTCGGGCGCGAACTCCGAACGGTCGACTCCGGAGTCTGCGGCATTGCGAGCGACGTTGTGCGTGCGGGCGTGGGCGTATTGCACATAGAAGACGGGGTTGTCGTTGGTGCGCTTCTGCAGCAGTTCCGGGTCGAGGGCGAGGGGCGAGTCGGCGGGCGAGCGCTCGAGCGAGTAACGGAGCGCGTCGGTGCCCAGCCACTCGCGCAGGTCGTCCATCTCGATGATGTTGCCCGCGCGTTTGCTGAGGCGGGCTCCGCCGACGGAGACCAGCTGACCGATCAGCACCTCGACATCCTTCTCGGGATCGTCACCCGCCGCACCCGCGAGGGCCTTGAGACGGTGAACGTACCCGTGGTGATCCGCACCCAGCAGGTAGATCTTGTGCGCGAAGCCGCGGTCACCCTTGTTCAGGTAGTAGGCGGCGTCGGCCGCGAAGTACGTGTACTCGCCGTTGGAGCGGCGGATGACACGGTCTTTGTCGTCGCCGAAATCGGTCGTGCGGACCCACACGGCATCGTCCTGGTCGAACACGTGCCCCTGCTCGCGCAGGCGGTCCACGGCCTGGTCGACAAGGGTGACTCCCTCCGCGTTCTTCGCGTGCAGCGTGCGCTCAGAGAACCAGACGTCGAAGTGCACGTTGAACTTGGACAGCGACTCCTGCTGCTCGGCCAACTGGTACTCGTAGGCGAGCTCGCGGGCCACGACCACCTGCTCCTCGGCGGGCAGATCGAGAAGGTCGGGGCGGGCCGCGATGACCCGAGCGGCGAGGTCGGCGATGTAGCTTCCGGCGTACCCGCCCTCGGGGGTGGGATCGCCCTTCGCTGCAGCGACCACGGAGTGCGCGAACCGCTCCATCTGAGCACCGGCGTCGTTGACGTAGAACTCACGGGCGACCGTCGCCCCCGACGCCGCGAGCACCCGGCCGATGGCGTCACCGAGCGCCGCCCAGCGGGTGTGGCCGATGTGGAGCGGGCCGGTCGGGTTCGCGCTGACGAACTCGATGTTGATGCTGCGGCCGGCCTGGCTGTCGTTCGTGCCGTAGGCGGACCCGGCGTCCACGATGGTCTTCGCGAGCGCACCCGCGGCCGCGGCGTCGAGACGGATGTTGATGAACCCGGGTCCGGCGACCTCGGCGGTGGCGACGCCGTCGACGTGGGCGAGCCCGGCGGCGATCTCCTGCGCGAGTTCGCGCGGGTTCGTACCGAAGGTCTTCGCCAGACGCATGGCGATGTTGGAGGCCCAATCGCCGTGGTCGCGGTTACGAGGGCGCTCGAACACGATGTCGGACGCCGCCAGCTCGAACGGCTCGCCGGGACGACGTTCCTCGGCGATGGGAGCGAGGACGGCGAGGATGGCTTCGGCGAGCTTTTCAGGGTTCATAGCCTCCCCAGTTTAGGGCGCGCGATGTCGCAGTCCGTCGGCCAGGGGCGCGGGGAGTTTGTGATCCGGTTCCGGTGATCTACTCTCATGCAATGCACGCCTCTTCGACGCGACGCCGATTGCGCACGACAGGAATCGCTTTCGCCCTGCTCTTCGCAGTCATCGCCGGCGTCCTCGGTGTGTGGCGTCCGTGGACTCCTTCGCCCACCGCCGCTCCGGTCGGGGCCGCTGCGGGCGAAGGCAGCGCACCCGCGATGATCGCTCCGCTCCCCCTCTCGCTGCCGGAGCACCCCTCCGTCCTGGTCTTCGGCGACTCCTGGACGTACGGGTCGGCCGCGAACGTCCCGACGCTCGGCTACGCGTACGTCCTGGCGGATCTGCTCGCCGGTGAGACGGTCGTCGACGGCGTTCGTGGGAGCGGATACCTGAAGCCGGGACTGGACGGGCCGACCTTCGGCGAGCGCATCGCCCTTCTCGACCCCGCCCTCTCTCCGAACCTGATCATCATCCAGGGTTCCATCAACGACCGCGCCCAGGGCGTCGCGGGCTACCGCGAGGCCGTGACCGCCGCATGGGATGCTCTCGCCGCCGCCTATCCGGAGGCGCAGATCGTCGTTCTCGGTCCTGCCCCGCATGAGCTTCCCGTCGGCGCCGAGACGTCGCGGATCGACGCGGACCTGTCCGAGCTGGCCGGTGCGCGAGGCTGGTGGTACATCTCACCGATCGGACAGAAGTGGATCACCGAGCAGAACTACCTCGATGTCATCGACGTGGGCATCGGTCGCAAGCATCCGTCCACCGACGGCCACCGCTACCTGGCCGAAAGGCTCTCCGGCGCCTTGGACGAGTTGCGCGGCGCACCGGTCACAGAAGCACGTGAGTCGGAGACCACCCCCGACGAGTGATATTGTCGATCGGTACGCCTCCGTAGCTCAGTGGATAGAGCGCCGGTTTCCGGTACCGTAGGTCGCAGGTTCGACTCCTGTCGGGGGCACGTGATCGCAGAAGGGGCCGTCCGCGAGGGCGGTCCCTTCTCCCATTCCCAGGTAGGTAGAGTGACGCGCATGTCCGGTGCACCAGGTTCTCGTCTGAGCAATCTGGACTACCTTCGCGGACTCGCCGCGCTCGGGATCCTCGCGTATCACTACACCTCCTGGACGACCGGTCCACAGGACGCGCAGACACCCCTGGGCCGTATCGGCATCTATGGTGTGGCGATCTTCTACGTGCTCAGCGGTCTCACGATGTATCACGTGTACGCGACGAGGATCCGTACGCTCCGGCAGATCCGCACGTTCTTCGTCCGCCGCGCATTCCGCATCTTCCCCTTGCTCTGGCTCGTCTCGATGGCGACGATCGTGCTCGCGCGGGAATGGCCGGAACCGATGACCGTGATCCTGAACTTCACGGGCTTGTTCGGGTTCGTCGATTGGGATGGCTACATCGCCCTTGGAGCGTGGTCCATCGGCAACGAGCTGTTCTTCTACGCGCTCTTTCCCCTGCTCGCTCTCACTCTTCGCCGACGATGGGCTTTCTGGGGCGCGGTCATCCTGTTCTTCATGATCGGCGCGTTCTTCGCCTTCAGCGTGCTGGACGCGCAAACGCCCTTGAGTGAGCAGTGGTCCGCCTACGTGAACCCGCTGAACCAGTCCTTCCTGTTCGTCGCAGGCGTCGGTGTCGGAAAGCTGCTGAGAGATGTGTCCGTACCCCGTTGGGCGCTGATCGCCGTTGCGGCCGTCTCGATTCTCATCTTCGTCGCGTGGCCCTCCGGAGAGGGCCAGATCAGCCTGGTCACCGGCGTGAATCGATTCGTGTTCTCCGCAGCATGCGTCGCGCTGTGTGCGGTCGCCTACAAGCTCGCGGTCGATGCACCCGGCTGGATCGACCGCCCGCTCGGCACTCTCGGCGAGGCGAGCTATTCGGTGTACCTGCTCCACCCGATCATGTTCACCCTGTTCTCGATCGTTCTGCGGGATCGAGCATCCGAGATCATCGTCGCTCTCGTCGCTCTCGTCGCGACACTGCTCGGAAGCGTGCTCTGTTACCGCCTCTATGAGCGCCCCCTCACCGATATCGGGCGCCGCCTCACCCCCACGCGATCGTGAGCGCGGCAGCCGGGGGCTCCACTCCGATGTCCCCACGTTCCCATCCACCCCGCGCCGGGCGACGAACAAGGGGCATGCGCCGACTTCGATCACTCGCTTCCGTGCTCGCCCTCGCTGTGGGCCTGACGGCATGCAGCGCGGCGCCCGCGCCCGACACTGCTCCCACGCCCGGCAGCGGACCGCTCGTTGCCTTCTACGGAGATTCGTACACGCTCGGCACCGGTGCGAGCGACGCGTCGAAACGCTGGTCGACGATCATCAGCGCCTCCCGCGGCTGGCGCGAGTTCAACCCGAGCGTCAACGGACTCGGGTTCGTCAACCAACGGACGAACTTCGGCGACGACGATCTGCCCGCGCTCATCATCGAGGCGGAGCCCGACATCGTCTTCGTCACGATGGGGCTGAATGACAACTTCAGCTTCGACCGCCGCGCCGAGCTCATCCGCGCGACGATCACAGAGGACCTCACGCGGCTGCGCGACGCGCTGCCGTCGTCTCGCCTCATCGTCGTCGAGCCGTTCTGGTACGCCGAGCAACGGCCCGAATCCGTGGAGACGATCATCGCCTGGGTCGAGGATGCCGCCGCAGCGGTCGACGCGGACTGGATACCGGGCGCGAGCCGCTGGCTCGATGGCCACTACGCCGGGTCCGCCGACTCGTGGATGGCCTCCGATGAACTGCATCCGTCCGACATCGGCTACCGGCACATCGCCGAGCAGATGGATGCTGCGCTCGCGCAGCTGGATCCGCCGTTGTGACCAGCGCGATCCGACGAGCGGCTAAGAGCTCGCGCGACGGATGAGACGAGGTTTGAGTGTCACGGTCGCGTGCGTGTGCTGCTCGGGCCGCAGAATCTCCTCGACGAGCACGCGCGCCGCGATCCCGCCCATCTCCAGTCTCCCTACGGCCGCATCGAGGGCGAGTGGCGGCGCGTGGCCGACGGCATCCGGTACACCCTCTCGGTCCCCACCGGAGTCCGGGGCGTCGTTCGGCTCCCGGGGCTCGGAGACCTGGAGATCCGATCAGGGGGCTCCTTCGATCTGACCGTGACGGAAGAGCGCGCAGCCGCTGCCTGAGCGGAAATCCGTGCGGGGAGGCATGATGGAAGGGCAGGATTCACGACGCCACAAGCTGAGAGGAACCGTCATGAAGGCAGTGCAGTACCGCGAAATCGGCAAAGGCCCTGAGGTCGTCGAGATCCCCACCCCGGAACCCGGGCCGGGTCAGGTCAGACTGAAAGTCACTGCAGCGGGCCTGTGTCATTCGGACTGGTTCGTGATGGATCTTCCGGAGGACCAGTACACCTACGGTCTCCCGCTCACTCTCGGGCACGAGGGTGCCGGGGTCGTGGACAAGCTCGGCGAAGGTGTCGAGGGGATCGAACTCGGCGCCGCCTACGCGATCTACGGGCCGTGGGGGTGCGGCCGTTGTCACGCCTGCGCCCAGGGAGCCGAGAACTACTGCCCATACGCCGCCGAGATGGGCATCACACCTCCCGGCCTCGGCGCCCCCGGGGCCATGGCCGAATACGTGATCGTCGACGATCCCCGCCACCTGGCGCCGTTGGGCGACCTCGATCCTGTCGAGACCGTCTCTCTCACCGACGCGGGGCTCACCCCGTACCACGCGATCGTCTCCGCGAAGGAGAAGCTCTACCCCGGAGCGACAGCGGTCGTGATCGGCGTCGGTGGCCTCGGGCACGTCGGCGTGCAGATCATCCGCGCGATCTCGCAGGCCACGGTGATCGCCGTCGACATCAGCGAGGACAAACTGGAACTGGCGAAGGAGGTCGGCGCGCATCACACCGTCGTGTCCGGCCCGGATGCCGCCGCACAGATCCGCGAACTGACCGGCGGGCTCGGAGCCGCGGCCGTGTTCGACTTCGCGGGTGTGCAGCCGACGGTCGATCTGGCGCGTGAGGTCGCAGGGATCGACAGCTTCATCCACATCGTCGGCATCGGCGGCGGCATCCTGCCTGCGGGGTTCTTCTCCACCGCGATGGGTGCTGCCGTCCGCGCTCCGTACTGGGGTACTCGCGGTGAACTCATCGAGGTGCTCGACCTCGCACGGACCGGCGCTGTCAGCGTGCACGTCGAGCGCTACGACATCGATCAGGCCGTCGAGGCCTACAGCCGACTGCACCACGGGGAGGTGCTCGGGCGCGCCGTCGTCGTGCCCTGACGTCACTCCATGGCGAGCAGTTGCTCCCGCACCTGGCGACGCAGCACCTTGCCGATGAGCGAGCGCGGAAGGTCATCGACCGCGGTGACCCGCCGCGGCACCTTGTACGCGGTGAGCCGCGTGCGACAGAAGTCGCGCAGTGCGCCGGAATCGAGCTCTGCCCCTTCGCGGAGGATCACCGCCGCCGCAACCTCCTCGCCACCGCTCGAACGCGGCATGCCGACAACGGCCGCACCCACCACGTCGGGGTGCGCCTCGAGTGCTTCCTCGACCTCACTCGGAGAGACGTTGAAGCCCCCGGTGATGATGAGTTCTTTGAGCCGGTCGACGATCGTCACGAAGCCGTCCGGCGCGACCTCGGCGATGTCGCCGGTGCGGAGCCATCCGTCGGCGAGGAGCGAGGCGGCGGTGTCGGCAGGCCGCTGCCAGTAGCCCTGGAACACCTGCGGACCGCGGAGGAGGAGTTCGCCCCGCTCGCCGACGGGCTTGTCCATCGCGGGGTCGTCGGGGTCGACGACCCGGATCTCGGTGCTGGGGAACGGCACGCCGACGGTCCCCGGCCGTCGGGTCCTGCCCATCGGATTGCCCAGCGCGACCGGTGAGCTCTCGGTCATGCCGTAGCCCTCGACGAGCAATCCACCCGTCGCCTCCTCCCAACGCTGCACGGTGGCCACCGGGAGGCTCATCGCCCCGGAGATCGCGAATCGGACCGTCGAGAGATCGATCGTGCCGCGGGATGCCGCGCGGGCAAGCTGGTCGTAGATCGGCGGCACCGCCGGGAGGAATGTCGGCGGGCTCGTGCGCGCCGCATCCGTCACCAGCCCGAGGTCGAACGTCGGGAACAGCACCAGCTTCGCGCCGATGCTCATCGCGAACGTGAGGCAGAGTGTCATGCCATAGGCGTGGAACAGCGGCAGCACCCCGTAGAAGGTCTCCTCGCCGTCGATGAGACCCGGAACCCAGGCGCGTCCCTGCATCGCGTTGGCGCGGAGGTTCGCGTGGGTGAGGATCGCACCCTTCGGGTCGCCTGTCGTCCCGCTGGTGTACTGCAGCAGCGCGATGTCATCGAGAACAGGACCCTCGACGCGGCGCGAGATCCGGCGGTGATCGAGCAGCTTCTTCCACGCGAGCCGATGCCGGGCCTTCGGCGTTCCGGTCAGCTTCGCCCGCGATGCGCGGGCCTTGGGCAGCGGCAGGCGAAGCAGCAGACGTTTGGCGAACGGCAACGCTGCGGTGATGTCCACGCTCACGATGTGCGCGAGCTTCAGATCGGACGGGAAATCGGCGAGCGTGTCGACGACCTTGTCCCAGACGACAGCCACGCGGGCGCCATGATCTTCGAACTGGTGTCGGAGCTCACGAGCCGTGTAGAGCGGGTTGTGCTCGACCACGATCGCACCGAGACGCAGAGCCGCGTAGAAGGCCACCACGTGCTGCGGGCAGTTCGGGAGCACCAATGCGACGCGATCGCCCTTGACCACTCCCAGCCGCCGAAGTCCTTCCGCTGCTTTCTCGATCTGCTCACCGAGCTGCTCGTATGTCGTGGTCGCGCCGAAGAACTCGAGAGCCGTGTGACGCCGGAACCTCTTGATGCTCGCGGACATCATCTCGGGCAACGTCTGAGACGGATCTGCGATGTCCGCGGGGACATCGTCTGCGTAGGACCGGAGCCAGGGGCGGGATTCATACGGATTGCCGGACATGACTCCATCCTGCCGCGAATCGCTGAAAGGTGGGAGCGGCGAGCGCGCTCGGCGCTACCATCGCGTGAAGGCCCGCCCGATGGGGTGAGCGGCGCGCAGGAGAGGCGGAGCCGATGGACGAACCAGCTCGAGGGGACGGCGAGGTCGTCAGCACCCCTCCTACAGGCGCGGAGCACCACTCATCGTGGCGCTCCGGCTATTGGGTCGTCCTCGTACTGTTGGGGATCTCGTACGTGGTGTGTGCGGTGCAGCAGTCGACCACCCCCAATGCCATCGCGCTGCTCTTCCAGCTCGTCACGGTCGCCGCCACGCTGTTCGTCGCGCGCGTGCGGCCGGGGCTCCGGCGGATCGGCTGGATCGTCATCGCCGCTGTCGGCGTCGCCGCGGTGATCGCTCAGGTGGTCGGCCTCACGGGCCAGCTGGTGGACGTGTCGTTGGCTTTCGCCTCGCTGGTGGCGTACTTCGTCGCGCCGTTCGCGATCATCGCGCACCAGTCCCGAAAGACGCTCGTCGATGGCCAGACGCTTCTGGCGTCCATCGCCGCCTACGTGATGGTCGGCATGTTCTTCACCTTCGCCTACAACCTGATCGTGCTGTGGACCGCAACACCGCTCTTCGGTTCCGCAGAGGACGACTCACTCTCCAGCCTGCTCTTCTTCTCCTTCACGACGCTCACGACGACCGGCTACGGGAATCTGGTGCCGGTGGGGCCGCTGGTCCAGAGTGTGGCGATCGTCGAAGCGATCACCGGGCAGCTGTTTCTCGTGATCGCGGTGGCGCGGGTCGTCTCCGGCTGGCGGCCCCCGCCGCGCGAGATGGCGACGTGAGACCCTCGCCCATGCCGGGTGACCCCGTCGGGCTCCCCCTCGGCGCCCGATGGCACCATGGAACGTCGACCGAAGAGCGAGGAAGAGAATGAATGATCCGGCTGGACTGACCTCGTGGCGCGACACCCCCACACGCAGGGCCATCGAGGCGTTCGTCGCTTCGGTCGTCGACGGTCCGCGTGCCGTGCCGATCGAGGAACGCATCGCGGTGTTCGACAACGACGGCACTCTCTGGGCGGAGAAGCCGATGCCCACGCAACTTCACTACGTCGTGGAGCGATGGCGAGTCGTGGCGGAGCGCAATCCTGAGCTCGCCCGACGACAGCCCTATCTGGCGGCGACGAGCGGCGATCTCGCGTGGCTCGGCACCGCGATCGACAAGCACTACGCGGGCGACGACTCGGACCTGAAGGTGCTGCTCTCGGCGCTCGTCGGCCTCAACGACGGTATGAGCGTCGAGGACTACGCGGAGGCCGTGAGCGAGTTCTATCGCACAGCACGGCATCCGATCTCCCGGCGCCCCTACGCCGAAGCGGTCTATCAGCCGATGGTCGAGCTGCTGCGATACCTCGAGCGCCACGGCTTCACGTGCTACATCGTCTCGGGCGGCGAGCGCGACTTCATGCGTCCGATGACGCAGACCAACTACGGCATCCCGCCGGAGCGCGTGATCGGCTCGGCCTTCGGGCTCACCTACGACGAGGATGCCGCCACCGTGCGCTACTCCCCCGCGCTGGACTTCTTCGACGACGGAGGAGAGAAGCCGATCCGGATCTGGGCCAGGATCGGACGACGCCCGCTGTTCGCAGCAGGAAACTCCAACGGCGACATGCCGATGCTGGACTTCGCCCGCCGCGGACCTCGCCCGGGATTCGCTCTGCTGGTCCATCACGACGACGACGGGCGAGGCGACGCGCCCTATGACGCCGGGGCGGACAAGGCCCTCGCCGCCGCTCCCGACAACGACTACACGGTGGTCAGCGTGCGAGAGGACTGGGCGACGGTGTTCCCCGATCCTTCGGCTTCTCCGGCCGACGCCCGGTGACGGCTCCCCCGGTCGGATGAGCCGCTCCGCGGTCATCCTGTCTGCGTTCTCCGTCGCGACACTTCGGCCACGGCCTCGTGCACCGCATCCCCGACCCGGGGCCGTTCGAGAAACAGATTCGCCTCGCCGATCGCACGGTGCACGCCCGTGGATGCCAGTTGTGCGGAAACACGTGGACCGATCCCCGCCACCATCAGCGTCGCTCCGGCCGCCCGTACCTCGGCGGCGTAGGCGCGCAGCATCGTGAGGAAGGTCACACCCAGTTCATCCGTCCCGCGGAGGCGGAGGATGACGAACGCGTCCGTCGCATCCCTCTCCGGTGTGGGGAGTTGCTGTCGAAACGAGTCCGCCGACGCGAAGAACAGACTCCCGTACGGAGTCAGGATGACGGTCTCCCCCGCGCCCAGCGTCTCGGGCGGCGTCGTCTCGAGTGGCCGTCCGCTGTCGTCGTCGAAGACCCACCGCTTCATCCGCACGCGATTGGACTGGCGGGCGATGTGCAGAACGACGGCGAGTCCGACCCCGGTCAGAACGGCGTACTGCAGCGGGATGAGCAGGGTGAGCGCGAAGGTCACGAGGAAGACTGCGATCTGGACCGGTCCCGTCTTCAAGACCATGATGATCTGTTCGGTCTTGAACGTGCGCACTCCGATGATGATCAGCAGGCCGGCGAGCGCGGGCATCGCGATGTAGCCGATCAGCGGAGCGAACAGCAGCACGATCGACACCATCACGATCCCCGCGAAGAGGTTCGCTGACGCGCTCTTCGCTCCCGCCGCCCGCGCGAGCGCGGTCGCCGACATCGATCCGCCGACGGGCATGCCCTGCAGCATTCCCGTGGCGATGTTGGCGATCCCCTGGCCCCGGAAGTCGGCGGAGGCGTCCGGGTACCTGCCGTCGGGGTTGGGGATGGATCCGGAGATCCCGGCTCCCTGCACCAGGCCCACAAGGGCGAGGGAGAGTGCCGGAACGATCAGCGCGAGGAGCATGGACGGATCCGGCAGCGAAAGCCTCGGGATGCCGCGCTCGACCTCCGCGACATCCGAGATCATGGCCACCGCGCCGTGGGGAAGGAGTTGCGCCAGAGCGGAGCCGACCACGATCCCCACGACCATCGACAGTGCACCCAGTCGGGTGCGCTCCAGCACGAGGATCAGCAGGACGGTGACGGCCCCGACCAGGATCGACAGCCAGCTCACCTGCGCGATATGCAGCACGGTGTCCACCGCGCGGGTCAGGCGGTTGCCGGAGGTGCTGACGAAACCCGTGAAGTTCGCGAGCTGGCTGAGGACGATATTGACCGCCACGGCGTTGACGAAGCCGATGAGCACGGCGGCGGGGATGAAGCGGACGAGCTTGCCGAGTCCGGCCATCCCGAGCGCCAGCATCGCTATCCCCGCCATGACGGTCATCATCGCCATCGCGCCGACGGCATCCGGACCGTGGATCTCGGGGACGTCCGCGACGATGACGGCCATCGCTCCCGTCGCCTGCACCGTCATGAAGACCGACCCGGTCGCCACTGCGCCGAACAGGGTGCCCACGATGTAGGCGTTGAGACCATACAACGGGTTGACGCCCGCGAGAAGCCCGGCGGCGAGGCCGTCCGGCACGCTCTCGACGCCCAGGACGATCCCGGCCTTGAGGTCTTGCGCGATCGTCTTCCGCGATCCGAACCGACGACGGTACCGGCTCCAGCTCTGCCCGACTGTCACGAGAACCACCCCTGAAGTGCTTTCACGAATTGGAGGACGCCGACGAGCAGCAGCACCGCCGCCGTGAGGAACCCGCTGCGGTGCAGCATCCATCGCCGCAATCGTCGAAGCATCGGGTCAGCCTCCTCGCCGCGTGCCAGCACGCTGAAGACGGGAATCGCCACGGGGGCCGCGGCCGCCGCGAGGAACCCGCACACCGTGAGGAGAAGCTGAGGCTCCGGCAGCCGGGCGAGCACGATTCCGATCGCCGCTGCGGCCACGAGGGCGATGTTCATCGGCGTGAGGAAGATCCCGAACCCGAGCAGGAACGAGCGTCCCGGGGTGAACCGCTCGACCGAGCGGACGAGACCAGGCAGCTGCGGCGTGGCCGCGGTGAGCTCGTCGGGCGTATGCGCCTCGGCCACCCGCGCGACCACCAGTCGGGCCCGGAAGAAAGTCCACAGCGCACCTCCGGTGCAGACGACGCCGATGACCGCGTGGACGATGGGCACCCAGGGAGCCGATCGGAACGCGCCAGGTGTGTCCGCCGCCGAGAACGCCAGCAGTCCCACGGTCACAGCACGGTCGCGCTGACCACCCACCCCGCCAGGAACGCGGCACCGTTGCGCCGCGAATTCTGAGACAACAGGACGCCGATCAGCGCCATCACGGCCACCGGGCTCGCAATCACGCCGATGGCCACCGGGATGAGTTGCCACAGGGCACCGAACATCTGTCACGCCAGACGGCTCACGGCGTCCCGGTGCGGGAGGACGAGTCCGGGACCGCATCCGGCACGCGGGAATCCGCGAGCGGCACGTCGATGTTCGACGTCCCCGCGGAAACGTCCTCTTCGGGATCCACGGCGTCGGGATGCCCTTCGTCAGGTCTCCGCAGCACCTCGACCAGGAGAACGAGCACCAGCAGACCGACGGAGACCCCGACGACCGCGCCGAAGGTGACGGGCCGCGTCGTGATGAGGACGAGCACCCCGATGAGCAACCCGGCGATGAGGATCGGTCCGCGGAAGCGGTCGACGCCGGCTCCGAACCGGCCGGTCGACAACCCTCGCCGCTCCCCCGCCCTCCGGATCGACGAGAACCCGCTCTCGAAGGCACCGCGCACCGCCGCGGCGTTCCGACTCGAACCGGCAAGCCACGCCCAGACAGCTATGAGCACACCGACCAGCGCCAACGCGACGACCGTCGAACTCAGTAGGGACGTGAGTTCGTCGAAGACCGACTCCGCCGCTGCTGCCGACATCACGGACGGACTCACCGCGCCGACGAAGAATCCTCTCCCCACCCCGACGCCGGCGGCGAAGAGCAGGAAGACCACGGCGAACGCCGCGCTGGTCCACAGCAGGGCACGCGAGCGGCTGCGGGCGACAAGCACGCCGACGACGAACAATCCGAGAACAACCCAAGGCATCCAGAAACCGGCAGCGACCGCCACCTGATAGAGCGTCCGCACCATGATCAGCGCATCGGCCTGAGCGATCGGAACCGATCGATCGATCTCGGGGATCAAGTCGGCGAACCCGACGCCCCTCTCCGTCAACACGGTCTTGACCCGCTCGACGACGATGCCGAGATCGACCGACAGCACACCGTCGTCGGCCAGCTGCAGCGCGGTGTCGGGGCTGTTCTGCATGATCGCGACCGCGCGCTCATGCGTGAATCTCAGCGACTGCGCCCAGATGTCGGCGAACTGCTCCGAGGCGACGACATCGCGCACGACGCCATCGACCAGCGATCTCAATCCGGTCGCCGCCGGAGCCTCCAGAAGCGTGAGAGCAGAGTCTGCGCGCGGAGGAAGATCGAGGGTGCGCAAGCCGTCGAACACGTCGCCCACCACGGCAGTGAGGTCGACGCGCTCGTCGATGGCAGCGGTCACCTGATCGGCGACGAAGTCCTGAACGTCGGGGTCTTCCGCCAGCGGTGCGAAGGTCGCGACGAACCGATCAGCGTCGACGAGCTGCAGCCGCGCCCAGGTTCCCATGGCGGCGATCGGTGCCATCACGACGGCCAGCACCAGCAGGATCCCGGCGACGATACTCCTGCCGGAGACTCTGCGGCGCGGTTTCCTCAGGGCGTCATTCTCCTGCTCGAGCTGCTGCAGTCGCGCGCGCAGGTCTTCGACTTCACCCATTCGCTCATTCCCTCCGGTTGGATGACACGCTTGTCGACAGTGCGGCGGCTCAGCCGAACGCGGTGAGGCCCTTGCCGATCACGACGACTCCGAGCACGAGCAGCAGGACGGTCATGATGACCGCGTTCTCGGCCTGAAGCCAGTCGCGCAATCGGTCGAGGGGCTGCCGCAGCTTCTCCGACGCGAGCAGGAAGCCCATGACCGGGATGAGCACTGTGGACCCGGCGAGGACGGTGAAGACGAAGACCGACAGCGCCGTCTCGCCTCCCGACAGATCTGCACCGCCGAGCGACAATCCTGCGCTCGCACCGAGAAGCAGGTTCTTCGGGTTCACGCCCGACAGGAGCAGCCCGAGCCCGAGAGCCGAGACGAACGACATCCCGTCTATCTGCTGCATCCATTTCGGCATGGCCGCCTCAGCACCGCCGCGGGGCCGTCCCCGCCACTGCTTCACAGCGAGCAGCACCAGGAGCGCTCCGAGCAGGACCTGCACCACGCCCAGAACCGGCTTCGACGAGTCTTCGGACTCCTCCGGCAGCACCGAAGAGAGGAGGGTGAACACGGTCGTGACGACGATGATGCCGGCGAGCCATCCGAGCAGGAAACCGACGCCCGTCGACCGCGCGCGCGGCGACAGCAGCATCAGGATGCCGGCGATGATCGGAATCGGACTGATCGCGATACCCACAGCAAGCGGCAGCAACTCGCCGATGATCGGTCCCATGCTCATCCTCCTTCGACGTTGCGGTGGATCATCTAGCCGAGCAGTTTCTGTTTCGCCGCCGCGAACTCCTCCTCGGAAAGCACTCCCGAGTCCTTGAGCGAAGCGAGCTGCTGCAACTTGGCGATCAGGTCATCCCCTCCTGCCGGAGCCGCCGGTGCGGGAGTGGCATATTGCGCCGCCGCATTCTGAGCCGCCGCATCGATCTGAGCCTGCTGCTGCGCTGCCTCGTACTGCTGCTGCTCGTACTGGCTCTGCGCACGCTGCTGCTGATTCCTGGTCGCGGCACCCTGCACGGCGGACGCGGTTCCCGCCACCACGGCCGTCCGAGCGGCGAGACCGATCAGTCCGGGTCGGCCGAATCTTCTCAAGGGCATGTCATTCACCTTCCTGGTCGAGGATGTCCATCATGGCGTTCACCACAGGTGCCGGTACGCGCTCACTTCGGAGCACCTGACCGCCTGCTGCGGCGAGGTTCTGGGCGAGCGTCCGGGCGAACGCGAGTTCGAGGACGACGATCGCGGCGGATTGTCCTGGAGGCACGGCGCTCGCCAGCGCCTCGACGTCTTCGTCGCCCGCGAGTCCGGCGGCGATCGGTTCGAAGCCGCCCAACCCTGGCGCCCCGTCCTCCGACTCGAGCTCGAGGATCTCGACTTCGCCCGCTGCCGACTTGCTGAGCAGGACGAAGTCGAGGAGACGCACAGTCCCGCTCTTGATGAGGTCGGTCAACGCGCTGAAGGTCGCCGGATCGGGGCGCGCGCCCTCGAACCCGACGAGATAGAACTCGGCAGGTCCGAAACGGAAGTCATTCATGAAGTTTCCCTTTCTCTGGGTGGGAGGCTGGCCCACTGGTCTGCGATCGCGGGGCGGCCAGTTCCGCGACGGCCGCGCGGTTCGTGTCGAAGATTCGCTGCCCACCGAGAATGCCCAACCGCTCGAGCCGTGTACGGGCGCTGGCGCGGAGGCGACTGAACGACAGTGTGACTCCCTGATCGTCGAGCCAACTCACCAGTCCATCGAAGGATTCGGCGGCGGTGACGTCGGCATCCGTGACCGCCTCCATATCGATCACCACGTGCCGGACGGCACCGGGGCCGGGAAAGGTCACCGCATGACGGACGGCTTGGGTGAACGTGTCACCGTTGGCGAAGAAGAGCGGCGCCGCCATTCGCACGACCACGAGGCCCGGCGCGGTGGTCGAACCCTGCGGTGCTTCTTGGAGGAGCGATTCACGGGGGTTGTCGTTGTCTGCCAGTACGTCGATGGCGGGCGTGGCCGCACGCTTGGCGATGTTGATCAGCGCAAGCACGAAAGCGACGAGGATGCCGGGGATGGATCCGATGAACAGCGTGACGAGGAAGCAGACCGCACCGATCAGAAACTCGAACCGGTCGATACGCCACAGCGCCGCGAACTCCCGGAATCCGAGCAGCGGCAGGATGGCGACACCGACGATGGCTCCGATCGCAGGCGACGGGATACTGTCCAGCAGCCCGGTGCCGAACAGGAGCAGCAGCAAGGTGCCGACCGCGAGGACGAGCGAGGGCAACTGGGTGCGCGACCCGGACTGGTCCATGGCGGCGGTACGACTCGTGGAGGATCCCACGGCGAAGCTTCCCTGCGCGCCCGCGGCGATGTTCGCGACGCCGAAGGCCAGCAGGTCGCGGTTCGGCTCGGTGCGGTAGTGACGTTTCTCGCCGTAGGAGCGAGAGACGAGCAGTCCTTCGGCGGTCGTGACGAGAGTGAGAGCCATCGCCGACGGCACGAGAAGCAGCCAGGTCTGCCAGTCCAGCATCGGCCAGGTGAGAGTCGGCGCTCCCGCCGGCACCTCCCCGAGTACGGCCACGCCCTTTGCATCCAGGCCTGCGCTGACGACGAGAAGCGTCGCGGCGACCATGACCACCAGCGCCCACGGCACCATGCCCAGGAACTTCTTCCCGAGCAGGAGGACCGCCACGGATGCCACGGAGATGACGACGGCCCACACGTTCGCAGTACCCAGCCCACCGAGCAGGTCGCCCAGCTTCTCGAGGAACTCGCCGCCCGAGTCGATCTTCACGCCCAGCATCTTCGCGACCTGCGACACGAGGATGTCGAGAGCCAGGCCACCCACGAACCCGACGAGGATGGGCTTGGAAAGGAAGTTCGCCAGGAGGCCGAGCTTGAACACCGAGAGCAGGATGAACATGACTCCGCAGAGGATCGCCTGCGCGAGGGCCATCGTCGCGTAGTCCTCAGAGCCTGCCGCCGCCAGTCCTCCGATGGACGAGGCGACGAGCGCCGCCGCCGCAGCATCCGGGGAGGCGACGACCTGCCGGGAGGACACCACCAGCACGTAGACGATCGTCGGGACCACCAGCGCGTACAGCCCCGCGGTCGGCGGAAGGCCGGCGATCTGGGCGTAGCCGATGTTGAGCGGCATGGCGATGGCCAGCAGCGTGACACCGGCGAGAAGCTCACGCAGCAGATTCCTCCGCGTCAACCCGACCAGCGGTCTCTGCACCTCTTCACCTCCGTGCCCTCGCCACGCAGAACGATGTGCCAATCATGCTGGCATCGCCCGCACAGCTGCGGTTCGCAATCTCACCCCAATGGGGTGAGCACGGCTCAGTCGTCCGGCGGCACCGTCCGCCGGTTCTGCCGAGGGATCCACACCTGTCTGATGACGATCAGGATCGAGGCTGTGATCGGTATCGCGACGAGCGCTCCGAGGAGGCCCATCAGGGTCGCACCGACCATCGCGCCGATGATGACGAGGACGCCCGGCACCGCGGCTGCTCGTCCCATGACCCTCGGCGTGACGTAGTAGGCCTCCACCTGGATGTACACGAGATAGGCGACGGCGAAGATCAGGGCGGCGGTCGGGCTGACGAACAGAGTCGAGACGGTGCCGACGACCAGGAACACCAGCGAGCCGATCATCGGTACCAGCGTGATGAAGAAAGCGGCGATCGCCATGACCGCGGGGATCGACGAACCCACGGCCAGCTGTATGACCAGGACGACAGCCGCGTTGACGGTCGACAAGGTGACGCCGCCCGCCACCACGCCGCCGACCGACCCGGTGATCTCGTCGAGGAGACGGACGAAGCGCTCTCGACGGTAGCGCGGCACGAGGCTGGCGATCGCTCCTTTGATGCTCTCGAGCGAAGTCACGAAGTACAGGGTGAGGACGACGACCATGATGAAACTCGAGACGCCGCCGATCACACCGATCCCCACACGGAGGACGCCGCCGGAGATGGCGAGGAAGGACGACAGCGTCGTGAGCGAATGCACCCCGTCTGCGATGACGTCGGACAGGTCGACGCCGAGACTCTGCTCCAGTTCGGTGTACCACTGCGCCTGCTGCATCGCTTCGATGCCCTCGGGGGCCGCCTGGATCGCCGCGGCGAGCTGTCGAACCGTGGCCGGCACGACGACGAGCAGAATCACCATCACGAAAGCGAGGAACACCGCGGCCACGATCGCGACGCCCACCGGACGACGGATGCCCCGGCGCTCCAGCGCGCGCACCGCAGGATCGAGGCCGAGCGCGAGGAACATGCCGAGGAAGATCGAGATGAGGACGGTGGAGATACCGGCGATGGTGGCGGCGAGCGCGATGGCGAGGATCACCCCGACTCCCACGCTGAAGCCCGACAGCAGGGGCCTGGCGGGCAGGACTCTGGTCAGCCGCGATCGGCTGTCACCGTCGTCTTCGCTCATGCCCGGCTGGGGCTCGGCACCGCTCATACGGTGAGGTTACCGGGGCCGCCACGGGGAGCCGACGAGTCGGCTCGCCCTATCCGGGTGAGCTGCGCGCGCGAGCCCGCTCGCGCGGTGTCAATATCGCGATACTGCAGTACCTCGACGAAAGGAGTCCGCAGTGTCTCTCTGGGAAAGCTTCTGGGCCATCATCGGATGGTTCTTCTGGGCGTTCGTGTTCATCTCGTACCTGATGGTGCTGTTCAACATCATCGCCGACCTGTTCCGGGACTCCGCGGTGAAGGGGTGGGTGAAGGCGATCTGGATGATCTTCCTGGTCTTCGTGCCCTTCCTGACGGCGCTCGTCTACCTCATCGCGCGCGGCGGTGGCATGGCGGAGCGCACCGCGTCGGCCTACCGAGAGCAGCAGCACGCAGCCGACTCGTACATCCGCAGCGTCGCCGGTTCGAGTCCCAGCGATGAGATCGACAAGGCATCCAAGCTGCTCGCGGCCGGAACCATCACCAACGAAGAGTTCGCCGCCATCAAGGCGCGCGCTCTGCGCTGATCGCGAGGGTTGAGGTGGTCGGTGTGATGCAGAACGCGCTCGGCGACGTCGAGTTCATCGTCGTGCAACTCGACAGTGACCACCTCAGCCCCACGGTCCTCGAGGCGCTGCTGCGGCAGGTTGAAGCCGGCGCGCTGCGTCTTCTCGACGTGGTCGTCGTTCAACGCCTCACAGTGGACGACTATCGGATCGCCGAGGTCGATGCGGACGACTTCGCTCTCGCCGGCCTCGGACTCTACATCCCGGGCATCGTGACCGAGGACGACGTCCGGCACTTCGTACCCGCGCTCCCGGTCGGCGCGCTCGCAGCGCTGATCCTCGTCGAGCCGACCTGGAGCGAACGGCTCTCGCGTGATCTCGGTCCGCACGGCGACCGCATCGTCAGCACGCAGCCCATCCCCGCCGCGGTCGCGAACGCGGTCCTCGAGACGGCGCTGCGGCGGCAGTGACGCGGCGTTGGCAGCGACCCCGCCGAGAGCATCGACCCGGGTCTATACCGTCGTCTGCACGGCCTCACGGCCGGAGGAGACGCCGAGCTTCCGGTAGATCGCGCGCTGGTGAGTCTTCACCGTATTGATGGACACCTTCAGTTCGCGCGCGATCTCCGGCAGAGTTCGCGCCGTCTGCAACTGGCGGAAGACGTCCCTCTCGCGTTCCGACAGCGAATCGGTCAGAGAGCCGGCGGCATCGGCAGCGAGACACCGGCCGATGAAGTCCTCGAACTGGGTGCCGAAGTGGACATGCTCGCTCAGCAGTCTCCGCACGGCGGTCTCACGCGGGCCGAACAGCAAGCGGATGTTCTCCCCGGACGCCACCGCGACGGCGGCCTCGCACAACTCGTGTGCTTCTTCGTGCCGACCGGCGTGTCGACGCAGGACCGCGGCGGTGATGAGCGTCGCCGACTTCACGTAGGAGACCTCGGCGAATGTCCGCAGCGACCGCAGTGTCTCCAGAGCCGCTGAATGGTCTCCGGCGCGGCGGAGCAGCCCTGCCAGGGCGACACTGACGATCGGGAGATCGGGGGTGTTCGTGTACTTCCTCGCGATGCGCAGAGCTCGATCCTGTCGCCCCACCGCTTCCTCCAGGAGGGCGACGGACGATTCTCGGAACGCGGGCCACGAGACGCCGTGCCCGACCTGCAGCGGAATCTCCTGAATTCCGATGGCCGCGCGGCGGCAGGCCCCCACATCACCGGTCTCGGCCGCGGCATACGCGACCATCATCCGGGCGACACCCTTGAAAGAGCCGTCGGAGCTGCCGCTGCTGATGACCGTGCGGAACTCCCGCAGTGCGTCGTCGAGTTCGCCGGACCAGTACGCGACGTAGCCGGCGGCCGCCGCAGCGCTGCCCCCGGCATAGGTGCTCCACGGGAGGGTGATGTCCTCCTCGCCCTCGGCTTCGGCCAGCGACTCCTTGGCATCGAGGAGCCGCCCCGCCCAGGTCTGGCCGAATGCCAAGTGCCCCAGCGCGCGCTTCGCCAGTTCCCGATCATCCGAAACCCGAGCCTCCCTCGCGGCCGCGGCGAAATATTCGAGGGGAAGCTCCGGGTGGCCCCGGTGCCGGATCTCCGTCCAGCCGAGCAGATAGTTGAGAGCTGCTCGATCATGCAGATCGGTCGAGTCGGCATGCAGCAGCATCTGCCGAACGTCGTTGCTCGCGTTCGCGACGTCGGCTCGCTCATCCGAGACGAACAGCCGCGCGATGCGGAGAACCACAGGCTCGACGTCGTCGTCCGCGCGCGCGAGCATTCCCTCGGCGCGCCGGAACAGCTCGCGCGCGATACGGTGACTGCCCATCACGTCGGTCGCGCACGCGCGCACGAGGAGCACCTGTGCGTCGTCCGGTGTGTGGCGCAGCATCTCGATCGTCGTGTACTCGACCTCGGCAGCGGAAGCGCCGACCACGAGTCCCACCCAGTGGCGGAGCAGCGTCTCGCGCGCAGCATCCGCGTCGCCGGCGTGCAGGGAGTGGGATATCGACGCCAGCGGGTCCTCTGCCTCGAGATGGACCGCCGCGCGCCGGTGACAGGCGGCGCGTCGCTCGGCGTCCCTGCCGCCGATGTCGGCGCACTGGCGGGCGAACGACGCATGCCACCGGTAGACGGGTCCGTGTGCACCGTCGAATCTGTCCAGGAAGAGACCCAGCCGAATGCAGGATTCGAGCAGGTCTCCAGCATCCGGCCGTTCCGACACGGCGGCGGCCAACTCGGCGGTGAGCTCACTGCGGACGCTCGCATCGATCACGAAGCTCGCGATCTCGGGCGAGAGAGCCCCGAGCACGTGTTCGCGGACATACGCTCCGAGGAAACTCGAAGCGCTCGCGGCCTCGGCGGCGGGGCGAGCTCCGCCGATCATCATCAGCCGGACCGCAATGGGCCACCCGTCGGTCTCTTCGAAGATGGCCTCCGGTGACAGAGCGAGCGGACCGTCACCGAGAAGCATCCGCACTTCGGCCGACGTGAACCGCAGGATGTCGGCGCCCAGGAACGACTCCGGATTGGTGAGACGGTGCCGGGAGAGGGTGAGTTCGACCAACGTCGTTCCCACGAGCACGATCCGTAGTTGGTCTGGCGCCTGTTCGGAGAGCATGCCGAGCAGACCCTGACGCCAGTGCTCTCCCGCACGGTGTGCGTCGTCGACGATCAGATAGACGGGGGCGTCGAGCTCTTCGACGGCTCGGCAGATCTCCCGGTATGCGCGTTCGGGCTCATCCAGATCCCGTGGGAGGGTGAGCGGTCGGTGCGCGAGTTCCGCGCCGACGAGGAGCGCATCGACGACCCCCTGAGTGAGACGGGACGGGTCGGAGTCGGAGGAGCTCAACGCAAGCCAGGCGACGTGTTCCAGATCGGCGGCCCAATCGGCCACCGCCGTGGTCTTGCCGAAACCGCTCGGTGCGCTGACGACGGTGAGAGGGCTCAGCCGCGCGGCATCCGTGATGGCCGCAGTGATCCGGCCTCGCCGGATGGCTCCCGGTTGCGGCGCCGGCGGTCGAAAGCGCACGGCTGGTCCAGACCTCGTCGTGCGCACGGCAGACACCATGGGATCAACCTACTGACGGATGTGCGCCGGACTCAAGGACTTCCTCGTCTCACTCCTCGGAGGCGACTCCGGCATCACGCCTGAGTGCATCCGCCGTGCGGATGAACAGGATGATCCAGCTGAAGATGACGACGCCCGCCACCAGCTCGACCGCGGTGAGCGTGTAGTAGCCGACGACGAAGAACACGGCGAGAACGACGATCAGGACGAGGAAGAGGTAGCCGAGGCCGAGGAAGGTGCGTGAGACGTCGGGAATCCACCGTCGCAGTGCGATCACGAGGATGCCGTAGGTCACCGCCATGCCGGATGCCACACCGGTGTGCAACACGAAGTACCGATCGACGGGGAACACACCCACCAAGCCCAGGAAGATCCCGATGACGATCAGGCAGGTCCGCACGGAACCGACCCCGCGCGGATGCGAGGACGGAATGCCTCGCGTCGCGTAGCGCGAGAGGGTCGTCACGAGGACGCCGGCGACGATCAGGGTGAGGTTGAAGGTTCGTGCGGACAGGTCGTCCGTCATGCCCAGCGCGCTGAGGTTCTCCTGCCACCACTGCGGGTCGCTGGCGGTCAGCATGCTCGCCACGACACCGAACACCAGGAAGACCGCCAGGACTGTCGCCAGAAGCTGCAGATCTAGATGCGTCGAGGAGAAGTAGACGACATAGGCGGTCAACGCCGCCGCGGCGCCGGAGAGCAGCAGCGACGGGACGGGGAAGACGACGGCTCCGATGAGACCCTGTTCCATGATGGTGGCCACCAGAGTCCAGCCCAGCAGCGCGATCATCGCGTGCGCGAAGGCGAAGGCACCGATGTCGACGAAATCGAGGATGCCGAGGGGATGGCGACGGCCGGGATCGGCTGCCACGATCCGTCCGAGCACGAAGACGACGAGCGCTGTGGCCGCGGACGCGATCGCGACGAATTGCCCGAGGGATTCGGGACCGGCGATGGGCACGGACTGCCAACGCAGGGCCGGGATCGCGATGAGCGCCGCGAGGATGAAAGCGACGATCGCGATCTGGAGGCCGATGGCTTCGCGTGCGCGCTCGCGCGTCTCGCCGTTCGCGCGGGCCTGGGTGAGCAGATCTCGCGGGGCCGACACGGTCAGATCTTCACGGGGAAGGTCGCGAGCACGACCACGCCGACGAGGGCGATGCCTGCACTGAGCGCGACGAAGACCCTCCGCCGCCAATCGGCCCGCTGATTCTGCGAGAGGGCGGCGAAGAAGAGGACGAGGGCGAACAGCACAGTCAGCAGCGAATAGTTGTCCCCGCGCTGATTGTTCACCAGCGCCTTTTCGAATTTCTCGTCCGCTCGCGCGTTGAGCTCCTCCGCTTCGACCGTTCCGGGCGGGACGTACTCGGCCATCACGAACGGCCCGCGTGAAGCTCTGCCCTCGGCCGTCCATGCGTCGAAGGCGACCGCGAACTCGTCCGTGAATCTCTCTTCGACGAAAGCCACCAGATCCTCACGACCGTCGGCGCCGGCCAGGACCCACTCGGTGTAGAGCGTCAGGTCGTATTGACGCGCAGCCTGCGCCGTGGCCTGGGCAGAAGCTGCCTGGATCCGTGCGCTGGATGCCTGGCTGAAGGCG
Source organism: Microbacterium sp. CGR2 (assembly GCF_003626735.1). Classification (NCBI taxonomy): domain Bacteria; kingdom Bacillati; phylum Actinomycetota; class Actinomycetes; order Micrococcales; family Microbacteriaceae; genus Microbacterium; species Microbacterium sp. CGR2. Next base: position 2,459,358 of record NZ_RBHX01000001.1, on the reverse strand, counting down.
ATGGACATCTCGCCACCCCACTTCGACGACTCGAAACCGCACCACGCGGTGAGCACGGCGGTGATGGAGAGGAGAACCACGGTGGTGATCTCGAGCGCACGCTGCCGGGTGCCTTGCGAGGGTTCGGGACGATCCGTCATGTCGATATTCTGGTCGGCCTGCGAGCTCGGTGGGAGCGGTGCTCACCCGCGGCGGGTGAGCACCTCCGGCCTCGAGTGCGTGTCTGCGAGCATCCTTGACGGATGAGTCTCGACGACCTCTTCCCCACCGGCGTGACGTCTGCGCAGATCGTGCTCGCTCTGCTCTCCGTGCTGATCGGGTGGATCGTGTCGCACTTCGCACGCGGAGGCGTGCTGCGCCTGGCGAGAAGAACCCCGGGCGTCTCCGACTCCGTCGCGCAGATCGCGGCCCGGTTCACGCAGTACGCGCTGCTGTTGATGAGCATCGGCATCGGCCTCGCGTTCCTCGGCGCGAATGTGCAGCCTCTGCTGGCGATGACGGCGGTCGCCGTCGTCATCGTCATCCTCGTGCTGCGTGGGGTGGCCGACAACTTCGCCTCAGGCGTGCTGATCCAGTCCCGGCAGACGGTCAAGCTGGGCGAGCAGATCGGCGTCGAAGGGCCGGACGGCATGATCGTCGGCGTGGTCCGAGAGCTGACCGGCCGCTCGGTCATCCTCACCACCGCGGACGGCAGAACCGTGCACGTCCCCAACTCGTTGCTGCTCACCGCTGTGCTCGTGAACGATTCCCGGCACGGCGCACGTCGCAGCGCGCTCGGTGTCCGCGTGGCACGGACGCCCACGCGCGACCTGGACGAGGTGATGGGCGTCATCGCCGGCGCAGCGGCAGAAATCGAGGGCGTGCACACGAGGGAGCATCCGATCGTGTCTGTCGAGTCGGTCTCGCCTACACGCTGGATCCTCACGCTTCAGATCTGGCATCACCCGTTGCACACCTCGACGGTGGTGTCGGATGCTGTGCGCCGGGTGTCCGTCGCTCTGGAGGCGGCAGAGCTCGACGGCGTCGTCGCCGCGCACCCCGGGCCGCTCCCCCTCACGGCCATGGATCCCCTATGACCCACCACAGGTGGAGCACCGAGGCCGAGGACTACGCTGGCCGGGTGACCGCCTCCCCCATGCCGTCAGGCCCCGCTCCGGAACGATCCCTGTCGCCGAGCCTTCGCGTACTCCTGACCCTGGCGGCGACGACCATCGCTCTCGCCGGCGTCTACTTCGTGCGAGACGTCTTCGGGCCGGTCGCGCTCGCCATCGTGATCGTGATCATCGTCGAGCCCTTCCGACGTCCTCTCGACCGCCGCGGCTGGCCGCGTTGGGCGAGCACGACCGCGGTGATCGGGCTGGCCTACCTCATCCTGTTGGCGATGGGCGCGCTGCTGTGGCTCGCAGGAACGCAGTTCGTCCGCTTGGTAGGCGATCTCGCCTCCCAGGACGGGTTGATGCGCACCGCCGACGAACTCGTCGCCTGGCTGCAGTCGCTGGGGCTCGACGAAGAGGCATCGGATGCCGCGGCATCCGTCCTCGATCCCGACACCCTGCTCGCCGTCGCACGCAGCGTGGGCGGCACCGTCCTCAGCGTCGCGACGGCCCTGTTCTTCGTCTGCGCCTACATCATCTTCATGGCGGTGGATGCTGCCCGCTATCGACAGGCGCCCGCTCTGTTCGCGGCGACGAAGGGCGCGGTCATCGCAGGCATCTCGCACCTGAACTCCGGCATCCGGCGGTACTACATCGTCAACGCCACCTTCGGCGTCATCGTCGCGATCATCGACGGGCTCGCGCTGTGGTGGATGGGGATCCCGGTCCCCGTGGTCTGGGCGATCCTCGCTTTCGTGACGAACTTCATCCCCAACATCGGGTTCGTCCTGGGACTCGTCCCGCCGGCGATCCTCGCGTTCGTCGTGGGCGGCTGGCCACTCCTGCTGGGTGTCATCGCCGTGTACACGATCGTCAACGTGGTGCTGCAGGTGCTGGTCCAGCCCAAATTCGTCAGCGACGCGGTCGACCTCAGCTTGACGCTGAGCTTCCTGTCGGTGGTCTTCTGGACTTTCATCATCGGCCCCCTCGGAGCGATCCTCTCGATCCCGCTCACTCTGCTCGCGCGGGCGCTGATCCTCGAGGGTGATCCGGGCACGACGTGGCTGCGATGGCTTTCCGGCGACCGCACGGCCGTACCTCCGACGCCGGAACCGACACCCGTGACCTCGGTTCGTCGACGGCGCGTATGGCTCCGCATCCGTTAATTGAATTGCACACAATCTAGTTGAGTGCAATACTTGCTGGATGGCCGTGACCGATGAGCTCGTGTGCTTCTCCCTCTACTCCGCTGCGCGCGCGACCACTCAGGCGTACCGCGCGCTCCTCGCCCCGTGGGGCCTGACCTACCCGCAGTATCTTGTGCTCGCCATCCTCTGGCACGAAGGCGATCAGACCGTCGGCTCCCTCGGCGAAGCCATGCAGCTCGACTCCGGCACGCTGTCGCCGCTCGTCCGACGTCTGGAGCAGGCCGGTCACGTCGCGCGAGCACGTCGAGCCGACGATGAGCGCGTCGTCTCCGTCGTCCTCACCCCGGCCGGACACGCGCTGAAGCAGGAGCTCGCCTCCATCCCTGCGCAGATCGCCGGCTTCTCCGGCATCCGAGACGACGATCACCGTCGTCGACTGATCGCCGAACTGCAAGATCTGACGACCCGACTGCAGTCCGCCACCATCGACGCGCCGGCCGACCGGGCCGCGCGCGCGTGACGATTCCCGCGAAAGGAAGAACACCCATGGACGTTCTGTACACCGCCGAGGCCCTGGCCACCGGCGCCGGACGAAACGGGCACGTCGCCACGAGCGACCGCCGCGTCGAGTTCGACCTCGCTGCACCGAAGGAGCTGGGCGGCAGCGGCGACGGCGCGAATCCCGAGCAGCTCTTCGCCGCCGGATACGCCGCGTGCTTCCACTCGGCACTGCAGAGTGTCGCCCGCGCCCAGAAGGTGCCCATCGCCGATTCCTCGGTGGGCGCCCGCGTGCAGATCGGCCCCAACGGCGACGGCGGCTTCGGTCTCGCCGTCGAACTCGAGGTCATCGTTCCCGAGATTCCCCATGAGCAGGCGCAGGCGCTGGCCGACGCCGCCCATCTGATCTGCCCGTACTCCAACGCGACCCGCGGCAACATCGACGTCACGATCACCGTCTCCGACGACTGATCTCGAAAGAAGGAGCATCATGCGCGCACTCACCCATTCCACGTTCGGCAAGCCCGAAGAGGTCCTCGAGGTGGAAGAACGCCCGGTGCCGGAGCCCGAGGCGGGCCAGGTACGGTTGCGGATCGTCCTCTCCCCCATCCACAACCACGACCTCTGGACCGTCCGCGGGACCTACGGGTTCAAGCCGGACCTTCCCGCCGCCTCCGGGACGGAAGCGATGGGCGTCGTGGACGCCGTCGGCGAGGGCGTCGACCACCTCGTCGTCGGACAGCGCGTCGCGACCGGCGGCACTTTCGGCGCCTGGGCGGAGTATGTCGTCACCAACGCGGCCGGACTCATCCCGGTGCCGGATTCGCTTTCCGACGAGAGCGCCGCACAGCTCGTCTCGATGCCCTTCAGCACCATCACCCTGCTGGACTCTCTGGACGTGCAGGGCGGTCAATGGGTCGTGCAGAACGCCGCCAACGGTGCTGTCGGGCGAATGCTTGCGCAGCTGGGCGCAGCGCGAGGCGTCAACGTGCTCGGTCTGGTGCGCCGCAGCGCCGGTGTCGATGAGCTTCGCTCGCAGGGCATCGAGAACGTGGTCGCCACGGATCAGGACGACTGGAAGGATCAGGTCTCCGCCATCACCGGTGGTGCGCCGATCGTCGCCGGCGTCGACTCGGTCGGCGGCTCGTCCGCCGGCGATGTCCTGTCGCTGCTGGCCGAGGGCGGCACCCTGGTGGCCTTCGGCGCGATGGACTCGCCCGTGATGGAGATCTCCTCGTCCGACGTGATCTTCAAGCAAGCCACGGTGAAGGGATTCTGGGGCAGCAAGGTCATGCCGGCGCTGGACCCTGCGACGAGGAGCGCCCTCTTCGGCGAGCTGGTGCAGCGTGTCACCGACGGCACCCTCACTCTGCCGGTCGCAGGCATCTTCGACGCGTCCGACATCGCTGACGCCGTCCGGGCCAGCGGAACTCCGGGGCGCGTGGGCAAGGTTCTGCTCCGGTTCTGACCGGCACCCGCCGCCGAGCGAACTCAGAACCGGCCGCGAACCGGTGTTCGCTCGGCGGCATCCGCCGTTTCGGGCATGGCCATCTCTGCGCGGACGCCGAGCAGACGCACTTCTCGCGAAGGGTCCAGAGTGCCGGTGGCGAGGCCGACGGCAGCGGCCACCACATCGTCGCGGCGGGATGTGGGTGCAGAGAGCTTTCGCCCGAGCGTCTTCGTCTCGAAGGGCGCATAGCGAATCTTGAGATGCACGCGCATCACCGCGCGTCCCTCGGCGGCGCAGTCATCGAAGGCAGCAGCGGCGAGCTCGCGAACCGCCGCTTCGACCTGCTCCGATGACGTGAGATTCTGCTGGTAGGTCGTCTCCCGGCTGTGGTTGCGCGCGACCCACGGCGTGTCGTCGACCACGCTCGGGCCCAGACCTGAGCCCAGCCCGTGATACCAGACGCCCATCTTCGGACCGAACTCGCGGACGAGCTCCTGCTCGTCGGCGTCGGCGAGTTGCCGCACTGTGTCGATGCCGTGCTCCGCGAGCCGCTTCTGCACCTTCGCTCCGACACCCCACAGATCGCGCGTGGGTCTGGCGCCCATCACCTCGAACCAGTTGGCCTCGGTCAGGCGGAAGCTCCCCCGCGGCTTGCCGAACTCCGTCGCGATCTTGGCGCGGACCTTGTTGTCACCGATGCCGACGGAGCAGTGCAGCCCGGTGGCTTCGAGGACGGCTTCCTGCGCGTCACGAGCCTTCTGCTCGGGGTCATCGGTGGTCACTCCGAGGAAGCACTCGTCCCAGCCGATGACCTCGAGCACGACACCCGGCAGAGCCCGCAGCGTCGACATCACCTCCGCCGAGGCGGCCTCGTAGGCCTCGTGATCCACCGGCAGGAAGACCGCGTCGTCCGGTGCCTTTCGCGCGGCGATCTTCAACGGCATCCCGGAGCCGATGCCGAAAGCCCGTGCCTCGTACGACGCCGTCGACACGACCGCCCGCTCGGTCGGATCACCGCGTCCTCCGACGATCACCGGAAGGCCCGCCAGCTCAGGACGACGCAACACCTCCACCGCGGCGATGAACTGATCCATGTCCACGTGCAGCACCCATTCGGCCATGCAAACGAGTGTGACGCTCGACGCGGCGGATGTCACCCCTGTCAGCTGATCGCGACCCCGATCGACGTCGCGATGATCGCAGCCAGCGGAAGGACGCCCTGCATCGCGGCAGCGCGCGCCTTCGTGCGATCCGACAGAACGAGCACCAGTGCGGCAGCGACCATCATCGCCGTCCCGGCAAACACCAACGTCACGCCGACGGTGCCGAAGCCGACGATGACGAGACCGACGCCCAGCAGCGTCGTCAGTGCCAGGAACAGGTTGTAGAACCCTTGGTTGAAGGCGAGCGGCTTCATGGTGATGGCATCCGCCTCACTCGCGACGCCGAAGATCTTGCGCGTCTCGGGTTCCGTCCACCGCAGCGACTCGAGGGCGAAGATGAAGACGTGGAAGGCCGCAGCAGCGGCTGCGAGGACGAGACCGACGATGAGCATGCCCTGATTCTCCTGCCCGACGACCGGTTCGCCAAACCCCGCGTCGTCAGACGAGGAAGATCGGCAGGAGCCCCGGATTGTGCGCGTGCACGAGGACGGCGAACACCACGGCATCGAAGAGCAGATGCACGGTGACCACGTAGGCGAGAGAATGCGTCCGCAGGAAGATGAAGCCCTGCAGAAGCGCGAACGGGATGGTCAGCAGCGGACCCCACTCACGGTAGCCGAGCTCCCACAGGAACGATACGAACACGATCGCCTGCAGCAGGTTCGCGACGAGATCGGGGAAGTGCCGCCGCAGCAGCGCGAAGACCGTGCAGATGAAGAAAAGCTCGTCCCAGATGCCGACAGCGCCGACACCCACGAACAGTCGAGCGATCAGGTCGGGTGTGTCCACCACCGGCCAGTTCTGGTAGACGCCGCTGGTGATGAAATAGAACGGCAGGATGAGCCACCCCAGCACGAGCACGGCGACCAGCCAGCCCCACTGCAGGCGCCCCCACCGGCGGTGCGTCCGCCATGGGAAGCTGATGGCACGGTCGCGGTAGACATATCGCGAGATCACGTACGGAACGGCGACAGCGCCGCCCAGCGCCAGCGTGAATCGCAGCATCGCCAGGTTGTCGAGCTCGGCCGCCAACGGGATGATGCTCACGATCAGCATGCCGAAGGCGATCAACGACAGGTCGCGCGTCAGCGAGGGCGCCCGATGGTCGCCGATCACCCGAGCGGTCTCGCGCCGGGCACCGACGCGCACCGTCGAGTCCTCCGCGGTGCGTCCTCGCTCGACCAGCCAGGCGGCTCCGACCCCCAGCGCCAGCAACGCCCAACCCAGCCACGGAATCTGCAGGACGAAGAACGCCGGAGCCGCCGCGCAGACGAGAAGCGCCGGAGCGAGCCCTGCACGAAGTGTCGTGCCGTGCGTCACCTCGGTCACGAGCGTTCCGTGCGTCGGTACACCAGATCGCGGATGTCGCGCCCCTTCGCGATGCCCTTCCGCTCGAACGCCGTCATCACTCGTCCCTCGAACCGCTCCGCCCACTCCCCCTCGAACGCGCGCTCGAAGAGCGGGTCGGCGTCGAGCACCTCTCGCATCTGCAGGGCGTAGTCCTCCCAGTCCGTGGCAAGGCGCAGAAGACCACCGTTTCGCAGCGCACGCGCCGCCGTGGCCCCGAAACCCGCGCGGACGAGGCGGCGCTTGGTGTGCTTCTTCTTGTGCCAGGGGTCCGGGAAGAAGATCCAGACCTCGCGTGCCGCCGCTTCCGGCAGATACGACGACAGCACCTCGGGTGCGTTGGCCTCGACGACCCGCACGTTGCGCGCACCCTCGCGGTCGGCGTCGAGCATGGTTCTCGCGAGCCCCGCGCGGAACACCTCCACAGCCAGGAAGTCGTCGTCGGGGCGGGAGGATGCCGCCGCCACGATGGCGTGTCCCTGCCCGGAGCCGATCTCCACATACAAGTCGGCGGTTCGGCCGTACTCGGTGGTCGGATCGAGTCGCGCTTCCGGGTGCACGGAGGTCCAGGCGACGTCGCGCGGCACGTCGAGGAGGTAGTGCGGTGCGAGCTCGGCGAAGGCGCGGTCCTGCGCCTCGGACATCCGGCCGCTTCGGCGCACGAACGACACCGGCTCGTCGCGGAAAGTACGGGGTTCGGGCATGTTTCCAGGGTAGTCGCCGGGCCACTGCATCCGTTCCCGCCGCCCGACGATCAGCCGGCGGCGGGCGCCGTCACGAAATCGATGAGCTCCTCGACCCTGCCCAGCAGCGCCGGCTCCAGATCCCGGTACGTCGTCACCTTCGACAGAATGTGCTGCCACGCGCGCGCGGTGTCGGCCTGCGTCTCGTGCGGCCAGCCGAACGCACGACAGATGCCGATCTTCCACTCGATGCCGCGGGGAATCTCCGGCCACTTCGCGATGCCGAGCGCGCGCGGGGTCACGCACTGCCAGACGTCGACGAAGGGATGCCCGACGATGCGGACGTGGGGCCCGTGCGGTCCGCGGGCCACCGCTTCCGCGATGCGAGTCTCCTTGGATCCCGGAACCAGGTGGTCGACGAGCACTCCGTATCGGCGGCTCGCACTCGGCGGCTCGGCGGCGAGCAGGTCGTCGAGAAGGTCGACACCCTGCAGGAACTCCACGACCACGCCCTCGGCGCGCAGGTCGGCGCCCCACACCTTCTCGACGAGCTCCGCGTCGTGCTTGCCCTCCACCAGGATGCGGCTGGGCAGCGCGACGCGAGCACGCTGGTCGGCGACGACGAACGAACCAGATGCCGTACGACGCGGACCTTGCACCTTCGCCGCGGGCACGACCAGACGGACCGGTGAACCGTCGATCAGGAATCCGCCGCCGAGCGGGAACACCCGCTTGCGGCCGAGCCGATCCTCCAGTTCCACCGCGCCGCCCTGCACGCGCGTCACGGCCCCGCAGTAGCCGTCATCCGCGACCTCGACGACGAGATCCGTCTCCGCCGGCACCTGGGGCACCTTCTTCGTGGCGCGCTCACGCCACCCCGATGCGAGCACGTCCGATCCGTACCTGTCGTCCATGCCCTCCAGCGTATGTGCCTCCGCTGACGGCGAACGCAGAACACCCGGTGGAAGCTGTCGCGTGTCGGACTCTGTGCATAGACTCGTGACATGGCGCACGGCTGTCGGTCGGAGGAAACAGTATGACGAGACGGTGGCTGACGCTGACCGCGCTGACGCTCGCCGCGGCGATCGGAGCGTTCTCCGCCTCCGCAGCATCCGCCACCGACCCGCTCACG